>NZ_BAAAAP010000005.1:0-216445 GCF_054768215.1 Clostridium sp. CTA-1
ATTAATAATAATATAATTATATTTAAGATAAATATCAATATCAATACTTTGTAGAAAAAACTATAATTATGTATTATATTGATGATTTTTGTAATTTAAAATTTAAAAACAATTGAATCTTTTAATAATCGCAAATAATATAAAACCTATAGAATTTATTATATTTCTATTATTCTACTTATAACAAATCTAGCATTATTTAGTGAAAATTTTCATATAAAAACTCCTTTCTAGTTTTATACTTTTAGTTTTCACTAGAAAGGAGTTCTTAATTTTGCATTTTAAAAAAGTTATACATAATTAATAAAAAATAATTAATCTAAATGTATATGACAATATCCTTCTGGATTTTTCTTTAAATATTTTTGATGGTACTCTTCAGCCTTATAAAAACATTTTAAGGGCTCTACTTCAGTAACTATTGCTCTCTTATAATTTTTCTGTTCCCTAGATTTGCTTTCTGTAATTATATTTAAATCTTTTTCATTTAAGTAAAATATTCCTGTTCTATATTGTGTCCCCCTATCATTTCCCTGTTTATTTAGTACTGTTGGATCTATTATGTTCCAAAATTTATTTAATAGTTCTTCTAAGGAGATAATACTTTCATCATACTTTATGTAACAAGCTTCTGCATGACCTGTAGTTCCACTGCATACCTCTTTATAACTAGGGTTTTCTTTTATTCCATTAGCATAGCCTACTTTTGTTTCCACTATGCCTTTAATTCTTGACATATATTCTTCTACTCCCCAAAAACAACCTCCAGCTAAAACTATTTCTTTCATACTTAACACCTCCATAATTTCTTTAAGAACTCTTAATAACTTCAACTAGCAATTACTTAAACTTTATATATTACTTCATAATTAAGTTTAGAAACACTTTAAAAGTTTATATTTATTCTATTATAGTTAATTTTAAAATCTTTAATATTTCATGTTTCTACTATGATTCCCTACTTGTAGTATTAACTTGACTTAAATAAAAATTCTATATAGATTAAATCTTCCTTTATGTCAAATTAATTATACTATAACCATTTCCATATTTTAATATTTATGTTTAGTGATTTTGAATATCTGTTATATTTTTCTAAAGGCCTAAAGGTGAACTACGATAATATAAAAAATTAATATTATTGGAGGTACTTAATATGTATACCGTTCTTCATATAGAACAAAGCGATTTTTTTTGCAAAATGGTAGAAAATATTTTAAGAGAAAAAAATTATGATTACATAGCTACAGACAGTTTTAATGAGGCTTATAATCTAATAAAAGAATATGACATAGATCTTATAATAACTTCCCTTTATGGCAAAGGTGGAGATATAGAAGATTTTATAAAAAATATTGGATATATGGATTCTAATGAAATACCTATATTTATAGTTACAAGCGATAATGATCATGAGAAGAAGAAAAATCTTCTTAATCTAGGTGTATTTGATTATTTATTAAAAGATGATTTAAAAGAAGAGATTACAAAGCATGTGGATGCAGTATTCCAAGATGATGAATATATGAAAAATTTAAAAGAAGCAAAAATTGCAATTATAGATGATAACTCCTTTGATTGTACTCTAGAAAAAGATATGCTAGCAAGATATGGCATTGAAAATGTAGATTATTATAATTCTGGTAAAGAATTATTTAATAGTAATAAAAAATATGATATGTATTTAATTGATATGGTATTAGAAAATGAGTTTGGAAAAACTTTAATAAGACAAATAAGAAGAAATAATATAAACTCTTCTATAATAGCTGTTACTGTTTTAGACAATAATAAAACTCTATCTAATATTTTAAATTGTGGAGCAGATGATATTATAAACAAACCTTTAGATGAAAACTTATTTATAGCTAAATTAAAGTCTAATATAAGAATCTATACGTTGAATAAAAAAATAAAAAGCATACTAAAAGAAATGAAAAAATAAATAAAATGAAAATATTTGATACTAATAAAATACTTAAAGGCTGTAAATAATTCTCGAAATTTTTACAGCCTTTAAATATTTCTAATTTGATTCTTTTAAATCATCTTTAGCTTTTACACGTCAACTTAAATCTCTAGTTCTATCTCTAGAAATCCAGCATCTTCAATAATTTAAAATTACTATATTTCTTTAATAATAAATTTTATTCTTGCTCCACCATTTTCTTTATTTTCTGCTACGATCCAACCATTATGCTTTTCAACTAAAATTTTTACAATATACATTCCTAATCCAGAGTGACCTTTCTCTTTAGATCTTGAACTATCGCCCCTATAGAATTTTTCAAAAATATAGCATAATTCCTTATCATTAAAACCTGTTCCTTCGTCCTCCACAATAAATTTTATGATATTATTATGTATTTTTACTTTAGTAATTATAGATTTTCCATCAGGTGTATACCTTATGGCATTAGATATTATATTATCTAGTATTTGCTCTAGTCTCTCAGCATCTATAGAAAATTCCCTGTTTAAATCAAAATTCTTTTCTAAAAACAATTTAAATTCTATATTTTTGTCCTTACATAGCACTTTATAATCCTGTTGTTTTTTTTCTAAGAATTCAATTATGTCTACCTTTACAGGAGCTAAATCAAAGTTTTTATTCTCTATTTCTGATGTGAGATTCATATCTGAAATAAGCCTTCCCATTCTCTCTGTATTAGCTTTTATAATATTTAAATATTTTTCTACTCTAATGGGAGCTTTAGTTCCCTCTTCCATAAGTACCTCCACATGTCCTTGAATAACAGTAATAGGAGTTTTCAAATCATGAGCTATGGCTTTTATCATTTCTTTTCTGTCTTCTTCCATAATCCATTGTTTATTTAGTGATTCTTTTAAAGCATTTTTCATCTCTTCAAAAGAAGAAACTAATTTTCCTAACTCATTATTACTTTTATAATTTATTTCAAAATCTAAATCCTTTTCTTTTATCTTATTTGAAGCATCTATTATTTCATTTATAGGTTGTTGAATACTTTTAATTAATTTTCTTGTAAAAATAATTGTAAAAATAATTATATATACAAAAGGGGAGAATGGTAAGAATACTTGAAATACATGAACTATTTTTTCATTTTTATCTTTCTTCACACTTGTCTCAATATTGTATTTAATTATAGCAACGCCTTTCACATTGGAATCACTGTCCAATATAGGTATATACCTTTTAACCTTTGATCCAAAAACACTAGCTCTATCAAGATTATCAATATCTGTTTTATTTATTGATTCTATCAATTGTTTTTTATCTTTTATTATTCTTTCTTTTTCATTTCCATATATAATTTTACCCTCTAGATCTGTAATTTGATACCCTATACCTTTTTGGAGAATTAAACTTTCAAGTTCTAACCTATTTTTATCCTCTAATATATTTTCTCCCTTGCTAACTATAAATTGCTGAATTTTATCAGACTGTTTTTGATAATAGTTATCTGGTTTTAACATAGGATCTTTTCCAAAATACATAGTAAATAAATAGGTACCTATAGTAGCTATTGTACATACCATGCTTAAAAATATAATTAATAGAAAAGTACTTATAGTTTGTGTTTTTAAGGATGCTTTTTTCATATTTTATTTTTCTCCCATCTATAACCTACTCCCCATACCGTAGCTATATGATTAAGAGATGCACTTCTTTTTATAAACTTTGCTCTTATTTTTTTTATATGCTCTGCTACTGTATTTGCATCCCCTTCTGCATCATATCCCCAAACTTTTTCATATATTTGTTCTTTAGAAAATACCTGTTCTGGATGTAATGCTAGAAGTTCTACTATATCAAATTCTTTAGCTGTAAAAATAATCTCTTCCTCTTCATAGTAAACTTTACGACTACTTAAATCTAAATTAAGTTTTCCAAAGCTTATTTTAGATTTATTATTTAAAGGAACTCTTTTTTCTCTTCTAAGATGGGCCTGAACCCTTGCTTTTAATTCCTTTATACTAAAGGGTTTTACTATATAATCATCACCACCTACTGAAAGACCTTTAATTTTATCAACTTCACTTTGTCTAGCACTTAAAAATATTATAGGACAGGATACTTTGTTCCTTATCTTTTGGCAAACCTGAAAGCCATCAATATTAGGCATCATTATATCAAGCAAAATAATATCTATATCTTTATCACAGTATTCTATAGCCTCTCTACCATTACTAGCTGTAATAACGCGGTACCCTTGATCCTCAAAATAATCCTTTATAAAAGATACTATATCATCTTCATCATCTACTATTAATATTTTTTCCTGCATATAACCACCTCTATTTTTGCATTTTAATAATATTATAGCATGTACATTTAAATATAATATTTTTCAAGTTTCATACTCTATAAATTAAATTAGATATAAATTAAATTTATAAATACAAGTTCTAAACAGTTATTAGCTCTAACTTTTAGTAAAAAAGTCCCCCAAGTCTTAAGCCTAATAAATCCTCAATATATAAAATACTGATTAAGTTTATATCTCTTAAACCAAGCAGTATGAAAGTATAAAAATATAGCAATAACATAAATTATGCTTATGTCTTACTCTTTAGCATTTCAAATCTTTTCTAGTAAAAATCAATGTACTTAAAAAACTGCATATAAGTAGACAGGATACAACTGGAATATAAAAATCAGCTCTTTTTCCTAAACTTAAAAGTCTAATTATATTATGAAAAGGTAAAAATATAATTTGCAGCCCATGTCCTATATATATTCCTCCTATTAAAGAACATATAAGGATTAAGAAGGCTGCCACAGATTTAGATACCATTGAGGAAATTAAAGAAGCTAAAGCCAAAATTGCAATACTTACAAAGTACATTAATGCTATAACTTTAAAATTATATATAAAAGCTCCTAATTGATCATAAACTTTAGGTATATTGTAAAAGTTAGTTACAGTTGCCCTAGGAAATAAAATATATCCACTAATTACAGAAAGAATAAAAAATACAGCAAATATAACTAATGAAAATAAACTTTGGACTATTAACTTGGAAAACCATAACTTAATTTTACTATAGGGTCTTATTAATATAAGTCTATAAGCACCAGATTCGTATTCTCCACTTAAACTATCTATAAAAAGCATTGGAAAAACTATTAAAAATAGAATTAATGCTAAATCTTTCATTATAAAAATAGGTAGATTTAAAGAGTTTAGCTTTGTAGATATATGTGGGGTATAAAAACCTATACCTGCTCCAAAGGTTTTATACCAACAAATATTAAATATAAAATCAAGTAAAAGTATAATAAAACAGGCCTTATTCTTTTTTCTTCCTCTCATTCTTAAAAATTCGCTAATAATTAACTCTTTCATAAATTATATTTAGTGAGAATGTACATTATAAAAATACAAATACTCACTAAGTACTCACTTCCTTTCAGTTGTATAATAAAAATCTTTATATATAACAATTCTTAATTTCAATTGTAGTCTTACTTTTAAATATCCTATAATCTATTAAATAATTATAAAATCAAATAAAATTATCTCTTTTAGAAAATATAGTACAAGTTATAAATGTAAAGATAATTATATAGGCTGCTAAAACACCTAAAATCCAATGATTTAATATTGGTTTTTCAGCCAAAACAAAACATATACCAATATATTGAATCTGAGGAATAGTACTTAAATATAATTTTTCCACTATTTTAATAAGATTTATACCATTATGTGGATTCCTAACTAACATAATGTGCCATTGCTCAATAATTTTTGAAAAAATAAAACTTCCCATTAAAAAACATATACATGCAGCTATAGTTCCTGTAGAACTCTTAAAAGTCACTGAAAAAAGAGCAAATACAGAAAGTATTGCTAAAACAGTTAAAAATCCTAAAGCATAGTATTTTAAAGAATACAAGATAGCATTTAAGTTACTTACGGTGCTACTATGGAAAAAAAGCTTTACTCTATATAATTTAGGTGCTATAAAATATCCAATTGCTGTAGACAATATAAAATATGCTACAAAGAATATAACCATTGTAGATATGATAGAGGCTATTTTTGCAAAATATATTTCTTTAAAAGAATACCCTCTTATCATAATCAATCTGATTTGGCCTTTTCTATATTCTTCAGTAATAGATATACATACAAATAAAATAGCCATAAAATTAAATAAAGTAATTAACATTTCCTGAAACATCATAAAGGGATAGTTACCAAATGAAGTATACTCATCACTAGTTATAGGTAATTTCAAATTATTTCCAAGGTAATATTTTGAGGATCCTATTATAGCTAGAGGGATTAGTATAAAACAAAATAAAGTTAATTTGTTCTTCCATAATCTTTCAAATTCACTTTTAAAAAGTTCCATTATAAAGCTTCCTCCTTAGTTTTTAATATTTGCAAAAATACCTCTTCAATATTTCCTTCTCCCATAGAAAGAAGCTCTTCTAAAGATCCTTTAAATTTCAATCTACCCTGATTTATAATTATAATTTTATTAGAAAACTTTTGAAGCTCATCAAGTAAGTGACTAGATACTAAGAAGGTTATTTTAAATTCACTATTTAATTTTAAAATAATATCCCTTAAATCCTTAATTCCAATAGGATCCAAACCATTGGCTGGCTCATCTAAAATGATTATTTCAGGCCTTCCTAAAAGCGCCTGGGCAATACCTAATCTTTGTTTCATTCCTAGAGAGTAAGTAGACACCTTATCATTTTCTCTATTTTTTAAATCTACAAGTTCTAAAACCTCATCTACTCTTTTTTCTCTTTCTTCTTTGGGTATATTAGGGTGTAATCTTACAAGATTTTTTAAAATTTCTCTTCCTGTCATATACTCAAAAAATATAGGGCATTCTACTATAGCCCCAAGATTTAAAAGAGCTCCCTTTCTATCTTTGTTTACATCTATTCCATTGATTAAAATCTCTCCCTTAGTAGGTTTTATAAGCCCCGTAAGTAATCTAATCATGGTTGTTTTACCTGCTCCATTAGGACCTACAAATCCATATATATCCCCCCTTTCAATATTAAAACTCATATTTTCTATGATAGTCTTTCCTTTAATGTTTTTACTTAAATTTTTAACTTCTATTATATTATTCATCTCTAAATCCTCCCTTTCTTTTCTCTGTACTTTTATATTAAAGGGCAATTTTAAAGATTTTATAAAGATTTATAAAATTAGTAAAATATTATATAATATATTTCTAAAAAGGTAATTGAATTTTATTATTGTGCATACTAGCTTAAATAACTATAAGTATTTAAAAATTATAATTATAAAAGTTATAATTATAATTTTCAAACTTTATAATCATGGTAATTAATTTAATTATTCCTCTCAAAGTTATGAATATATTTATCAAATGATTATTAAAATATGATAAAGAAAAATAAAAAAATACAGGTAATAAACTAGTTAATGTTTATTACCTGTATTTTTTATTTTAATAATAATTATAAATATATCTATATACATTTATAAAAGGTAAATTTCATAAATATTTTAATAAATTTCATTAAATACAACTTAAAACTTTAAAAATATTTTTAAGACACTTCTGCATTTTCAAATTGGCTATTGTAAAGAGAATAGTAAAAGCCTTTAGCTTTTAATAATTCTTCATGATTTCCCTGTTCTATAATATCTCCATCTTTCATTACAAGAATTAAATCCGCATCTCTAATAGTAGATAATCTATGTGCAATTATAAAGCTAGTTCTTCCTTCCATTAAGTTTTCCATAGCTTTTTGTATAAGTAATTCTGTACGAGTATCTACAGAGCTAGTTGCCTCGTCTAATATTAATATTTTAGGATCTGACAATATTGCACGAGCGATGGTTAGTAATTGTTTTTGCCCTTGGGAAATATTACTTGCTTCTTCATTTAGTTCCATATCATATGACTTTGGTAAAGTCTCTACAAAATTATGAACATGAGCTGATTTTGCTGCTTTAATTATCTCTTCATCACTAGCTCCAAGCTTTCCATAGGCTATATTTTCCTTTATAGTACCTGTAAACAAGAAAGTATCTTGAAGTACCATTCCAAATATTTTACGCAAATCTGCTCTTTTAAAGTCATTTATATTATGTCCATCTATAAATATTCCACCCTTATTTACATCATAAAAACGCATTAAAAGTTTAATCATAGTGGTCTTACCTGCTCCTGTTGGTCCTACAATAGCTACCTTTTGTCCTGGTTTAATTTTAGCTGAAAAATCATTTATGATAATTTTATCCTTATTATATCCAAATTTAACATTTTTAAATTCAACTTCTCCATAAACTTTTTGAAGTTTAACAGGATTTTCTGTTTCTTTAACTTCCTCTTCCTCTTCTAAAAATTCAAAAACCCTTTCTGCACTAGCTGCTGTAGATTGAAGCACGTTAGCTATTTGAGCTACCTGTGATATAGGTTGGGTAAAACTTCTAACATATTGAATAAAAGATAAAATATCTCCAACTTCAATAGTTTTCTTTATGGCAAGCCATCCACCTAAAATAGATACAAGCACATATCCTATATTACCTATAAAGGACATAATTGGCATCATCATTCCAGATAAGAACTGAGATTTCCAAGCTGAACTATAAAGCTTATCATTTATTTTATCAAACTCTTCTATAGCTTCTTGTTCTCTATTAAAGGCCTTCATTATATTATGTCCACCATAAATTTCCTCTACATGACCATTAATATTACCTAAATCCTCCTGTTGAGCCTTAAAATATTTTTGTGATTTTTTTACGACGAGCATTATAATCATCATGGATACAGGTAATATTAATAAAGCTACAATGGTCATTTGCCAACTTATAGATAACATCATAATTAATACACCTATTATTGTAACAACAGAAGTAATTATTTGAGACATACTTTGATTTAAGGTTTGACTCACTGTATCTACATCATTAGTAACTCTAGATAATACTTCTCCATGAGTTTTATTGTCAAAATACTTAATAGGCATACGGTTTATTTTTTCAGAAATTTCACGTCTAAATTCATAAGAAATTTTTTGAGCCACTGAAGACATTATATATCCCTGTACAAAAGAAAATATAGCACTTATTATATATAATACAAGAAGTAAAATTATTATTTTACCTATATAATCAAAATCAATTAAAGCACCTTTTACTCCAGTAACCTTTTGTACTAATCCTTCAAATAATTTTGTAGTAGCTTTTCCTAAGATTTTAGGTCCTACTATAGAAAAAGCCGCACTACCTATAGCAAGAACAATTACAAAAATTATAGACATTTTATAAGGCATTATATATTTACCTAAATTTTTCATGGTACCCTTAAAATCTTTTGCCTTTTCAACTGCTCCCATAGGACCACCATGACGTGAGCCAAAACCACCTTTTCTTCTATTTTCTATTTTTTTATTGCTCATGATAAAAGTTCCTCCTTTGAAAGTTGTGATAAGGCAATTTCCTTATAAACTTCACAATTTTTCATTAATTCATCATGGGTACCCATTCCAACCATTTTTCCTTCATCTAATACAATTATCTTATCCGCATTTATTATAGTACTTATTCTTTGGGCTACAATTAATACTGTACTTTCCTTTGTTTCATCCTTTAAAGCCTTTCTAAGTGTTGCATCTGTTTTAAAGTCAAGGGCTGAAAAACTATCATCAAAAATATATATATCTGGTTTTTTTACAATGGCACGTGCAATAGAAAGTCTTTGTTTTTGTCCTCCAGAAACATTAGTACCTCCTTGGGATACCTCTGTCTTAAAGCCCTGTTCTTTAGATTCTATAAATTCCATAGCTTGAGCTATTCTTGTTGCTTTTTCTATATCTTTATCTGTAGCTGATTCATTACCATATTTAATATTACTTTCTATAGTGCCTGAAAATAATATTCCTTTTTGTGGTACGTAACCTATTTTTTCTCTTAAACGCCTTTGAGATATCTCTTTTAAATTAACCCCGTCTATTAATATTTCTCCTTCTGTTACATCATAAAATCTTGGTATTAGATTTATTAGAGTGGATTTACCACTACCTGTACTTCCTATAAAAGCTGTAGTTTCTCCTGGCAGTGCACTAAATGTAATATTAGAAAGTACATCCTTTTGTGCGCCTTCATATCTAAAGGAAACATTTTTAAATTCTATATATCCTTTTTTATAATTTGTGAACTCTTTTGGCTTTTCTATATCTTTAATAGTTATTGGTACATCTATAACTTCACTTATACGCTGAGCTGATACGGAAGCACGTGGAAGCATAATAGATACTATGGAAATCATTAAAAATGCCATAATTATTTGCATTGTATATTGCATAAAGGCCATCATATTTCCTACCTGCATAGCTCCTGCATCTACCTGATGAGATCCTACCCATACAATTAATAAAGTTATAAGATTCATAATTAACATCATCATTGGCATCATCATCGTCATTGCACGATTTATAAATAAATTAGTACGTGTTAACTCTTTATTAGTTTTATCGAATTTTTCTTCCTCATGCTTTTCAGTATTAAAAGCACGTATAACTAACATTCCTATTAAAGATTCACGAGTTATTAAGTTTATTTTGTCTATTAATTTTTGAACTCTTTTAAATTTAGGAATAGCTAATCCAAATAAAACAATAACTAAAGTTAAAATAGCCATAACTGCTACAGCTATGATCCAGGCCATAGAGGTATCTGTTTTTAGTACTTTAAGTATTCCACCTATACCTAAAATAGGTGCATAAAATACTATTCTAAGCAACATTACCATAAAAGTTTGAACCTGTTGAATATCGTTTGTACTTCTTGTAATTAAAGAAGCTGTAGAAAATTTATCAAATTCTCCCTTAGAAAAATCGGTAACCTTTGTAAATACATTTCTTCTAAGATTTTTTCCGAGTCCTGCAGCTACTCTTGCAGCTAGCATAGCAACCATAACTGTAGCCACCATACTAAGTAATGCTAAAAGTAGCATTTTAAATCCTTCCTTAAGAATGTAGTTTGATTGAAGTTTATCTGTATCTACTCCCATAGCTTTATACTCATCCTTAACAAAAATAACTGCTGACTGAGTAATCATACTTTCAGGCATATCCTTAAATTTTTTATCTAAACTTTCTTTTATTACATTAATTTGTTCCTTTGGCATATTTAAAAATGAATTAGCATTCCCTTTAGACATTTCACTTTTGGAAGGAACTTTAGTCATTTGATCTTCTGAAGAGGTTTTTATCTTATCATTTTGTTCAGATTGTGGATTCACTTTATTAGCTTTATTTTGAGGCGCTGATTCTTTAGCAATATTATTTGACTTTGACATATCAGCTTTTTCCATTCCCCCTACCATAATTATTGGTTTTGCTAATATACTGTTTAGTTCATTTATTGTATTTTTATCCTTTGTATTTAATTTATAAATAGGTTCTTTATTAAGATTTGGATAATCCTTTAAATAATTTTCAAAATCCTCTTTAGAAAGGTTTTTCTTATCTAATAGTATGTAATTATCTTCTATTTTTTTTACATCCCCTTCATCTAAAAAAACCTTAATTTTATCCAATTCACTTTTACGAATTACTTTTGGTACTGCATTATCTACCCCGCCTTGTTGAATGCCTACATTAACAATATTAGACATATAATCTGGTAAGGATAGATCACATACAGCTTGCACAAATAAAAGCCCTAATACTAGAAGTATTGAAGCAATAAATGGTTTTAAGTGCTTTATTATCTTTAACATTCAATATCATCTCTCCATTTCGTCCATTTTATAAATGATTAAATTTATAAAAAGCTATTATTATATTGTTCCTAACTAAGATAAATAATTCCCCCTTAAAAAATTAAATTTATAATGATTATATTTCCTGTTTTTAACAATGTAATCATTATAAATTCATAACTATTATATTTTAATATATTTTATGTGTCAATAACTTTTGTATTGTAAAATTATGAAAAATACAATATAATTTAATTAAAAATCTTTAAAATATACACTATCTTACCTTCGCCTATGTCAATATAATAGTTATATTTTCATAACTATTATATTTTAATATATTTTATATGTCAATAACTTTTTTATATTGTATAATAAGGTTGAATACAATATAATGTAATTAGAGCATAAAATTAACTAAGGAGGATAAAAATGAATAATACTCAACTTAATGAAATATCTCAAGATCTATATGATTTATTATTAAATTTACATAAAAAACTTTTGAATCCAGATGAATTAAAGAAAAAATTCCCTCTACCTCCCTCCCATGTAAAAGTTATTGTTTATCTTAAGCATAATGGCAATTGTTCTATTTCTAAAATTGCTAAGGATTTATTGATTTCTAAACCTAATATGACTCCTATCATTGATAAACTAATTTCTGAAAATATGGTTACTAGATATACTGACTCAAAGGATAGAAGAGTTATAAGAGTTGAATTAACAGAAAAAGGATCAATCTTTATAAAGGATCAAGAAAAATTAGTAAAGACTTTGCTAACAGAAAAAATATCTAATCTTTCTTCTGAAGATTTACAATACCTTAGCGACCATATAATAGGAATAAAAAATATTATTTTAAAAATAAATTAATTTTTTGTAAATGTAACATAGTATAAAATAATTTTAATACTTAAAAATCCATTATTAACAATAACTTTTTTATATGATTACATATAAAATCAAATCTATATTTAAATAGAATTAATTGAAATTACATATAATCTAATATTGCTTTTTAAAACTATTACCCCTTAATTTATTATTATATATAATAATAAATTAAGGGGTAATTATTTATGGAATAATTTTTAATTTCAGGTYGAATTCACTTATGAAATATATTTTCTTAGTCTAGAAATAACTTATGAAGTTGGATAAAAACACCTATATACAACTTTAAACTACTCTTTTAAATTCAATATATAGAAATCTTGGTACAGTAAATCTATCATAAATATTTTATTTCTCAAAATTTCCCCTCTATTAATTAATACTTTTAGTGCTTCACTTACCTGTATAGAAGCCACTAAAGCTGGTGTAAAAGAAGGATTTCCAAGAACATCCTCTATGCCCTTTTTACTTTTATTCTTATAAATAATATCCAGTGTTCTATCCCCCGGAAATATAGTTGTTACTTGTCCATACCAGCCTGCAATAGCACCATGAATAAATGGTATTCTAAGCTTCTCACAACTTTCTTGTAATAAAAATCTAGTTTCTATATTATCCACAGCATCAATAACTATATAATGTTCTTTTAAAATATCTAATACATTATCCTTATTTATAAATGTTGTAATAGGATTTACATATATTAAATCATTAACTATTTTCATTCTTTTTTTAGCTTCTATAGCTTTATTTTTTCCTAAATTTAAATCATTACTAATAATTTGTCTGTTCAAATTAGATTCGCTAAAATTATCACCATCCACTGCTGTTATATAGCCTATTCCAATTCTTCCTAGCATCTCAATTATATATCCACCTAGTCCTCCACATCCAACTACGCAGACTTTAAAATCTTTAAGTTTTTCATTTTCCTCTAAAGAAAGAGTTTTTATATTTCTATCATATCTAGACATTCTATCCTCCTCCTACTGGTGGGAATAAAGATAATACATCTCCATCCTTTAATAAAGTATCCACATTTCCATCTCTTCCATTAATAAGTAATATAGCCACTTCTTCTACTTTAATATTTAATTTTTCAAGTATATGCCTTGGGGTTATATTTTCCTTATTTATTTCCATAAAATATTTTTTATCTCTTCCTTCTCTAAAATATGCAAATAATCTTACTTCAATTTTCAAAAATTCACCCCCTTATCTTTATATTAAAATTATAGAAAGGCTTTTATTTTTTTAGTTTTGAAAGCCTCTCTATTTTTAAATATTTACTATCTGCTTTTAATGCATCTTTATTTCATAATTATTTTCATCTGATTATCTATTTATCCGATGACTACCCGCTCTAATACTCCCATCTTCTCCAAAGTGGGAGTAAAGAGCGGGTACTTCCCTGGATAACAATTTCTAAACTTCAGTTGGAGTAAAAACTCCCTCTGAAGCCAAGAACTCTGTTTATATTTCCTACTTTATATATTCTTCAAGCCCTAATTTTTTCAATGTATCCTCTGATGGTATACCATTCTTGTCCCATCCTCTTATTGCATAATATTCTGGAAGTAATTCACTTAATTTATGAACACATCCCTTAGAAGGTCCTTCTGGAATAGGTTCTTTAAGCAATCTTTTTGGAAGGGTATCATGGGAACTGTCCATGCCAGCTTTTAAATTAAATAACTTTTCTAATGTCCAAATTCTATCTCCTGCTTCCATTATAGATTCTGCATCATGTAACTTACCACCTACAACTACATTATACATATCTACATAATCCTGTACGCCAAGTCCAAAAGTTGTAAATATGCACAATCCTAAAGAATCTATTACAGCTGTTAAGTCGTGGAATATTTTAGCATAGGCTGCCTTTCCTTCTAGAGAGAATCTGTCAAGTTTTTCTGGATATCCTAGTATTTCCGGACTTATCATATAACCTTTTATATGACAACCACCTCTATTGTTAACTGCATAAGTTATACCATGTCCTTGAATTCCTCTTGGATCATAAGCTGGTAATTCTTGCTTTTTAACTGTCATAGAGAACTCTGGAACACCATAGGATTCACATAATCTATAGGATCCATCTGCCATTTTATCTCCAAAACCTTCCCTTAATGCCATCTTTTTTGTCCATCCAACAACAGCCTCTGCATCTCCCCATTTTAAAGATAATCCATCCTCTTTTATATCTTCATCCTTTATATATCCTTTTTCATATAGCTCCATGGCTGCTGCAATGGTAGCCCCTGCTGAAATTGTATCGAGACCATATTCATTACAAAGCATATTAGCTACATTAATAGCATTTAAATCATATACGTCACAGTCAGATCCAAAGGACCATAAAGTCTCATATTCTGGGCCTCCACATTCTGTACCATCATCTAATTTTACCCATCTACCACAGGCTATTGGACATCTATAACATGGATTTTTTCTTACAAGACAATCCTCTGTAAGAGTTTCTCCACTTATTTTATCAGCCTCATCTGTATAGGATTTTTGGAAATTTCTCACGGGATGTACGCCATTTTCATTAATTATATTTACAAGTACAGCAGAACCATAAGTAGGTAGTCCTCCACCTGCAACTGGATCTTCTCTTAATATTTTAATTTTTTCTAAGGATACTTTTTTTGCTTCCTCTTCATTAAACACTTTAACTTTTCCAGAACCTTTAACTACTATGGCTTTTAAATTCTTTGAACCCATTACAGCTCCAACGCCACCTCTTCCTGCTGCTCTATCTATATCATTCATAATAGCTGCCATAAGAGATAATTTTTCTCCTGCAGGCCCTATACATAGTACTTTTGCTCTTTCATTGTTCTCATTACAAAGAATTTTTGTAGTTTCTAATGAAGTCTTACCCCATAGATGATTTGCTTCTTTTATTTCTATTTTATCATCTTCTATGTTTACATAAACAGGTACATCTGATTTACCCTGTACTATTATCATATCGTATCCTGCATTTTTAAGTTCTGTTCCCCATTTTCCACCAGAGTTTGATATTGCAATAGTACCAGTTAAAGGCGCCTTTGTTACTACCATATATCTACCACTGGTTGGCATAGGAGCTCCAGTAATAGGACCTGTAACTATAACAAGTTTATTTTCAATAGATAATGGATCTATTTTAGGGTCTATTTCTTCTAATAAAGTCTTAACTCCAAGTCCTCTAGCCCCTATAAACTTTTTAGCCTTTTCTTCATCTAAAGACTCTAAAGTACATTCTCTATTTGTTAAATCAATTCTTAAAATCTTTCCATTATAACCATACATAAATAAATCCTCCTTATAAAAATTTATACATTACTTACTATATAATAAGATAATAAGCAAGTTTTATGCCAAAAAATTATAATTGTAAAAAAGAGAACATATATTATGTATAAACTAACATACTATGTCTATAGTTACTAGTAATAATATTTGTACAAACTCTATGAAAAAAACCATATTGGGTATATTTAAAGGCTTCTATATACCTAGATAAGAGCTTAACTCTATCTAAAGTCAAACTCTCTTCTTTGTATAATATATACCCTGTCTAAAAAAAATATTTAAATTATACTTACTTAAAGTTAATATTAAAAATAACAATCCTTTTTGTTCTATTTAGATACATTTTTTTATGTTTTATTGTTCTTTTTTGGAACTTTGTTCTATATTAGTACAGTGAGTATTTTTCTATTTTTCTATAAAGAGTATTTCTTCCTATACCTAGAGCCTTTGCAGCGGAAGAAACATTACCATCAAACTTATTTAATACCTCTTTAATGTGGTTTTTCTCCACAATTTCAAGATTAAACACCATAGTTTCTTCTTTTGCCTTATCTCTAACTTCCTTGCTACTATGATGGTTTATATTATTAATAATTTCAACACTTTCTGCATTTATTATCAATTCTACTATATTTTCTAATTCCCTTATATTACCTGGCCAATGATAATTAATAAGCCTTTCCATATATGCAGGTGGTATTTCTACCTTCCTTTTATTTAAATGTTTAGATGTTTTGTTCATAAAATAATTTATAAGTAAAGGTATATCCTCTCGTCTTTCTTTTAATGCTGGTAAATATACTGGTAATACATTTATTCTATAAAACAAATCCTTTCTAAAATTCCCCTTCTCTACCTCTTCTCTTAAATCCTTATTAGTAGCAGCTATTATTCTAGAATTTACAGGTATTTGTTTAGAACTTCCTATTCTATTTATAACGCCCTCTTCTATAACCCTTAAAAGTTTTATCTGCATATCTAAGGGCATTTCTCCTATTTCATCAAGAAATATTGTTCCACCATGGGAATTTTCAAATTTTCCTCTATATCCTCCTCTTTTTGCTCCAGTAAAGGCTCCCTCTTCATATCCAAAAAGTTCAGATTCAATTAAATTTCTTGGGATAGCTCCACAATTAACAGCTATAAAGGGCTTATCTTTTCTATCACTATAGTTGTGTATTGACTGTGCAAAAACTTCCTTTCCCGTTCCACTATCACCAGTAATAAGTATAGTAGATCTGCTATCTGCAATTTTCTTTGAATAATCTATTATATTAAGAAGTTTTTTGCTTTCACCTATAATTTTATCAAAGGTATAGATAGCTTGACCACTAAGTATTTTTCCTGCAAGTTTCCGAGTTTTTTGTATATCTGAAAGTAAACAGGTTACTTCAATAATTCTCATGGATGAATCATATATAGGATAGGCACTCAAATTTAATTGAAGTTTATTTTTAAGACAGTGTACATATACATCTTCATCTACAAAACTCCCTTTGTCATAGATCTCATCTAAAACCATAGACCAGTCAGGTATTAAATCCCACATCTTCATACTTTTTATATCATTTTCATTAAAACCTAAAAGTTCTATAGCGTTGTTGTTTATAGTCTTTATTGCACCTGACAAATCCACCCTTAATATAGCTCTCTGTATAGAATTAAACACATTTTCAATACTCTTTTTAGATACCTGCAAAGCTCTATTATAATTATTTAATTCTATCATTTTTTCAATGGCATTAGTTGCAGCCACTACCATTCCTAAGGTATGAGAATGTACATTTTCACTATATCCTGTCAAATCAAGAGTACCAATTATTTTCCCATTAATATCTTTTATGGGAGCTGCAGAACAAGTCCATCTATGATAAGCTTTAACATAGTGTTCCTCTCCAGATATCTGAATTGGAGACTTTTCACTTAAAGCCATCCCCATGGCGTTTGTCCCCATATTTTTTTCATCCATATAGGCTCCTGGAATCATTTTTACATTAAAAGCTTCCTTTAATATACTCTCATCTCCTATGACATTTAGTATACAACCATCCCCATCTGTAAGAATAACGAAAAAGTTAGAGCCTTTAACAAATTGATAGAGCTTGTTCATAAAAGGTGTAGCAATAATAATTAACTCTGAATTATTATTTAGTTCCCTTTTAAGTTCTTCATCCCTTATTATTTTTTTACTGTATACTAAATCTTTACTAATCCCTAAACTATTACACTTTTCGTGAGACTTTAATACGCAAAATTTTTCTTTTACAAAATCATCCTTCATATAAATCTTCCCCTTTAAGATAAAGACAACTTATCAAGTTATTAAAATTTTAAACCTGGGATAAGACCTCTATTTCATCATTGGGTTTAATAAAGCCTTCCTTTAATACTTTTGTAAAAATCCCTTCTCTAGGCATTATGCAATCTCCTATAAGATTTCTTATTTCACATCCTGCATGACATTCCTTACCTATTTGAGTTACCTCCATAAGTACTTCACCTATTTTTAATTTAGTTCCAATAGGTAATTCATACAAAATCAAGCCCTCTGTAGTTATATTTTCTGCAAATTTACCTGTACATAGTCCTTGAAGACCTAACTTTTTCATTTTATCTATACTTTCTGTACCTAAAAGACTTACTTGTCTATGCCAGTTTCCAGCATGAGCATCTCCCACAAGACCGTGATCCACTTTAAATAACCCTTTATCTATAGGATGTTTTATCTCACCTTTTTTTTCACTTATATTAACTGCTATTACCTTTGCCATGTTATGATTCCTCCCTTTGAAATAATCCTGATTTTCCACCATTTTTTTTCATAAGTTTTACATTTGATATTATCATTTCTCTGTCTACAGCTTTACACATATCATATATAGTTAGAGCTGCTACTGTAACTGCAGTTAAAGCTTCCATTTCTACTCCTGTTTTCCCTGTATTTTTTACTGAGCATGTTATATCTATGTTATTGTTTTCAAAATCAAAATGAAAATTTATGTCACAACCATTTATCATTATGGGATGACACATGGGTATAATATTAGCGGTATTTTTTGCTGCCATAATACCTGCTACTTGAGCCACAGATAGCACATCTCCCTTTGATATAGTACCTTCTTTTATTTTATTTAAAGTTTCTCTCTTCATATTTATATGCCCATAGGCAATAGCCTCTCTTTTTGTATCTCCTTTACTGCCTACATCCACCATTTTTGCTCTTCCTTGCTTATTTATATGTGTTAAATTCATAAACTAGCCTCCAATCTGATACATCATTTTTTTGCTTTTACTTTTTTCTTCTTCTATCATATGATGTTCTAAGGGTTTATTATAAATAGCTTCATTTATCTTAGATAAAAGTGCTTGGTTATTTCCTACATAGTTTTTAAGATTTACTTCCTTTTCAGAATGAAGGCAAGGTTTCAATGTGCCCTCTGCAGTTAATCTTACTCTATTACAGCCACTACAAAATTTGCAACTCATAGGACTTATAAACCCAATATTTTCTTTAGATTCTTTAAATTTATATAATAGAGCCGTACTACTTTTATCAGTTTCCACAGGTATAAGATCTGTATTCTTGGATATTATTTCTTCTGAGCTTATATAACTATCTTTGTATAATTTTCTGCCTTCTCCTATAGGCATAAGTTCTATAAATCTTACGGATATGGGATATTCCTTTGTTAAATTCATAAAATCCTCTATTTCATCATCATTTATGCCCTTCATTATTACTGTATTAATTTTTATTGGTCTTATACCGATGGATAAAGATTTTTCAATGCTTTTAAAAACTTTATTAATATCCCCACCTCTTGTAATGCTCTTAAATCTATCTTCTTTTAAAGAATCAAGACTTATATTAACTCTTTTAAGACCAGCTTTTTTTAAATCCTCTACTCTATCTTCTAAAAGTGTAGCATTGGTAGTCATAGCAATATCCTTAATGGAACTTATTTTCGATGTATTGTAGATTAATTTATCTATATCTTTAAGTATAAGAGGCTCTCCACCTGTGAATCTAATTTTATCTATTCCTAATAAAGAAGCTTCTTTAACTACATTAAAAATCTCTTCATATCTCATTATATTATCATGTTCTTTTTTAACAATACCTTCAGGAGGCATACAATAAACACATCTTAAATTACATCTATCTGTTACAGATACTCTTAAATAGTTAATTTTTCTTCCATGCTTGTCTAACATTAACTTCCTCCTTTGTATAAAAATAATATTAATTAATATTTAGCTTTGTAAAAACTAAAATTATTTATTCTCTTTATAGTAAAATAATATTGCCTGCCTCACTATAATCATATCCACCTAGCTCCTCTAATTTCTCTTTAAATTTATCAGCTTTTATAATATTTATAAGTTCTTTTATAGATGGCATATCTAAAAACTCTTGAAAGATTGCTAAATCATATTCTTCACTGCAAACTGGTATAAAATCTAGCCCCATCATATTTGCTGCAGAATATACTCCAAGTCCACAATGAGCATCTCCATTTAAAATAGCTGCGGCCACTTGTAAATGAGTATACTCTTCCCTTTCATAACCCCGTATTTCTCTAGGATTTATATTTAATTTTCTAAGATTATAATCAAAAAGAAGTCTTGTACCTGCTCCCCTTTGTCTATTTACAAATTTTAATTTTTTATCCCTTATATCTTTAATAGAAGTAATACTGTTAGGATTTCCTTTAGGAACCATAATTCCTTGAATTCTTTTTACGCACTTTATAAGAGCCATAGGTCTATTACCAATATATTTTTTAATGTAGCTTACATTGTATTCTCCGCTTTCCATATCTAAAAGATGTATAGGAGCTATATGGGTTTCACCATTTTTAAGTGCCATTATTCCTCCCATACTACCTACATGAGCAGAGGATAAATAATATCCACCCTGTTTTACATGAATTAAATCTGCTATAACATCTATGATAGGATCATGACTTCCTATACAAACTATAGTATTATTTATTTCCTCTTCATCCTTTAGAAGTTTTATATCTACTTCCGTTCCTTTTTCGATACCTTCCACATTTTGTGGAACTTCAAGTATTCCATCTGCTCTAACAAGAGACATGGTGGCGCCAGCTCCCCTATTTAAAGGTGTGGCTACTATTTTTTCTCCTACTTTACCTAATTTTATCCTAATAAATTCAACATATTTTAATGAAGACATAACCCTTTTAGATAATATCGCTTTAATTTTTTTATATTTGTAGGGTTTTTCCCCTGCAAATTTTTCCACAATAGGTCTTACAAAGTTTTCCATAATAACATAGGCTGACACAGGATATCCAGGTATTCCTATAACAGGTTTATTATCTATCTTTCCTAAAATAACCGGTTTTCCTGGCTTTATAGCTACTCCATGTATATATACCTTACCTAAATCTTCTATAATTTTAGCTGTGTAATCCTCTCTTCCTGCAGAGGAACCAGCGTTTACAAGAACTATATCACATTCTTTTACTGCCTTTTTTATAGTAGCTTTAATTTTTTCATAATTATCTTTAACTATTTCATACCTTTTAGCAATACCACCATACTGAAAGATCTGTGCTGCAAAGGTTCTTGAATTAAAATCTATTATATCTCCTACTTTTAAATTATTACCTGGCTCTACAAGCTCTGTGCCAGTTGGAATTATACCTACCACAGGTTTTTTATAAACTTCTACTTCATTTACTCCTCCAGCAATCATTGCTGAAATATCCACAGGTCTTATCTTATGATAGGAAGGAACTATAAGGGATTTCTCCACTATATCCTCTCCTAAAGGTCTTATGTTTTCATAAGGGGCTATACTTTTATATATTTCCACCCTTTTATCATCTACTTTAATTAAATCTTCCACCATTATCACAGAATCATACTCTCTAGGTATAGGATCTCCCGTATCTACCACTATATAATCCTTTTCTTCTTCTAAAGCTATATGATTCTTTTCATTTGCACCTAAGGTTTTTTCGCTATTAACTGCGATACCATCCATAGCTGAAGAATTGTAGAAAGGAGAAGATATATTAGAATATATAGGTGATGCTGTTATTCTACCACTTGAATATTCTGTATTTACAAATTCCTTTTGTTTTTTTATGCTTATCTTACTAAAATAAAGTTTTAATGCCTCTTCAATTTCATAATTTGAAAGATAAATATTTTGCCCCATACTAAAACCTCCTAAAATCTATATACAAAAACCTTTTCATCCTTCTTTATTCCCTCAAGATTCTTATCTATTTTTATAAAACCATAAGCCTTAGAAAAACCACTTATAAGTCCAGACTTAGAAAATACAGGTGATGCAATTATTTCATCTCCTTCCCAATTTAATGTTACTGGCAAATATTCTTCTCTTCCCTTTGCACTATGATAATTTATATTAAACTTACAAATTATAGGGAAAACCTCTTCTTTAGCACCTGCAATTTTATCTATATAATGTTTAACTATAATCTTATATACAATAGCTGCTGACAGAGGATGTCCTGGTAGTCCAAAAACTATTTTATCCTTAGCCTTTCCTATAATAGTTGGTTTACCAGGTTTTATTGCTATTCCATGAACAAAAACTCCAGGATCTCCCAAACTATTTATGACATCTATGGTTACATCTTTTTTTCCTACAGAACTCCCCCCGGATATAAGTACAATATCCGTATCTTCTATAGCTTTTTCTACTGTATTTTTTAAAAGATTAAAATCATCTCTTATAATTCCATAATTTATAGGAATACCTCCATCTTCAATAATGGAAGCCTGTAAAAGATAAGAATTTATATCTCTAACCTGGCCTAATTTTGGTTCTTTATTAGGATCTATTATCTCATCTCCTGTAGATATTATAGCTACTTTAGGTTTTCTACATACAGGCACTTTAGTTATTCCAAGACTAGATAATACCCCTATTTCATAGGGTCTTAATCTTTTACCTTTTTTTATTATTACTTCCTCTTTAGCTATATCTTCACCTATTTCTACTACCTTTTCACCATAGGCTGTAGGTTTATTTATAAGTACTGTATCCTCATGAACTCTTTCTGTATATTCCACCATGACTACAGAATCTGCACCTTCTGGAATCATACCTCCCGTTGGAACATACACACAATCCCCAGGGAAATCCATATTAACTTCAGGAATTTTTCCCATGAGAACTTCCCCCTTATAGTTCATCATAGCGGGCATACTTTCACTAGCACCTGCTACATCTTTAGAGTTTACAGCATATCCATCTACGGTAGATCTTCTAAAATTAGGTACATTTATTTGAGAAATTATATCCTCATATATAACCCTGTCCATACTATTTAAAAGCTCCACTTCTTCCTTTATTGGTTTTACATTAAAATTTTTTTCTATAAGATCTTTAGCCTCTTTAATAGATACAACATTAAATAAGTCCACTTAATATTACCTCCTTAAACCAATCTATCTAGCACATTCTGATGCCTCACCTAATAGAATCTCTATTCCATGAGGTATAGCCCCTAATACTGCCTGCAAATTTTCTACTGCAGCTTTTGGGCTTCCTGGAAGGTTTATTATAAGAGAATCTTTTCTAATTCCAGCAATTCCTCTAGAAAGTATGGCCTTTGGCGTTATAGAAAGGGAACTGGCCCTCATAGCTTCACCAAAACCTGGTACATGTTTTTCAATAACCTTTTCTGTAGCCTCTGGAGTTACATCTCTTTTAGAAAAGCCTGTACCTCCATTAGTAATAATAAGATTTACTTTCTTTTCATCACATAACTTTATAAGCTCTTCACTTATAATATTGATTTCATCTGGTATTATTTTATACTCCTCTACTTTATATCCTTCTTTTTCTAAAATATCCTGTAGCACCTTTCCTGTTTCGTCTTTTCTCTCGCCCTTTGAACTCTTATCACTTATTGTAACAATAGCAGTCTTTATCATAGTTATACCCCCTTATACTCTGTTTTCTCACTTGTTTAACATCATCTTAACTTTAGCATTCTTAGGATCATTAAATATAATATCTTTTTCACCCTGTTCTATAATTTTACCCTTATCCATAAATATTACATAATCTGCAATTCTCTCTGCTTGATAAAAATCATGAGTTACAAAAATCACGGTTCTTTTATCTTCCATAATATCTTTAATTAAAGTTTCAGAAGCTAAAGTGCTTTCTATATCCATACTTGCAGTAGGTTCATCTAATATTATAACATCACTTTCTAATATAACCGTTCTAAGTAAGGCTACCTTTTGAGTTTCTCCTCCAGATAATTTTTTTCCGTTTTTATTAAGAATTTCATTTATATTAAAATATTTTATGTATTTTTCAAACCTAGCATCAATAGTTTTTTTAGGTGTTTTTCTAAATTTAAGTCCCATTATAATATTTTCACCTGCAGAACAATTAAATAAAAGCGGTCTTTGATTCATCATAGAAATTTTATCTTTTACTTTATTAAAATCTTTTCCATCATAAATAATTTCCCCTTCATTTAATTTATTAAATCCTGCTATGCTTTGTAATAAAGTACTTTTTCCACTTCCATTTAATCCTAATATTCCATATATACCTCCCTCTTTAAAAACCATATGCTCTATATCTAATACTTTTCTACCAGCATACTCTTTTACTGCATTAACTACCTCTATTTTCAAAAACTTTCACTCCCTTGAAAAAAATGAAGAATAGCATTAATTATAAAAGATATAACTAGTAATATTCCTCCTATTGCTAAAGCTTCATTAAAATTACCTTTGCCTGTCTCCAATGCAATATATGTGGTCATAACCCTTGTAAATCCTTTAATGTTTCCTCCTACTATCATAACTGCACCAACTTCAGATATAGCTCTTCCAAAGGCTGCTGTTACAACTGATAATAATTGTATCTTGTTTTCTTTTATAATAATTAAAAAGGTTTGAAATCTATTAGCTCCTAATGTGGTACATGTATTTTTTATATCTTTACCATTTTTCATTATAATAGATATGCTAAGACCAAATACTATAGGAAATATAAGTGATGTCTGGGCTATTATCATAGCGGTAGGAGTAAACAATAATTCAAATTCACCTAAAGGTCCCTTTCTCGATAATAAAAGATAAACCAATAATCCCATAAGAACTGGTGGTATACTCATTAAAGTATGATTAATTTGAATTATAATCTTTTTTAATTTAAAGTTTAATAAAGCACAGGGAATGCCTAAAAGCATTCCCAATATTGAAGCGATTAAAGTTGAAGTTAATGAAACATAAAGAGACATTAATACCACAGGAATAATTTCTTTTAAATTTATTATATTAAAAATTTCCTGCTCCATGATATCACCTATTTCTTTCCGTTAGCTACAAAAAGTGCTTGTCCGTATTTTTCTTTTCCATACTCTCCTATAAGTTTTTGCCCTTTATCAGAAAGCATCCAATCTATATATTCTCTGGCTTCCTTTTCTTTAATTTTATTTTTTTCAGTATTTAACATTATAACTCCATACTGATTATATAAATCATTACTTTTTTCAGTTACAATTACTAAATCTAATTTATCCTTCATAGACAAATAAGTAGCTCTATCTGTTAAAGTATAGGCCTTTTTTTCATTTGCCATCTGTAATACTGCTCCCATACCTTTACCTGCACTTATATACCATTCTCCCTTAGGATCTACTTTAATATCTTTCCAAAGCTTCTTTTCTTTAGTATGGGTTCCTGATTCATCTCCTCTAGAAACAAAACTAGCTTTACTTTCACTAATTAATTTAAGAGCTTCTGCTGCATTATTAGGAGCTTTTTCTTTTAACTTTGCAGTATCTTCCTTTGGACCAACTATAATAAAATCATTGTACATAACATCATGTCTTTCAGTACCATAACCTTTTTTAATAAACTCTTCTTCTTTAGCTTTGGCATGAACTAAAAGACAATCTGCATCACCATTTTGTCCAAGTTTAAGAGCTTCACCAGTTCCCTTTGCAACTACTTTAACATCTATTCCTGTATCCTTTTTAAACTCAGGAAGCAAATAATCTAAAAGTCCTGAATCTTGAGTACTGGTAGTTGTAGCCAGTATCATAGTCCTACTCTTATCCTTTTCCTTAGTACTTTCTGTGGAATTACTTTTATCACAGGCCACTAAACTTAATGTTAAAAAAATACTAGATAAAAGTAACAAAAGTTTTTTCATGAAAACATCCCCCTCATTGTACTTGCTAAGTATATAGAATATTCTGTATTTTCCGTATATTAAATTATAAAAAATACAAAATATTATATACTCTACATTATATAATATTTTGTACCATTATAACACATTTTTATATTATTTTTTTATAAATCTACTAAATTTATAATTTTTGTTCCATTTTGGATCATTTTATTTTTAAACTCTATATCAATTTAACATTAACTAATAAATTTATAATATATCATTCCTACTACATCTGCTATAATCCACCCTATAGGAATTGCCCACCAAATTCCCTTTAATCCTAAATAAGGAGCTGTAATAAAAGCAAGAGCCACTCTAAGACCAAGGGATATTATTGTCAAGACTATGGACATCTTAACCTTGCCTAAACCTCTATATAAACCATAAAACATAAATAAGTAACCTATGAAACAATAAAATGTACATACAATTCGTAAATACTGTACTCCTATTTTTATAACCTGGGTTTCTGTAGAATTTATAAATATTAGCATAAACTTATCTGCCATAATCCATACAACTAAAGATATAAAAATACAAAATATAGTTATAATCTTTAAAGATACTTTGATACCACTTTTGATTCTTTCATCTTTCTCTGCTCCTTTGTTTTGCGCAATATAGGTAGAGAAAGCATTTCCAAAATCTTGTACAGGCATATAAGCAAAGGAATCAATCTTAACTGCTGCTGCAAAGGCTGCCATAGGAGCTATACCAAAGGAATTTACCAATCCCTGTATCATTAATATTCCAAAATTCATAATAGATTGTTGTATTGATGTAAGCAAGGAATAACTGGCAGTTAGTTTAAATATTTCTTTATCAAATTTAATTTCACTTAGTTTAAACTCTAAGAAATCTAGCTTTTTTATACAATATACAATACACAAAATAGCCGAAACAAATTGGGCAATAACCGTAGCTAGAGCTGCACCAGATACACCCATATTAAAAGTAATTACAAATACAAGATCTAATACTATATTTATAATAGCAGCTAAAATCAAAAAATATAATGGCACTTTAGAATTTCCAAGAGCCCTTAAAAGACCTGCTGCCCAATTATATAAAAAGGTGAAAAATATACCACTAAATATTATCTTAAGATAACTTCTAGTATCTACAAATAACTCTTTAGGAATTTTCATAAATAAAATAATCTGATCTACAAATATTAAGGATAATCCACTTATTACAATAGAGGTAATTCCTATAAAAATAAAGGATGTAGATATACTAGCCTTTAGCTTATTTATTTTTTTACCTCCAAAAAATTGTGAAAACACAATAGAAGTGCCCATGCATAATCCTAGCAAAATTGATGTTATAAAAACCATAATAGCAAAGGAAGAGCCTACAGCGGCTAAAGCCTTTGTACCTATAAATTTCCCTACTATTATTGAATCTACAACATTATATAATTGCTGAAATATATTTCCTACTATCATAGGTAATGAAAATTTAAGTATTACTTTTAAAGGAGAGCCCTTAGTTAAATCCTTAGTTGTGCTACTCATTATTCTTCTCCAAATCTAATGTATGAATCAAAAGCTCCTGGGGTAAGTTTGGCAAAAGAAGCTTGTCCTTACAAGAATGTGTATTAAATTTCATAATTTTTTTAACTTCAACATGAGAAGTTAAAGAATAAACCTTTTGGGCATCACCTAAAGATATGCTTTTTAATATTGAATTTTTTGTTTCTAATATAATCATTCCCTCTTCATCCTATCTTCTTTATCTTTAAGAAAATTAGAAAATAATTTCTATTTCATAACATAAAAAGTTTTATATTATTTTTTTAATATTATTTTATTTCCAATGTTTAGTTTATCATAGGATGCTATATATTTGAACACTTACTTTTAAATCTTATGTGATGTTGCTCCATAAAAATACTAAATCATAAGCAAATTTTAATAATAACTACTTTGTTAAATTTATTCATCTAAAATTTATAAATAATTTGTTTTTAAACTATTCCAAATTTTCATTGTATATAATGCTAATATACTTATTGATAAACAAAGTATTATAACACTTAATGAAGATTCTTTATAACTTATGCCCATATAACTATAAATGGATGTTATTGGTATGTTAGAAATAATTATTGTTAATATATATCTTATATAGCTTAACCCCACTGATGAGGATAAAAAGCATACCACATCTGTAGGTGCTATAGGGCATACTATGCCCAAGGCTAAAAATCTAAAATTATATTTTTTTATTAATGGCTCTATGTAATCATACTTCTTTTTAATTAAATTTTTTATATTCCAATTAGAAAATACTTTAGCTATCACATATATTAATGTTTCACTTAGAATCATTCCTGTCATAGATAATAAAAATCCATTAATTGTTCCAAATAAAGTACCTCCTAATATTATTAATGTAAATCCTGGCAATAAAATCGGCAGTCTTACTATCCATAGTAAAACAAAAATAATCATTATTCCTGCTTTATTTGAATTTAAATAACCCTTCATAATTTCTATAGTAAGTGATATAAAATCATACTTATTAAAGATGTATATTGATATAATCCATACTATACATAAAGCAAAAAGTAAGTATTTTTTATTTATCTTCATAACTATCTCCTCCTACTATTTTTAAATATAAGTATAAAAAGTCACATTTTTTTATTTTTTATAATATAGCTATGATTGTTAATACTTATTACCTAGTTGATAAAATTAGAAACTTTTAATATCTGATTTTTATAAAAAATTGAGAATAAAAAATGAAATGATTTTGTATAAGCACTTGCTTCTGAAAGATACTAATTTCTCCTAAAAGATAAGGACTTCTAAAAAACTTCTAAAAATTTTTTACTAATAAAAAAGATTCCAAGAACTTTGTTAATAAGATTCAAATGGAGAGACTATCTGTCATAATCAAACTCCATCTGAATCTAAAAGTCACTTAATAAACACTAAATTTGAGTATTTTTTAATTTTACTTATTAAGTTAAAGGATCAGGCAAGCCTAATAAATTTATTTTAACAAGTTTAATTTTCTAGTTATAAACAATATAGATTACTTTTAAAGTTCTTATTTAACCTTAAACTTCTTATTGTCTAAATTTATAATTATATCAGACATAGATGCAATCTCTAAAGAGTGAGTTACCATTATTATGCATTTATTATCTTCATGAGCTAATTTCTGAAAAAGCTTTATTATATCTATAGAGGTTTTACTGTCCAAATTTCCAGTAGGCTCATCTGCCAATATAATTTTGGCATTTGTAGATAGAGCTCTTGCTACTGCTACCCTTTGTTGTTGTCCTCCACTAAGATTTAATACACTTCTATCTCCTTCTCCTCTTGTAAGCCCTACCTTTTCTATTAATTCATAAGCCTTTTGTTTTTTATCTGAAATTTCATTCTTGGTAATTTCCATAGCAGTAATAATATTTTGTATACCTGTCATGTAATTAATTAAATTGTATGCTTGAAATACTATTCCTATATATTGATTTCTATAGTTGGTTAAGCCAATTTTCTTTATATCCTTACCTTCATATAAAATTTCACCACTTTTAGGACTATCTAGTGCACTTGCCAAGGATAAAGCAGTAGTTTTTCCTGATCCAGAAGCTCCTAATATAGTGTAAAATTTCCCACCTTCAAAATTAAAATCTACACTATCCAAAATTACTAATTCTTTTCCTCCATCTTTATAGCTATAATTTACATTCTTAAATTCTAAAACTGCATTCATATATATCACCCCATCTATTCTCTTTTACTTAGTATAGTTTTAGGACTAAATCTTAGTACAGATATAGTTGGTATAGCTGCAGAGGCTATTACTATAAGTAATCCTATACCTGCTAATTTTTCTAAATCCTTTGAAGTTATAGAAACATCCATGTCTTTTACCACATCTGCATTTTTAATAGCATTACTATTCATTCTACCAGGACCTACTACCATAGGACCACGCCCACCAAAATTCTGATTTTCTTGCGTTGAAGATGATTCTGTTACTTTAATTTCATTTGCAAGTAAACTATCTCCTATTTTGTTAGCTGCTAAATTTCCTGTAAATGCAGAAGTAGCAAAAGCTATAGAAGCTACTAAAAGTACTTCAACTACTAGTTGAGAAATAACTTTAAATTTGCTTTCTCCCAGGGATAGTAATACTCCTATTTCATATTTTCTATCCTTAAGAGATAATGCTATTATAAGAACTAAGATCATTGCTCCTGCAATGGATACAGTTGCTACTAAAGTTTTTGAGAAGGATCCTACATTTTCAATAGGTCCTACCATTTGTGTATATAATTGATCATTAGCATCTAATGTATAGGTTTCTAAATCTATTTTCTTATTTTTTGCATATTCTCTGAAACTTTCTATATTATCAGCATTGTCCATAAAATATACTGCAGAAGTAATATTTTTACTATTAGTACTATCCCCAGTTGAAACCTTAGAAACTACATCATAAGGCATATATATTTTATTATATGGGTTTAAAAAATCCATATTTCTATTATCATTAGTACTTTCATCTGAATTTGCCTCATATATCCCCACAACTTCAAGTTCTAGTGTAGTATTTTCATCAATAGAAGCTACTTGTATTTTGCTTCCTACTTTTAAGCTATTTTCTTTAGCCAAATTTTTCTCAATTATAGCCACATTTTTTCCTGCATCATCTTTTGTAATTCCTCTACCTTCTGCGATTTTACTATCTCCATTCTTAAAATCTGATAAAAGATTTGTAGCTATAGTACCTGAAAAAGAAACCTCTGGCATAGTAGTAACATTAGTACCTGCCATTTTGAACATACCTTTTGGTTTTTCTTCACCTTCTTCGGAAGTAGTATCATCACTGCTTTCTTCGCTCTTTACATTTTCAAAGTTTTTAGCCAACCCAAAACCTGAAGAAATATAGTTATACTGAGTTACATGTTCATTATCCTTTAAAGTATCTGCAATATCTGTAGTTAAAGATGGTCTGCTGCTTGATCCTTCCTCCTTATTATTTCTTCTTTGTTCCATAAATTTTTGTTCATTAATTTTAAGTGTTACATCACTGCCTAATTTTTCTCTAGCTAATTCTGTGGATTTTTTTGTAGCAGTTTGTATCGATAAACCCACCAACACCATATTGGCAATTATTAAGAGTACAACAAATAATATCAAAGACTTTATTTTCTTTTTTGATATACTAAGCATAGCTCTCTTTAAAAAATTCATATTATATAACCTCCTAAGTCTTATAAATTTCTTACAAAGGTTATTCTAATAAAGCTTTATGTGTTTTTTGTGAAGTTAATTTGTTTTTTATATAAAATATAAATTCCTTTATATATAAAAATCATATTAATTAAAATTCTATATGTTGTTAAAATTCTATATAACTAAAGTTTTAATTCATGTTTTCTATATTTATTTTTATTACAAAAAATATCCTAAAATCATAATAAAATAATAAGATATTTGTAAAATATGCTATAATAACATTGTATTTCTCTAAAGAAATAGTTAAATATATATGAGTAATAAATAGGGGGATTATTTAATGAAAAGCATAAAAAGGGACTGTATAGTTTCAGGTATAGTTTGGATAATAATATTATTAACACTTCCCTATGAAGCTAAATTAAAATATATTGGATACTCTTTGGTAGGATTAATTATTGTTTTTATAACCTATAAATTTAGAAAAGATGATAAGTAGAATTGAGGATGTCTAAAAATAGCCTTAATTTTAAAACCGTAAATATAAATAATACATTCATAAAGCAATTCATTTTGCTAAGCAGTTCTAAATTTTACTCCATTAAAAATTTTTTACCCAGTAAAAGAGGCAACCTCCTCTGGCTTCACCACTGACTCCTCACGTCCTGTGAGGAATTACAAAAATTTTTAATTCCGTCAAATTAAGAACTACTAAAGCTCATTCATATGTTTATTACATATATTATTTATATTTACTATATTAAAATTAAGGCTATTTTTGTTTTGAGATACTCTCATTTTTTATATTTAAATAATATGTTTTATATGATTAATTCTTCAAAGTAATTATTAATCATAATAAAACTTTATTTTTCAATAAACTTGGTCAATTCCTTGTTAAACTTTTCTTTTTGATCGTAGAATAACCCATGACCGCTCTCTTCAAATGGTACAAGTTTTGAATTTTTAATTCCTTTTTTTTGTGCTTCAGCTAATGGGAATAGACAAACCTTGTCATGGATCCCATGAAGAATTAGAGTTGGAACTTTTATTTTCTTAAGATCAGAAAATAACCCTTCTTCATCTAACCATGTGTTTGCAATTTCTGCAGTAGCCCAGCCTGCCGCCTGTAATCCTAATTGGAAGAACCAATCGGAGAAAGGCTTAGTTATATATTTGAAAAAAAATATATCTCCAAAGTCTTGCAACATTTTTGGACGATCATTATATGTTCCTTCAATAATTTTATCCACAGCCTCCCTTTCTAAACCATAAGGGAAATATGGACGCTTAATAAGACTAGGAGCCGCAGCTGCACAAAGAACAAGTTTAGATACACCATATCCACTATGCCTTGCCATATATCTAATAGCAATGGCTCCTCCTGTAGAATGACCTAACAACGTAACGTTCTTTAATTTAAGTGCTTCAACTACACATCGAACATCATCTGATAATCGATCATATGAGTAGCCCCTAAAAGGCTTATCGGATTCGCCAAATCCTCTCTGATCTATACCTATACATCGATACCCCATTTTAGGAAGCTGATCAAATTGATATTCAAACAGCTTATGACTTCCGGGCCATCCATGTAGAAATAGAATTGTTTTTTTCCCTTCTGGATTAAGATCCTCTACATAAAGTTTTACATTTGGTTCTACTTTAACATAACATCCCATACAAATACCTCTTATAATAAAATTCTTTCATTATAAGTTTATTCTATTAATCAGAAATAAGTGAATTTTATTTATTATTTAAAAGTACCCAACCCACCTTTTGTTATATAAAAAGATTTACACCTTAATATATTCTTCATTATTGGACATAAATAAACCACCTTTTATAGTTAATTAATTTTATACTATAAAGGGTGATTCTTTATTATTTTTTATAAAAATTTAAAAGTTACCATTTATATGTGAACTTAATAAATATAGCATAATACTTTTACTCCATATTCAAATTGCCAAATTGGGCATGGTAAAGCTGTTCATAATATCCCTTCTTCTCTAGCAACTCATTGTGTGTTCCTTGCTCCACGATATTTCCATCTCTCATTACCAGGATTAAATCTGCATTTTTAATTGTAGACAATCTGTGGGCGATTACAAAGGAAGTTCTCCCCTTCATAATTTTTCTCATGGCATCCTGGAGTTTTTGTTCCAGCCTTGTATCCACGGAGCTAGTAGCTTCATCCAAAATCATGATAGGTGGATCGCAGAGAATAGACCTAGCTATAGTCAAAAGCTGTTTTTCTCCTTGAGAGATGTTACTGGCCTCTTCATTCAGTATCATGTTGTAGCCTTCGGGAAGTGTGGTAATAAAGTGGTGTACATTTGCTACCTTAGCTGCATTTATGATCTCTTCTTCCGTGGCGCCTTCTTTTCCATAGGCTATATTTTCTTTAATACTTCCATTAAAGAGCCAGGTATCCTGAAGAACCATTCCAAATTTTGCTCTTAAATCATCTCGCTTCATATGTTGAATATCTACACCATCTATCTTGATAGAACCACCAGTTACATCATAAAATCTCATAAGTAAATTGATTAATGTAGTTTTTCCTACTCCTGTAGGCCCTACTATAGCAACCATCTGGCCACTTTTTACTTGTACATTCAGATCGTGAAGTAAAGTTTTCTCCTTTGTATAAGAGAATTCTACATTTTCAAATGATACATTACCATGAACTTCTTTATCTGGTTTTACTAACTCCACTTCTTCGAATTCTTCCTCTTCATTTAAGAATTCAAAAACCCTGTGCACTGCAGCTACAGAAGACTGTATTGCTGAGGATAACTGAGTAATCTGAGACATAGGCTGATTTACCTGCCATATATAACGAATAAAAGCCTGAAGCTGTCCTACAGTAATAATTCCCCCAATGGCATAAAATGCACCTGCAATGGCTACGCATCCAATTCCAATATATGTTACAAAGGCTACAAGTGGAGACATTAAACCACTGATGAACTGAGCTTTAAAACCATTTTTACACAATTCTTCATTAGCATTCATAAATTCCGTCAATGCATCTTCCTGTTTACCGAATAATTTAATTTCATTAAAACCAGTAAATTTTTCTTGAACAATTCCATTTAAATGTCCTAGAGCATTTTGCTGCTTTTGAAATATCGGCTGGGATTTCTTCACAATTACCTTAGATATAATAACCGATACTAGGATAATTGCAATAGAAGATAGAGCCATTACCCATTGAATCTTAAACATCATAAATACCGCAAGGCTTAATCCTAAAATAGCATTTAAAATCTGAGCGAAGCTTTGTTGAAGAGCATTTGAAATGGTCTCCACATCGTTGGATACACGACTCAAAGTATCTCCCAAGGCATTTCTATCAAAATATGCAATGGGAAGTTTTCTAATTTTACCTTCCACATCATTTCTTAAATCCACCATAGCGCTTTGTATTGCATCCGTTAATAAGAACTGATAAGCACAGTTGCTTAAAGCTCCTGCAGCATAGACACAGATTAAAATTAAAATAATTCTATTGATCTTTGCAAAATCTACCCTTTGTCCTTTTGTAATATCGGAAAATAATTGAGTAGTAATCATCCCCTCTAAAGTAGGGCTTAATGCGATTAAGCAGGCCGCCACAATGATTAATAATATTGCTGAGATAATCTTTATGTTATATTTCTTTAAATATGGAATCAAACGTTTAATACCAGTATTTTTCTTTTTCATCGTTTCAATTCCTCCTTTGACATCTGGCTAGCGGCTATCTCATAATAAATTTTGCAGTTTCTTAGTAGCTGCTCATGAGTTCCTATACCAACCACTTCTCCTTCGTTCAATACAATAATTTTTGTGGCATCCATAATAGAAGATACTTTCTGAGCCACGATCAAAGTAATAGCATCTGTAGTTTCATTTTTTAATCTCTTTCTCAATTTAGCATCTGTTTTAGAATCCAATGCGGAAAAAGAATCATCAAATATATAAATGTCCGGCTTTCTTACAACGGCTCTTGCAATGCTCAACCTTTGTTTTTGTCCACCAGATACGTTGCTTCCTCCCTCTTCTATCATTTCCTCAAACTGGTCTGGCTTATCTTTGATAAAATCATAAGCTTGGGAAATTTTGGCGCTATGCTCTATTTCAGATTGCACCGCATTATGTTTTCCATAGCGGATATTTTCATTGATGCTACCAGAAAACAGCAGGGCTTTTTGTGGAATAAAACCGATTTTTTGACGTAATGATATTAAATCATATTTTCTAACATCTACTCCATCTACTTTAATACTACCTTTAGTTACATCATAAAATCTAGGAATAAGATTGATTAACGTACTCTTACCACTACCAGTACTTCCAATAAAAGCAACTTTCTCCCCTTTCTCTGCCTGAAAACTTATATCATGTAATACAGGAACTTCACCGTCAGGATATTGAAAGGTTACATGATCAAATTCTAAAGTTCCCCTTTCATCTCCATAGGTTACTGCATTTTCAGGATTTTTAATAACCGGCTCTTCCTCTAGAAGCTCTTGGATACGTCTAGCACTAATTTCTGCACGGGGATACATTACGAATATCATAGAAAACAGCATCATAGAAAACATGGCATGGAACATATATTCCTGGAATGCCACTAATTTTCCCACCTGTAGTGTTCCTGCATCAATCATTTTGCTAGATAGGATAAATACAATTACAACTGCAAGATTTAATAGCAGGAAGAAGGCTGGCTGAGCAATAGACATCAACTTAAATAACTTTTTTGCATTAGATGCATAATCTTCGTTGGCTTCGTAAAATCGCTTAGTTTCATAGCGATCTTTCCGGAATGCACGAATAACTCTAACTCCAGTTAAATTCTCTCTTGTAATTCGATTTAACCTGTCCATTCCCTTCTGTTGCCTAGTACTAATTGGATTACTGGTTCTAGCAATGAGATATACTCCAAAGCATATAATAGGAATACATCCTCCAATTACCATAGACAAAGTTACACTTGTCTTTATTACCATAAACATGCTGATTAAAATCATTATCGGCGTTAAAAAGGCCATTCTAAGTAGAACATTAATAAACTGCATGAGAATAAAAGCATCATTGGTGGTTCTGGTAATCATACTGGATACACCAAATTTATTATATTCCCTATGAGAAAATTCCTGGGCTTTTTTGAAAATGTCATTTCTAATATCTCTTGTAATTGAGGTACTCACCTTGGAACTACAATAGGCCAAAACAATATTCCCAATACCACCAATAATGGCCAAAATCAAAATGATAATACCCAGCTTATAAATATAGACTCTATCTTTCAATACAATGCCCCGGTCTATCATATTAGAGACAATTGTAGGAATTCCAAGCTCTGCTGCAGCAAATCCAAGCACCGCTAGGATGTTGCAAAATACGTATAGCTTATACTTTTTTAAATACTGTAAAATTAACTTCATATTCAACCTCTCTTTTGTCAGCGATTTTTTGTAAAATCAATCCTTGATTTCCCCATCAACATATATTATGATAAACTATAATGTTACCTTATAGTCAAGAGGAGATTTTAAAAAATGCAAGAAAAATATTTTACCACTGGAGAATTCGCTAAGATGTGTAATGTTGAAAAACATGTTCTTTTTCACTATGATGACATCGGCCTATTCCGACCGGCAATAATTAAAAAAAATGGTTACCGTTATTACTCTTATCATCAGTATTTTACATTCTCTGTTATATTGAACCTAAAAAAAATTGGAATGTCTTTAAAGGACATAAAAATCTATCTTGAGCATCGCAATCCATCCATGTTTTTAGATTTATTAGAAGAAAAAAGTAAAGAGGTAGCTGAAAAAATAAAATATTTTGAAGATATACAGGAAATGATTGAAAGCATGAAAGCCATGACCACAGAAGGTATAAATAGCCACAATAACATTTACTTAGAATACTTACCTCAGGAGACTATTCTCCCATCGAATAATATGGAGAATTCGACAAATAAAACCTTTGCCAACTATATGCAAGAGTATATTAAATTCTGTCAAGATCTAGGAATTGCAGTTCAGGAATCTGTCGGTGGCATCATATCAGTTAAAAACTTGAGAAAGAATAAATCCACAAATCTTTCTTATCTGTATATCAAAACAAAATCCTTTCTACCGGGTAAAACAGTAATTCGAAAACCAGGAATCTATCTATGTGGATACTTTGAAGGTACATACGATGACTTATGCCATGCTTATGAGAAAATGCTAAATTATGCGGATGAGAATGGAATTTCTTTAGGAGATTACTCTTTTGAGGAGTATCTAATTTCTGATATTTCCCAAAAAGAACAAAAACATTATATTACAAAACTGATGATAGAAACTTTAGAAAATGACTTAACATAGTATAGGCATCTGCCATATGTTAAGTCATTTATTTATATACCTTTTCATCAAAGTTAAGCCCTATATCATCTATATCTTTTATAGTTATCTTGCTTAAGATTATAACACTATTATCTTTCTTAAGGCCAATGATATCAACAGCTTCAAAGGAAGCCTGCGTTATTTGTGGTACATTTCACCATAACGGGTATAACATATACTTTTCCTATCTTTTATACGCTACTTATTTTTTAAAGTATCCTTTTTGGTACTATAATACTAAAAAGTACGTACTTGCAATAGTAATACTTGTATTCTAGAATAATATCATAATACAAAAATAGTATAAAAGTAAAGCGAGGTATAAAAATGAAAGTATTACTTATTAATGGAAGTCCTAAGGTTAAAGGATGTACCTATACTGCCTTATGCGAAGTAGCAAAGGAACTGGAAAAAGAAAATATTGAAACAGAAATTTTCCATATTGGAAACAAGCCTATTCGCGGTTGCATGGCTTGCGGAGGTTGTTCTAGAAATGAGGCTAGCAAGTGCGTATTTGACGATGATACTGTAAATATAGCCCTTGAAAAAGCTAAAGAAGCCGATGGTTTTATCTTTGGTTCCCCTGTACATTATGCCGCTTCCTCTGGCCAAATAACATCTTTTTTAGATAGATTCTTTTATGCAGGAAATAGCTTTCAGTATAAACCTGGTGCCGCTATTGTAAGCTGTCGCCGTGGTGGTTCAACTGCAGCCTTTGATCAGTTAAATAAATATTTTACTATTTCAAACATGCCTATTGTATCTTCTCAATATTGGAATATGGTTCATGGAAATACTCCTGAAGAAGTAAAACAGGATTTAGAAGGAATGCAAACAATGAGAGTATTAGGTAAAAATATGGCCTGGCTTTTGAAAAATATAAATGCTGGTAAAGAAGCAGGAGTTGCACTCCCAGAAAAAGAACCAAGAGCATGGACCAATTTTATACGTTAATCTTAGAAGAGGATGTCTCAAAATAGCCTTAATTTTAATATATTTATGGTTTTAGAATTAAGGCTATTTTTATTTTGAGACACCCTCTTCTAATTTAAAAATCCCTTCATCACTTGTGGTTATATATACATTGCTATAAAAAATCTATGATATTTATGGCATTATTTGCCGTAACAGATATAACATAAACTTTTTCTAAGTTATACATTATGTATATTATATAAATAGAGGCTTACACTCTTTTAGGTAAGCCTCTTATATACTTTATTAAATATTCAGCATTTAAAAATATAGTTCAACAGTGAAATAGAAAAAATAGTATAAATTATTATATACTATCCCTTCTAATAATATATCAATAATTATATATTGAAAAGTTTTTAATTCAACATCGTCTTTAATAAAGCCTATCAATTTTACATATATTTCTTCAAGCATTTTGTATTTGGGTGACTATTAAATTTCCTCTTATCCATTTTTTAGTCACATTCAGTTGCAGGCGGTATACTTTGTGGGAATCTAAATATATTCTCAGAATCGTATTTGCCCTTAACTTGGGTCAGTAGATTAAAATTTCTACCATAGTAAGCCCTTGTCCAATATGAAAATAAGTTAATAATTACTCGCATAGTCATCACGAGTGCCTAGCCCTCCATTTATTGTTACCATACCCGTGAAACAAGCATCGCCGTTATTATATATTTTTTCCTTCCAATTTAAGCCTAAGTTTCTATTAAGTAATCTATTTAAATCCTAATTTCTTTCTTATACTTTATATAGTATAATTCACGATTTTAAAATAGCTTAATTATTAAAATTAGCTATTATTTATCATAAATAGAAAAAGAATTTAAATAATTTATTTTTTGTAATCAGTATACCTTTATATAAAAATATACTCTTTATATAAAGTTTTGAGAAATAATTGCAATAACAAGAAAAAATTGGTATACTAACAATAAATAGCAGAAAATTCCAAAAACGGAGGTGAAAAAAGTGAAGAAGAAAAGAATTTTTTTAATCATATTTTGTCTAATTATAATTACATCTACAGTTTTAATTTATAATCACAATAAAACTAAAGTTACCCCTACTGAGGCAAATATACAAAAAGTTCAGTCTGAAAAAAATTCATCTCAAAACAATGTAAGAAATAATAAAAATTCTAAAAATAATTCTGGTAATAAGGAAGTCCTTGAAGAAGAGGGAAAAAATGATGATTCAGAATCTAAGGAGACTGAAACACCTACTATTATTAAAAACAATAATTCAAAAAACTTAGACCATGTAAAAAATTTAGATAAAATATCCTCATTAGAAATTGTTGATAGTTCTATAGAAAAAATAGATAAATTAAAAGGAAAAGATAATATTAAAACTTTAAAAATAGTTCACTGCAATGTAAAGGATTTAGAGGTTGTATCTACATTAAAAAATCTTGAGAATTTAGAAATTGTAGATTGTAAATTAAGTAATGTATCCATAGTTAAAGATTTAAAAAGATTAAAAAGATTAGATATTAGCAATAATGAAATAAGTAGTTTAAATGGATTAGAAAATCTAACAAATTTAAAAGAACTTTATATGGCAAACAATAATATAGCAAATTTAAAACCAATTCATAACTTACTTAAACTAACCAATTTAGATATTAGTGATAATAAAATTACTAGCATCAAAGAATTAAAAAATATGAAATCCATTAAAGAACTCAATATATGCAACAATAATATATCTAATTTAGAAGGAATAGAAAATATGAGCAAAATTACAGGTCTTTGGGTTAGTAATAATAAACTAAATAATATTTCTATACTTTCAGATAAAAATGAAATAGTAAATTTAGCACTAGATAATAATAAAATATCAGACATATCAACTATAACTAATTTTAAAAAATTGAAATCTCTGAAACTAGATAAAAATAATATATCAAGTTATAAACCATTAAAAGATATATATAAAAATCTAGTTGACCCAGATTTTTCAATATAAAATAAAAAAGGGGGAAAAATAATGAAAAAAAATCTTTTACCCAAATTAGTTTTACCAATCTTAGTTGCATCGTCTACTATTATAGGAGCAAATAATACCAAAGTCAGTGCTGCACCTATAAAGGATGCAGAAATAAAATTAACTCAACCTGATGGACAAGTTATTCAATGTTACGCATCAGGAGATGAATTCTACAACTATTTTCATGATTCAAACGGAAGAGCTATCCTTAAAGATGAAAAAACAGGTTATTATGTCTATGGAAAATATGTGAAAGATGAGGTACAACCATCCAGAGAAAGAGTAACAGAGGCTAATATTGAAAATTTAAAACAAATTGATTCTGATAGTAGAGTTAATATGAAAGATGTTAAACTTCCAAAAGATAAAATACAAGAACGAAGAAAATTACTCAATGCAGACAAACCAGCTCAAAGGACAACAAATACTGGGAAACTTAATAATATAGTTATTTTTATAAAATTTAGTGATCAAGATGAATTTAAAACAAGTTTGTCCAAATACGATAATGAATTTAATTCAAAAGACCAAGTATCTGTAAATAATTATTTTAAAGAAATATCCTATGACAAACTAGATATTAATACAACTTTTTACCCTAAACCTAATGGAAATACTATTTTAAGTTATACTGACAGTCATCCAAGAAGCTATTATACTAATGTTCCAGAAAACCAAAGAGCAGCAAAAGAACAAACTTTGCTAAAAAATGCTGTAGAATCTGTTAGAAATCAAATTCCAAGTGATTTAAATGTAGACTCAGATAATGATGGTAAAGTTGATAATGTATGCTTTATTATAAAAGGAGCAACAACTGAATGGTCATCACTTTTATGGCCACATAAATGGAATATGTTCTACGATGTAAGAATAAATAATAAAAGAATAGATACTTATAATTTCCAATTAGAAGATCATTTAAATACTCAGGGTGTTGGAGTTTTAAGCCATGAAATGTTCCATACATTAGGCGCACCAGATCTTTATCATTATCACCAAGAGAGTAGATGCACTAACGATCCTGTAGGGCCATGGGATATAATGGCTTCAACTTCTCATACCCCTCAATCAACAGGCGCTTACATGAAAATGAACTATGGAAAATGGATTGATGATATAAAAGAAATAAATAAACCAGGCAAATATTCAATAAACAAGATAGGTAATGAAGCTAATAATAGTTATATAATAAAATCACCAAATTCAGATAAAGAATATTTCGTAGTAGAATACAGAAAAAGAGAAGGAAAATATGATTCAAATTTACATGGAGAAGGATTATTAGTTTATAGAATTAATACAGCCTTTGCAGGCAAGGGTAATATGGATGGTGCTGATATTGGTGGTACAGGTATCGGTGGTGATGAAGTATATTTATATAGACCAAATGGAAGTTTAAATAATATTGGAGATCTTATTAAAGCTCCTTTAGGCTATAATAGATCAAGCATAGATTCAAAAGAATTATTCTTATCAGATGGAAGAGATAGTGGAATAAGTTTAAAAAATATTAGTACATTGGGGGATACTGCTAATTTTGATGTTGTTATAAATGGACAAACTGGTAATGGCGAAACTGGAGATGAAAAATTACCACTTAAATATAATGTAAACTTTAACGATACTAAAACATTATCAAAAGCTGAAGATATAAGCGGTGAATGTGTATATGGAAAGAAAATTAATAATATAGAATTATATTTAAATGGCTCTAAATATATGGATGCTGAACGTGGTAGACTAAATGATCCTGAAAATAAATATAAAGGTTATGACTTATCTAAAGCTGCCTTTAAATTTTCAGTAGACTTTTCAAAATTCTCTGATGGAGATTATCCATACGAAATAAGAGTAACTACTGAAGATGGACAAAAAATTTCAATTAAACAAGGTTATTTAAAGGTAAAAAAACAAACTGGCGGTACAGAAGATAAGGATATTAAGGAATGGAAACCTGGTACAAGCTATAAAGCTGGCGATATAGTAACTTATAATAATTATAAATATAAATGCCTTCAAGCTCATAATGCCATAGTTACTTGGGAGCCATCAAAAACACCAGCTCTTTGGGCAAGAATTTATTAAATATAAACTTATAATTAATCACACTGCTCTAAGATAAAAACACCAATTAATTGTTTTAAAGAATATAAATAAAAAACTTATTTATCACTATAATTTAAGACATATAGAAAGAAAGCAGTGCTAAGTATATTATAACTTGGCACTGCTCTATTTATCCAAAGGCTTATCCCCTTTAAGACTCACATCTCATTAAAAGCCTGTTTTCAGTCATTATCTAGTGCTTAAGGATGGTTTTACCAATGTATTAGTTAAGCAAATAATAACGTCGCCTTTCTTTAATGATAGCATTCTAAAATAATTTCATCAACGACACATAATATCCCGGCTCTGCCAGTATTCCTTCCCCTCCAGGGTAATTCTGCTACCGCCTCTTCCTTTTCCGATTTTTACAAAACCTTTTTTCTCCATATCCTTTAAAATATCTCGAATCTCCTTTTGGGACAATAGAAGATACTGCTTCTTCGCCTTCAACAGCAACTTATCCCTTCCGATAAATTCATTCCTCTCTGCTGCCATATAAAGCTGTTCCAGAACAAACCAGAAGGGCGAAACCACCTCCTGCAGTCTCTCCTTCTTCTCCACACTCACCGGTCTGGATGTCCGGTCATGGAAAATAGTAGGGGGTAAATCATCCATATCAATCACCTGTTTCCCGGTATAAACAAAATATTCCACTGTGTTATGCAGTTCCCGGATATTTCCCGGCCAGGAATACTGACGCAGAAAGTCTTTCACTTCCTCCGATAACTTAAAGTCACCCCGGAGCTCCTCTTTAAAATGCTCCATCAAAAGAAAGACATCCTCTCCCCGTTCCTGTAACAGCGGTACTACAACCGTCAAAGTATTCAGACGATAATACAGATCCTTTCGGAAGCTTCCTTCCTCCACCTTCTGCTCCAAAGATTCATTGGTTGCTGCAACAATTCTAACATCAACGCTTACGATTCTGCTGCCACCTACACGCATGACTTCGCCTTCCTGCAGAACTCTCAGAAGCTTTACCTGCATAGCCTGGCTCATACCTTCTACTTCATCGAGGAATAAGGTACCACCATGGGCAAATTCAAACAGTCCAGGGCGTCCGCCTTTCTTCGCCCCGGTAAATGCACCCTCTTCATAGCCAAAAAGCTCGCTTTCCAGAAGATTTTCCGGCATGGCTGCCACATTAATGGCAATAAAAGGACCTTTACTTCGCTTAGATGCACAATGCACCGCATGAGCCAGCAGTTCTTTTCCCGTTCCTGTTTCACCTACAATTAAAACCGGACTTTCGGTAGCCGCCATCCGTTTCAAAATCCCCTTTGTCTGGCAGATACAATCTGACTCTCCGATTACATCATTAAAGGTGTACTTTGCACAATAACCCTTTTTTAGAAGCTGGCTTCTTAGCTCATTCTGTTTGGATTCCAGCTCACTAAATTCCTGCAGGGTAGCAAATGCACCAATGCATTTCTTCTGCCGCAGAACCGGTATAACTTCAATACTTACGTTTACGCCACCCAGCTTAATCACTTTAGGCGGAATTTCTTTCTTATCCTTCAAGGCGCTGTAAAAGGGAATATAGGGAAATACTTTTTCCCCGCACCTGCCAATGACAAGATTTTCCGCAATTTTTGCAATCTGGCAGGCTTTCTTATTGCATGCAAAAATCTCCCCCTTTTCATTAACGCCTACCAGTCCCTCATCCAATATTTCCATCAAAATATGAAATTGGCTTTCCAGTCTTCTAGAACGGGCATATATCTGATTAAAGCTGTAATTATTCGTTGCCATCGCTTGGAAATAATTTTGGAATTTTTTCGTCTCTAACAACTGTTCAAGTCCCATACGCAAGGCAATCTCAATCATCATTCCCGAGGTACAGGAACGGTGTCCGATATTTAAAACTTTATTTACACTCTGAGGTACATATCTCTCCTCCTCCGGCGTTACAGCCATATCCACCGGCTCTTCCAAAACAGCACCTGGATAAAATGGAATAAAACGAATATGGTTTACTCCCAGCTGTTGCAGCTGTGCAATAGCCTCTCGAGCCATGGTATCTGTCATATTTACAAAAAGAGCTCGGGTTCCCTTTGGTATCATACTAAGATTTTGCAACGTACTCCACCGGTAGGAAACTTCAATTCCCATGGTAAGGCTGTCTATAGGAACATGACGGGCCACCTCTTCTGCTGAACCATATGCATCTGTTGAAATCACAAATAAATCTGCCTTTGGCAACGTTCCCACGGCAGACCCGTCACTCACATTGTAGGATGCTATCTCCACATATTCCCCAAACAGCTCATTGATTTCTTTTGCATAAAACTCTCCGGCTCTGGCATCCAAAGCCACTACAGACATCGTTTTTTTCATGATCCCTTCATGATTCCTCCATAATTTTCTCATATTACCTACATCTATTATAGCTTAAAGAATAAGTGAATGCAATTTTGTATAAATGTCAAGATTAGATTAGAATGTAACTTTTTGATCATTTAAGAATGTAGTTTTGTACTCATACCCCATGTCAATAAACTGTAAAAATAATTTAGAATTATAATTACCTCCAATTTAAATATTGGTAATTATACTATACACATACCTAATTAGTACATTCTTAAATGATCATTTTTTTACATTCCTATAGTATAATTTATACCATTCTCCTTATATGACAAAAGGATGCTGCAAACGTTTTTATACAGCATCCTTTTTCTTCCCCTCTGTCAGGTATCTGTATCAGGCCTGATATGTCTTCCAGGTCTTTTTCTTAACCCTCCAGAGCCTTTTTGATATCCATGGTGATTTCATTATTTTCTAAAACGAAACATGGAATTCCTAGGCTTTCTGTTCCTCTGATTTCTTCGTAAAGAGCATTAGTATCTCTTAGTTTTAAATATTCCTTTAAATCTGCATGACAAGACAGAATATCCTTAAAATCAATATCTGCTTCAACAGCAGAAAGCTTGTTTAATGCAGCTAAGGTATCTGGGCAAAGATGGCTTCCAATTACAGTAATTTTCATATTATTTCCTCCTTATTTTACAGCAATTGCTTCAATTTCACATAATACACCCTTCGGAAGGGTCTTTACTGCTATACAACTGCGGGCCGGCTTTGATACGAAATATTTTGCATAAACCTCATTAAAATCTGCAAAATCCCCCATATCCGCTAAAAAGCAGGTGGTTTTAAATACTTTTTCAAATCCGGTGCCTGCCGCTTCCAGAATGGCACCCACATTTTCGCAACTTTGTTTTGCTTGTTCTGAAATTTCCTTCCCTATTTCTCCATTTTCCGGATTAACCGGTATCTGGCCGGAAGTATAAACAATACCGTTTACTTCATATCCCTGAGAGTATGGTCCAATAGCTCCTGGGGCTTTTATTGTTTCAATAATTTTCATATGTTCTTCTTCCTTTCTTTTTATATATTCTAGGACTTTTTTAGTCCTCCATAACCTTTTTGATATCCATGGTCAGTTCATTATTTTCTAAAACAAAACATGGAATTCCTAGGCTTTCTGTTCCTTTGATTTCTTCGTAAAGAGCATTAGTATCTCTTAGTTTTAAATATTCCTTTAAATCTGCATGGCAGGACAGTATATCCTTAAAATCAATATCTGCTCCAACAGCAGAAAGCTTATTTAATGCAGCTAAGGTATCTGGGCAAAGATGACTTCCAATTACAGTAATTTTCATGTATTCATCTTCCTTTCTTTTTATTTTTTTCTTTTTCTCTCTCTTTAACAGCTAATTTCTATTTTATTTTTCTCTCCCTTTTTATTTTTCTCTCCCTTTAACAGCCAATCCTTGCCTTCCACAAAACGTGCAATAATCATGGAAGCAATAGTATCACCTGACGAATTTAGGCAGGTAGCTGCTGGGTCCACCAAAAATCCGATGGTGGCGATTAATGGGAACGCTTCACCTGGAAAACCAAAGAAACTGACAATCAGCATTTCTCCTACCAGACCGCCACCTGGAGCACCAGATAATACAAATGCACTTAAAATTGATACCAGGACAGCCATAGCATAGGTTCCTATCCCTGTAAACGGCATTTTGAACACACCGAACAGAAAAGCGATCTTTGTTATGGACGAAATTACGGAACCGTCCATATGCATGGTAGCTCCCATAGGGAGAACGATGTTAGAGATATCCTCCGGTACTCCGATATTTTTACAGGCTTTCATATTAACGGGCAAGGTAGCCACAGAGCTTTGTGTGGCAAATGAAGTAACTGCAGGATCCAAAATATTCTGCAGCATTTTCCTTACTCCCAGCCTTCCTCCAGCAAAATATGTATAAGCCGGGTAGAAAACCATCCCATAAACAAGACACATCGGATAATAAATCAGCATCGTACGTCCATAATCCCCAATCAGCTGAGGACCAAATTTACCAATCAGATTTGCAAAATAAGCGCCCAATCCAATAGGAGCTAACTTCATAATCATTTCCACAATCCGCATAATAACCCTATTCAGGTTTTCTAATAACTTACCTACAGCACTTTCTTCCCCACCGCAGGCAGATACAGCCAAACCGGAAATGATGGCAAATACAATAATCGGCAACATGTTTTTACGACTCATAAGACCAGAAAAATCGTCAACCGTCAAAGAGCCTACAATCATAGAGCTGATACTTGCACTCTCCTGCACCTTTGCGCTTTCCATTGCAATTGCAGTATTCGCTGCCGGCGACCAGATATTGACAACTACCAGAACCAGCACTGCCGCGAAACATCCGGTTACCACAAAGGTCAGCATCAGACTTCCCAAGATTTTACCCAAACGTTTCATATTCAGCATACTGCCTACAGCAGTTGCTATTGAAACAAATACCATGGGAACTACAATAGTAAACATTAAATTAATAAAAATATTTCCTAAAGGCTCAAATACTGTTGCCTTTTCCCCCAAAACAACACCCAATATAGCTCCCGTAATAATCCCCCCAAGCAAAATGAGTGGAGATCGATAACTCTCCCATATTTTCTTCTTCCCCATATTTTCTCCTTTCCAGCATTTCATAAAAACCCTAGCTTTTGTATTTTATAATTTATCCATTGCTTCTTTTAACTGTTTCAATGCCTGTTCCAGTACAGAGCGCGGGCATGCTGCATTAAGTCTCATGTATCCGGAAAGACTGCGTCCAAAACTGCATCCTTCATTTAAGCCTAAACCAGCTTTATGAATCATGAAGTCACGGAGCTCTTCATTGCTCATGCCTAATTCTCGGCAGTCCAGCCAGACCAGATATGTAGCATCTGGAACATTAGGCTTGATTTTTGGAATGTTTTCATCAAAATATTTCTTAATAAAATCAAAGTTTTCTGAGATGTAAGCAAGCAACTGTGTTAGCCACTCTTCGCCTTCATTGTAAGCTGCTTCCATGGCTACTGAGCTAAAAGCATTATTTCTTTGAATATCCATATTCTTCCAAAAATCGTCGAACTTCTGTTTCATCTGCTCATTTGGAAAGATAGTCGTAGAAGCCTGAAGACCTGCTAGGTTGAAAGTTTTAGTTGCAGATACACAGGTAATAATTTTTTTTGCAATTTCTTTGGAAAGTGTTGCTGTAGGCGTATGCTTCTTTCCATGGAAAATTAAATCTGAGTGTATTTCATCTGACACTAGAAGCACATCATTTGCAATACAGATTTCCACCATGCGTTTTAATTCCTCCGGCTCCCATACAATGCCAAGGGGATTGTGGGGATTACACAGAAGAAAAATCTTACACTCTTTTGCTTTTTTTTCAAACTCCTCAAAATCAACATGCCATTTTTCATTTTTTTCTATAAGCTGATTTTCTACCACTACTCGTCCCCAAGCTTCTGTGACATCATAAAACTCTGAATAAACCGGAGTCTGAATCAAAATTTTGTCGCCAGTGTGGCTGAAAACTTTAACAATAGCCGATAATGCAGGAACAACTCCTAAGCTCCAGCTCATCAGGGATACATCAACATCCCATTGATTCCGCTTTTTTTCCCATTCCTGTACAGCCTTAAAATAACTGTCTGGCCTGGAAGTATAACCCCAGAGGCCCTCCTCGGCTTTTCTTTTGCAAGCATCGATGATTGGTTGAGCAATTCTGAAATCCATATCCGCAATCCACAAAGGAATTACTTCATTGGTACCGAATTTTTTCACACGTTCATCATACTTTGCAGCACGATTATTGCTACGGTCAATGATTTCATCAAAATCATATTTCATAATAAATCTTCCTTTCCTTACTGTCCTCGTTGTTTACAGTTGATACTAATATGATGAGCAAAAACCATGCCAAAAAATTTTTTTGCATTTTTAAACAAATTTTATATTTTTTCACCTTCTCAGCTTATCTTAATTGGTCTATTTGGTCATATATATGGTTAATATGTTTTATATGACCATTTTAACCATATTCTGTGATTATTTTACCTTTCTTTCCGATTCTAATCCCCTTCTTTTTCTCTTATTTAAAAATTGGCATATTTTTTGCTCTATATAAAAAGTAAAAAACAAAGCCTGAAAGGAGATTTTTCTAATGCTAACAAAAGAAAATTTATTAACCTTATTAAAGCAGGAGGTTGTTCCTGCCCTCGGATGTACCGAACCTGTCTGTGTAGCCCTGGCTACGGCAGACGCCTATCATGCCATAGGAGGCGGAATTGTTTCTATTAAAATAGAAGTAAATCCTGGAATCTATAAAAACGGAATGTCTGTAGGTATCCCCGGCTTCGACCGCGTAGGCCTTAAATATGCAGCCTCACTAGGAGCAGTCATGGGAAATCCTGAGAAGAAGCTAGAGCTTTTAGAGGACATCACACCAGAGTTAAGCCAAAGAGCCATAAAAATTGTAGAAAACAGCCAGGTTGTAGTAGTAATTAATCATGAAGAAGCTCAGTTATACGTACGGGCGGAAATCATCACCACTGCCGGAATCGGCATCAGCGAAATCCGTGGCACCCATTCCAATATAATTTTTACTAAACGAAATAATGATATGCTTCTGCAGAAGGAATACTCTGCCGACTCTGACGATTCCCTTCATCAGCAGCTGAAGCTTATGAGCATAGCTGAAATTCGTAAGTTGATTGACGAGTGCAAGGAAGAAGAGCTTTCCTTCCTATTAGACGGCGTTGATATGAATGAAAGGCTAGCGGACTATGGTCTGGATCATTCTCTTGGAATCGGCATCGCTTCTGCCCTACAGGAAAAAATGACCACAGATATTATGGGAGATAATTTATTCAGTCGAACTATGCTCCGCGTTGCTAGTAGCGCTGAAGGTCGTATGAGCGGCTGTCCCTACGCCGTCATGAGCAGTGCCGGTAGCGGCAATCACGGAATCACAGCTATTCTGCCCGTAACCGAAATGGCCCGTTACTTAAATTCCTCTAGAGAGCAGCTGGTAAAAGCACTGGCATTTTCACACACTCTGAACGTCTATATCAAGCTTTTTACAGGCAAGCTGTCTGCCACCTGTGGCTGCGGCGTATCCGCTGCTACAGCAGCATCAGCAGCTATGGTATGGCTGATGGGGGGAAATGACCACCAGATTGCCAATGCCATTATCAACATGAGTGGAAATTTAACTGGTATGATTTGTGACGGCGGAAAAATCGGCTGTGCCTTAAAGTTGGCTACCGCAACAAATGCAGCATTAATGTGCGCTTATCTGGCTATGTCTGACGTAGCGCTGCAGCCATCAGATGGAATCTGCGATGTAACAGCGGAACAAGTTATCCGAAACATGGGACAAGTCAGCAATCCTGGCATGGTTGAAACAGACCGAACCATTCTATCTATCATGATAGATAAAGACCAAAGATAGTAAACTGTACACTGTAAGATAAACACAGAAAAGAGGCTGTGTTAACTTACAGGGTACTTTTTTCCTTTCAATTTAATTAAGCCTAAATTTTTATTAAGTAATCTATCAAATTTTAATTACAAGGATAATCTTTCTTATACTTTATATAGCATAATCTACGATTCTAAAATAGCTTGATCATTAAAATTATCTATTATTTATCATAAATAGAAAAAGAATTTAAATAATTTATTTTTTATAATTAATATAAATTTATATAAAATTATACTTTTTATGTAAAGCTTCAAACAATAATTGCGATAATAAACAGAAAAAGTAAAATTTGAAAAAAAGGGGGTGAAAAAAGTGAAAAAGAGAAAGATTTCTATAATAATAGTTTGTCTAATTATAATTACATCTATAATTTTAATTTACAATCACAATAAAGCTAATAAAAATGACACTGAGACCAATATACAAAAAGTTCAGTCTGAAAAAAATTCATCTAGGAGCAATGTAAAGAATAACAATTCTAAAAATAATTCTAAGAATAAAAAAGAAACCTCTAAAAATGGAGAAAATGAGGATTCAAAAATCAATGAAGATGAGATGTCTAGTGTTATTAAAAATAATAATGCAAAAAACTTAGATGATGTAAAAAATTTAGATAAAATATCCTCATTAGAAATTATTGATAGTGATATAGAACATATAGATAAATTAAAAGGGAAAGAAAATATTAAAGCTTTAAAAATAGTCCACTGTAATATAAAAGATTTAGAAATTATATCTACATTAAAAAACCTTGAGAATTTAGAAATTATAGATTGCAAATTAAATGATGTATCAATAGTTAAAAACTTAAAACAATTAAAAAGATTAGATATTAGCAATAATCAAATAAATAACTTAGAAGGAATAGGAAACTTAACAAATTTAAAAGAGCTTTATATGTCAAACAACAATATAACAAATATAAAACCAATGTGCAGTTTACTTAAATTAACTAATTTGGATATTAGTGATAATAGAGTTAATACAATTAAAGAATTAAAAAATATGAAATCTATTAAAGAACTTAATATCTGTAATAACAATATATCTGATCTAGAAGGGATAAAAAATATGGAACAACTTATAGGTCTTTGGGCCAGTAACAATAAAATAAGTAATGTTTCTATACTCTCAAATAAAAATGAAATAGTGAACTTAGCATTAGATAACAACAAAATATCAGATATATCAGTTATAAGTAATTTTAAAAAATTGAAATCTCTAAAACTAGATAAAAATAATATATCCAATTATAAACCAGTAAAAGATATATATATAAATCTAGTTGAACCAGATTTCTCAATATAAAATAAAAAGGGGGAAAAACAATGAAAAAAAATCTTTTACCAAAACTGGTCTTACCAATTTTAGTTGCTTCATCTACTATTATAGGAGCAAATCAAACCAAGGTTAGTGCTGCGCCTATAAAGGATGCAGAAGTAAAATTAACTCAACCTGATGGACAAGTTATTCAATGTTACGCCTCAGGAGATGAATTTTATAACTATTTACACGATTCAAATGGAAGAGCTATAGTTAAGGATGAAAAAACGGGCTATTATGTTTATGGAAAATATGTAAAAAGTAAAGTACAACCATCTAGAGAAAGAGTAACAAAGAGCAATATTGAAACTTTAAAACAAATTGATTCTGATAGCAAAGTTAACATGAAAGATGTTAAAGCTCCAAAGGATGAGATTGAAAAACAAAGAGAATTGCTCAATGCAAACAATCCAATGCAAAGAACAAAAAATATTGGACAACTTAATAATATAGTTATTTTTATAAAATTTAGCGATCAAGATGAAATAACAAGAGATTTTTCTATCTATGATAGGCAATTTAATTCAAAAAATCAGGCATCTTTAAATAATTATTACAAAGAAGTATCATATAACAAACTAGATGTTAATACAACTTTTTATCCTAAACCTAATGGAGATAAAGTTTTAAGTTATACTGACAGTCACCCAAGAAGTTATTATACTAATGTTCCACAAAATGAAAGAGCAGCAAGAGAGCAAACCTTACTTAAAAATGCTGTTGATTCTGTCAAAAGTGAAATTCCAAAGGACTTAAATGTGGACTCAGATAATGATGGCAAAGTTGATAATGTATGCTTTATTATAAAAGGAGCAACAACTGGATGGTCATCACTTTTATGGCCTCATAAATGGAATATGTTCTACCAAGATGTAAGAATAAATGGTAAAAAAATAGATACTTATAATTTCCAATTGGAAGATTTTATAGGTGATAATGGTATTGGAGTTTTAAGCCATGAAATGTTCCATACCTTAGGAGCGCCGGATCTTTATCACTATAATTATGATGGCAAAGTTGCTGTAGGACCATGGGATGTAATGGATCAAACCGCATCTATTCCTCAATCCATGGGGGCATACATGAAAATGAATTACGGTAAGTGGCTTAATAACATAAATGAAATAAATAAACCAGGAAAATATTCAATAGGTAAAATAGGTAATGAAGCTAATAACAGTTATATTATAAAGTCACCAAATTCAAACAAAGAATATTTTGTAGTAGAATACAGAAAAAATGAAGGACAATATGAATCGAATTTACCTGGAGAAGGGTTATTAGTTTATAGAATTAATACAGCATTTCAAGGTAGAGGTAATTCTAGTGGTAATGATGAAGTATATGTATACAGACCAAATGGAAGTTTAAATAATGTTGGAGATATATCTAAAGCAGCTTTAGCTTATAATAAAACAAGTATAAATTCAAAGGAATTATTCTTATCAGATGGAAGTGATAGCGGAATAAGTTTAGAAAATATTAATGTATCAGGTAACACTGTTAACTTTAATGTTGTTATAAATGGACAAACTGCTGGTGGTGAAACTGTTGATAAAAACTTACCACTTAAGCACCAAGTGAATTTTGATGATACCAAAACATTATCAAACACTGAAAATATAATTGGTGAATGTGTATATGGAAAGAAAATTAATAATATAGAATTATATATAAATGGATATAAATATATGGATGCTGAACGTAGCAAATTAAATGATCCAGGAAATAAATATAAAGGTTATGACTTATCCAAAGCTGCATTCAAATTTTCAATGGACTTTTCAAGATGGTATGAATCTAATTATCCATACGAAATAAAGGTAACTACAGAAGATGGACAAAGGATTTCAATTAAAAAAGGTTATTTAAGAGTAAAAAAACAGGGAAACAGCAAGAAATTACCTTTCAAAGGTAATTTCAACTTAGGAGATAATGAAGCTTTATATGGCGCTAGAACTTTAACCGGTGAATGTGTTTATGGAAAAGAAATTAAAGCAGTTAAATTATATGTCAACGGATACCCATATGTTGATGCAAAAAGATATGCAATAAGAGATTACAAAAATAAATATGCTGGATATGATTTATCAAAAGCAGGATTTAAATTTGATTTATATTTTTCAAATTGGCACAATTATGACTATCCTTACAAAATAGTAGCAATAGACTCTGAAGGAAATGAAATGTTAATTAAAGAAGGTCATTTAAAGGTTAGAAACTAATATTATAAATTAAAATACTTTAAATGATGTGTTAAGTATATGTAAGTAGGTAAATTTGTATAAAAACAAATTTACCTACATTTTTTATAGCATAAGCAAATAAATTTTGAGCAATTATAAATAAGTCTTTGCTATATCTATTATTACATCAATCCCATCTCTATATTTAATTTTATTCTATTATGGTTTATCTTCTATGCTTAAAAATTACTTAATAATGATCAATTCTTTTAACTATACTTTTTTAGACAAAGTTTAAATTCCACTCCCTTTTCACTGTTTGAAATAGAATACTTTCCATTATGTGCATCTAAAATCATTTTTACTATATAAAGTCCAAGGCCACTACCTCCACTTTTCCTATTACGAGATTTCTCAATTCTATAAAAAGGTTTAAATATTTCTTTAAGTTCATTTTCCTCTATATAGATTCCTGTATTTTCTATATTTAATATAATTTCATCTCTTTCTTCATAGAGACTTGCATAAACTTTCTCATTTTCTGGAGAATGATTAATAGCATTGGTTATTATATTGTTCACTACTTTTTTTAATAATTTACTATCTCCACAAACAAATAAATCTTCTTTTATATTTTTATCTATGAATATATTCTTTCTTTTAGATATAAAGGAGGTATTATAAATACATTCTTCAACCATTTTACTTAAAAAAACTTGCTCTTTTTTAGGTTTAAAGCCCTGAGACTCTAATTTTGATATTTCTAAAGTTTCCTTAACCATATATTCCATATCATTTAAAACTTCAAGGTTTCTTTTTAAATATTTATCCCTGTCTTTATAAATACCTATATTAGATAGCATTCCTTCTATTTGACCCTTTAAAATAGTTATAGGGGTTTTTAATTCATGAGATATAGTTGCTATAAATTCTCTTCTTTTTTTCTCTATTTCTCTTTCTTTTAAAATATCATCTAATAATTGTTCATTAGCCCTTTGGAGTTCTTCCATAGAGATCCTTAAATTGTCAGATAGATCATTCAAACTTTGAGAAAGTTCTCCTATTTCATCCTCTCCTTTTACGGTACACTTTTTAGTAAAATCTAATTTTGTCATTTCCTTAGCTACTTTGTTTATACTTATTAAAGGTTTAGATATAAATCTAGAATAAATTAATCCTCCTATTATAGAAATTAAAATTACAACCAATCCTATGTAAGGTATAAGTAGAACTAAAACTTTAGATGCCTCTGATATAGGCTGAAGTGGAGCAGTTAAATATAAATTATATTCTTCCTCACTATTACGAAATTTTATTTTTCTATAACTTCTATATGTAGACCTATTATTAAGTTTTTCCTTATTTTTAAAATGGGGTAAATCTTCTTCTTTAGGTATAGCTATAGGACTTTTTTGAGAAAAATTAGTAAAATAAATAGCTCTTCCATATTCGTCTGTTACTAATATAGTTGCATTATTATCAAATGAAATTTTCCCTAAATATTCTTCAATATTATTTATGTCTAACTTAGGTGAATTAGTTACTATACTATCTAATTGGTTTTCTATAGTCATTTTTTTATATTTATGATAATAATTAGGAAGTAACATATAAATTATAGAGTAAGTACATATAGAGCTTATTACTAATAATAATGTAGTTACTAAAAATAGTTTATATACTATACTTTTTTTAAATTTATTTTTCAATTTTATACCCCACTCCTCTTATGGTTTTTATATAATCTACATTTAACTTTTGTCTCAAATTTTTGATATGGGTATCAATAACACGGGTATCTCCAAAATAATCATAACCCCATATTTGATTTAATAAAGATTCTCTCGAAAAAACCCTTCCTACATTTAATATTAATATTTCTAATATTTGAAATTCCTTATAAGTTAGTTCTATTTCTTTACTATTAACTAAAGTTTTATAATTAGAAGGATCTATTTTTATTTCTTCAAAAGTTAAGGTTGAATTATTTCCTTCTAAACCATTAACTCTTCTAAGTACTGCTTCCACTCTTTTTATTAATAAATTAATAGAAAAGGGTTTTGTTATGTAATCATCTACTTTTAATTCAAAACCTCTCATTTCATCCTCTTCTTCCCCTAAAGCAGTAAGCATTATTATAGGCACACTTGATTCTTTTCTTATAATTTCACACACTACAAATCCATCGATTTTAGGAAGCATCACATCTAAAATTATTAAATCAAAATTCCCCTCTCTAAACATCTCCACCGCCATTAATCCATCTGTAGCTTCCTCTACTAAATATCCACTTTCCTTTAAAACTTCACTTATAATAGTTTGTATATCAAAATCGTCCTCTACTACAAGAATTTTCTTTGGCATTGTAATTCCTCTCCTGTTTAAATATATCATTAATTATGCATAACTATTTTTGCATATTAATATATTTATAATCTTTACTTTATTTATTATTTATAAATTAATAAAAATAAATTCCTTTATATTTTATACTAATAAATACTCAAAATCTATGAACATATTTTAAATAATCATTATGTATCATTATTTAAAATAAAAAATAGGGCTATCTCAAAATAAAAATAGCTTTAATTTTAAAACCGTAAATATAAATAATATATTCATAAAGCACTTCATTTTGCTAAGTAGTTCTAAATTTGACTCCATTAAAAATTTTTTACCCAGTAGAGGCACCATCCTTGGTTTCACTACTGGCTCCTCACGTCCTGTGAGGAATTACAAAAATTTTTAATTTCGTCAAATTAAGAACTACTAAAGCTCATTCATATGTTTATTACATATATTATTTATATTTACTCTATTAAAATTAAAGCTATTTTGAGATGCTATTTTTTATTATCTTAGTTATCTAAGTTGTGTTTGTACAAAACTTAGGTAGTTAAAAGTTTTAATATTCTAAATTTATATTCTTATTTTTTTCGGCAAATCTTTCCTTAATCTCATCTTTTCTACGTTTAATATCTGTAGTATTTATGGTGGCTATTACCCCTTCTACCACACTTTGAAATCTTTCAAAAGGGATTCCTACTGCCATTTCTTCATCCCTCCATTTTGCTAAAAATCTAGTGCTTGGACAAAGTACTGTAGTATTTAATCTACCCTTTATATAAGGTTCTACAGTAGCTTCTGCACAAATTGCTTGCATTGAAGCACCTGTAATTTCTAATCTACCACCTTCATGGTATACATATCCTTGCTGAATTCTCATAGCTTGATAAGGATTTACTATAAAAATAACTACATCTGGAATAGTTTTAAATTCTTCTAAGGGTGCTACTGCAACACCATATGTAGTAGCACCTGTTCTATATAATCCAGGTACTCCTTCTCTTACTCTTCTTGCCGCAGCTGGGGTTTTATATAAATTATAAGAAAAATATTCTGTACCGGACTCTATCCTTTCTGTGGAAGGCTCAAGATTTAATGCAGTAGTGCCTCCATCGCAGCTTAAATGTTCAAGTCTTATTTTGAATGCTTTCCCTCTAGTAGCTTTCTCTACTACACAGCAATAAGATAATGGTGCATTAGGTTCATTCCATTCTAATTTACTGTACTCCTCTTTATCAAAATATAATTTTATGCCTACAGGTTTTCTACTAAAGTTTAATGCACAGTGAATATCTTCACATAATTCTTTAACAATATTTTTATCATATGGATCCTGCGGAAATCCATAAGTTATTTTTTCATGTTTAAATGGCATATTTATCCCTCCAATGTTTTATTATTGTACATACTTAACAGCAAAAGCGACAAGATTATTTAAATAAAGTATAACTACAACAGAAATAATATATAGAATATAAACTGTTGTCATAATTATTTCATTTATAGGCATATGAAGCTTTCTATAATAGGTTCTAGTTTTGTATTTATCAAAAGCACGTGTTTCCATAGCCATGGATATTCTTATACCCTTTCTAACAGCATTGGCCATCATAGGAAGTATATATCTTTGTGAATTCCATACTTTAATAAAAGGATTTTTGCTTTCCACAATTCCTCTTACTTTATGGGCATATTTTATGGTTTGAAGTTCCTCTTTAAAAGTAGGCAGAAATCTATAGGCAGTCAAAAAAGCATATCCTACCTTAGGAGGTATCCTAAAATATTTTATTAAGGATATAACAAACTCTGTAGGATCCGTTGTTTTTACGAAAATAGAAGTATAAATGCTTATTAATATTATCCTAAACCCTAAGCCTAGTACAGCAATAACCTTAAGAGGTTCCCCACTAATATATCTAATAGCTAAAATAACAAACATAAAAGTTACTGACATTATTATAAACCCTTTAACAGAATTTAATATTTGTAAAATACCTAAACTACTAAAAATAGAAGCAATTATAATTCCACTAATGATCAAAATACTTGATGTATAAGGTTTAAAATCTAGAGATCCTATGATAGTTATCAGTATAAGAATAAGTAATTTTAAAAATGGATTCATGTTATCTATAAAATAATTTTTTTTAGTCATATTTTCTCCTTCTTTTTAGGTAAAAATATTTTCTTTCATATTTTTTAGTGAACCTTCATATTTTACTTCTCCATTTTCCAAATATATTACTCTATCACAACAATTTAAAACCATATCCATATCGTGAGTTATCATAAGAATAGATGTACCTTCGCTGTTTATTTTATATAATAAATTTATTAATTCCTTAAGATTACTTCTATCTTGTCCATATGTTGGTTCATCCAAAATTAAGATAGATTGTCCATTTATCATCATGCTGGCTGTACTTAACCTTCTTTTTTGTCCTTGACTTAAAGAAAATGGATTGGATAACCTATGGTTAGCTAAATCAAACATGGACAAATATGAGTCTACAGTGTTTTTGATTGTTTCTGAATTTCGATTCCTTATTTCTAGACTTAATGCCATTTCCTTTTCAACGGTCATTTTAATAAATTGATGCTCAGGATTTTGAAACACAAGTCCCATATGTTCTCCCAATTCTCGTGGATTTATATTTTTTATGTTTATATCCTTTACTAATATATCTCCCTTGTCTGCTTTTAATAATCCCATTAATATTTTTGATAAAGTAGATTTACCTGCCCCATTTGGGCCAATAATGGCTGCTATTTCCCCTTTTCTTAATGAAAAGTTCACATCTTTTAGCACTTTACTGTTTTTATTATAAGAAAAGCATATTTCTTTAGCTTCTAATACTTTTTCTGTAGTTGATTGATTTTTATTACCAGCAGGAAGAGTTGATTCACTTTTATAGGATTGTATAAAGAACTCCTTATCTATATTCCTAGCATAGTCTCTTTGAAACCAGATTATATCATCTATTATTTCACTAAATTCATTTATTTTATGTTCAACAATTAGTATAGTTTTTCCAAATTTATCCCTAAGGTCTTTTATAAGGTTGATTATTTCCATAGTAGATTTAGGATCTAAATTTGCAGTAGGTTCGTCCATCAAAATTACTTCAGGATCCAATGCTAATATAGAAGCTAAAGCAACCTTTTGTTTCTCTCCCCCTGAAAGGTGATTTAATTGTCGCTTCCTAAGATGCTTTATACCTGTTAGCTTTAAAACTTTATCAATAGTAGGATCCATATGAGATGGTTCCATTTTTATATTTTCAAGTCCAAAGGCTATTTCGTCTTCAACCATAAATGTACACAACTGACTATCTGGATCTTGAAACATATAAGCAATTTCACCTGAAACAGTTTTTACACCTTTGTTTTCTATATTTTCATCTTTATAAATAATTTCACCAGTAATGTTCCCCTCTATAATATCCGGTATAACCCCAGTAATACACATAAGTAATGAACTTTTACCACATCCACTTTTACCAGTAAGAAGGGTAACTCTATTCTTTTTTACTTTGATATTTATATCTTTAAAAACCTTATAATTCTCATGAAAAGAAAGACTTAAATTTTTTATTTCAAGCAATCTTAAGATTCACTCCCTCTACTAATTTTAAAATCATTAAGAACGCCTGTAGATTTTAAAGCTTTTCCTAAAGCTATTGAAAGGCCGGCTCCAAAGATAATTGAACTAATCACTCTAATAATAAGCATTATTGGTATAAGTTTAGGATAAAGTTGAAATCCAAAAATAAAGTAATCTCTTATTGTTACAAGAATCATTGCCAATATTGAGGCAATAGACATTTGAAAATAAGAAAACTTTGAATATTTTCTAATTGCTACAGCTATTTCAACGCCAGCACCTTGAAGTAAGGATGCCACAATTATATGGATTCCATAAGGACTTCCCATTAATAAATTTACTAATCCTGTGAAAAGTGCTCCAAGAATACCAGCCCCTGGTTTTCTAACGATATACATTGATAATAAAGCTGATATTAAATATACTCCATATATAATATCTCCTCCTAAGGGACCTGCTATAGTAGTAAGGGGCTGATAAACACTGTCTAAGCCCATAAAAACAACTCCCATAAGAGCACTTAGCATAGCCATTACTACAATTTCTTTTAATTTTAAAGTTTGTTTCATATTATATCTCCTCCAATTATTAATTTGTATAATGTCCATTATAATATTAGTAAACATTAAATATTTTGTCTAATAAGAAAGATTTATGCTTTAACGTGTAATGATTTAAAAAATTAATAAGTATTGACTTTTAATGAAATTTATATAAACGCATAAATATATTAGAAAAGATTAGAGAGTGAAATTAATTCACTCTCTAATCTTAAAAATATATTTCATAAAAAATTATTTACTATATTTAGTTACATATTCAGAAGTCATAGCTGCAAGTAAACATCCATAATTCATATTAAACTCTACAGTATCTCCTATTTTGTATTGCTTTTTACATTCAGTTAAATTCAGCAAGAGATGATCACTGCTTGCTCCTAATATTTCTATTTCACTATCCTTAGGAATAAGTCCATCTAATTTTATATCCTGCTGTCCTAAGGCGAGTATAGCCCTTTTCATAATACCTTTATCTATAAAACTTGGCTTATTTCCAAAAGCATCTAACCCTATATTCCCTTCTGGCATAGAAGGCTTTTCCTTTAATTCTACAATTTCTCCTACTAAAGTTACACAATCTTCATAAAAATTATCTAGTTTTTGTCCAAAAGCTGTTTCTCTTCCTAATATGGCAGCCTCCCCTATTCTTAGTTGGTTTATGCCTTGTGGTATAGAATGGTTTACAACCATGTGTAAACTACTAGAATTCCCACCAGAAACTATAGAAACCTTTATTTTTAGTTCCTTTTCTATTTGATTTTTTATTTCTAAAAGTTTTCCCAAATTATTTTCATCAGGAATAACTCCACCATAGCAAGTAAGATTAGTACCTACGCCTACAAATTCAAGGTTTGGAAGTTTTATTATTTCTTTTACTGTAGGCAATACGTCCTTTGGAAGAATCCCCTCTCTTAAATCTCCTAAATCTATCATGAGAATTATTTTATGAATTTTATTAAATTTCCTAGCTTCCTTTGACAATTCTTTTATAATTTCTAGTTCTGAATTTAAACTTATATCTGCATATTCTATTACCTTTGAAACTTCGCTTTTCATAGGTATGCGTAGAAGAAGCTTTTCACAATTTGAATCCTGTATTTTCATAAGATTTTTCATTCTAGCATCTGCTATAGTTTTAATTCCTTCCTTTATTATGGTTTCTACCACAGCTTTTTCTGCACAAAAGGATTTAGTTACTATTACAGGCTCTATTCCTGCTCCATTACACAAATCAATAAGCCGTCCAATATTGTAAGTTATATTTTTAAGTTTTATTTCTACACATGGATAAATTTTATTCAAAAATCACACCCCCAGATTATTTTCATAAATTTACTATATTATACTATATGATTCTCATATTTTGAAATAATTCTTAATTACATTAAATTTTATAAAAAATATCTTATATTTCATCTTATTGTGTATTAAAACAACATTTGCTAAATATGTGAATCATTGAAAGAATTAAAAAATTATCAGAACTCTACTTAAAATTAATAGAAACATTATATAAAAATATAATTATATTGCATAGTTATTTTATTATAAGGGAATAATTATTTTATCTATAATATTTCCTATAAAGGGGTATGGTGTTTATGAGAAATAGAAATTTAAATTCATTACAAGATAAAATTAATTCTATTAAAACTTTAATTGGAGAAAAAAATGATTTAATAGTAAAAGAATTTATAATATGTAAAACTTCCAATATGGAGGCTGTATTATTATATATAAATGGGTTAACTAATAACCAAGTCATAGATAGAGATATTCTCAAACCTTTAATGTTTAATATAAAGGAAGATCTAAGTATTATAGATAATTTAGAAGAAATTCTTTGTAAGAAATACATATCACTTAGCAACGCTTTTTTAGAAGAAGATATTAATAAAGCTATTTTTCACTTAAAGCGAGGTAAAACTCTACTACTTTTGCAAGACAGTACAAAATTTATAATTCTTGACACTGCTGGGGGAGAATATAGAAGTATTTCAGACCCCATAAACGAAACTTCTACAAGAGCCTCTAGAGAAGGTTTTGTAGAAAAATTAGAAACTAATATAAGTCTATTGAGAAGAAGACTAAAGGATAACAATTTAATAGAAGAAAACTTTACAATTGGGAGAAGAAATCAAACAGATGTAGTGTTAATGTATATTGACAATATAGCAGATAAAGATATAGTTGAAGATGTAAAATCAAAATTAAGTTTAATAGATGTAGATGCATTAGTAGGTAGCGGTATTTTAGAACAATTAATAGAATATAGTCCCTATAGTATATTTCCTCAGGCTTTTTTTACAGAAAGACCAGATGTAGTAGGGGCAAACTTACTTGAAGGCAGGATTGCTATTATTACTGATGGGACTCCTTTTGTATTTACAGTACCTGCAATATTTTTTGAGTTTTTTCAAGCAATTGAAGATTATAGTCAAAGAACTATTATATCTTCTTTTACTAGAATATTAAGATATATTGCAGTTTTTATAGTTATAACACTGCCTGCTATATACATAACCTTAATAAAATTCAATCCAGAATTAATTCCCTTTAAATTTTTAGGGGCCCTTATTGAATCAAGAAAAGGTATAGCATTAACGCCTTTTATGTCTATATTATCTATGAATATGATTATAGACTTTTTAAGAGAGGGTGGATTGAGATTACCCTTTAAGATAGGTCAGACATTAAGTGTGGTTGGTGGTATTATAATTGGTGATGCAGCAATAAGAGCAAAAATAGTTAGCTCTACTACTCTGCTTGTAGTAGGTATCGCTACAGCAGCCACTTTTTTAATCCCTAATTATGAAATGGCTATTTCTATAAGATTAATAGGTTATCCTATGTTATTTTTAGGTAATTTTTTAGGCATGTTCGGCATTACCATAGGATGGTTTTTTTTAATAGCCTATTTATGTACTTTAGAAAGCTATGGAATACCCTATTTTAAAATTTATAAAAGCGATTTAAAAGATATATTAATAAGAGCTCCTAATTATAAAATGAAAAAAAGGCCAGAAATTATCCCAAATTCAAACCCAACTAGACAAAGCAATTTTAGAGATTTGTTTAGGAGGAAAAAAAGTGATGAATAATAAAGAAAATGCCTTAACTGAGAGCCAATTAACCTTTATGGTTATAGGTAGCATAATTGGAATAAGTGTACTAAATTTACCCTTAGCTCCAATAAAAGTAGCTAAGCAAGACGCTTGGATAGCTACTTTTTTAGGAACGATTTATCCAATATATGTCGTATTTATAACAATTTATATAAGAAAAAAACACCCTAAAAAGGATATTTTATATTTAAGCAAAAAAATTTATGGAAAAATCCTAGGAAACATATTAAATTTAATATTTTTATTATTTTTTTTCCTAATTGCCACAGATGTAGCTGCAGGTATAAATAATGTTCTAAGAACTTATATGGTGAATTTTTTAAATTCTTGGAACATACTGAGTTTGCTATTTTTGGGAGCTGCTTATGCTGTCTATGGTGGGACTAAAACAGTAGGAAGATTAAATGAAGTATTGTTTTATATTACCTTTATAGTTTTTCTAATACCTATCTTTTCATTAAAAGAAGCTGATATACTAAATCTACAACCAGTACTAGGAAGTGGAATAAAAAATATTATAAATGCTACAAAAAAAACTATTATAGCTTATTCAGGAATAGAAATGCTTCTTATATTATATCCCCTTGTAGATGAAAATATAGAACTAAAAAAAATAGGTTTTAAAAGTATATCCTTTATTACAATTTTATATACTTTATATACTTTGCTTACTACGTTATATTTAGGAATTAATATCACTAGTAAATTTTTATGGCCAGTTATAACCATATCTAGAAGCATAATAATACCTGTAATAAATTCTTTTAGCTATATATTTTTATCTCTATGGACTATGACTATGTTTAAATGTATATCTGTACATTACTTTTTATTTGCTCATGGATTAAATAAAATATTTAAGAAAATTAGCAGGAAAACTTGGGTAATATTACTCTATCCTGTAATGATTATAGTATCAAATCTATATGGTACTCCAGTAAGGAGAAGAAGTTTTTTAGATAAAATTTTCCCTCCCTATGTGATTTTTAATATTATATTTATTTCTATTACTGCTCTATTAGTAGCTTTAGGAAAAGGTGATAAAAATGAAAAATAAAATGAAAACAATAATAAAAATTGCTTTTATTTTAATTATAATTGTTAATTTAATAGGGAAAAGAGGAACTCTGATAGAAGAATTAAATCTTCCTAATAGCATAGGTTATGATATAGTTGAAAAAACAGGAGATCAAGTATTGTATAGTGTACCTCTAAGAATTTATTTTTCTGAAAGTAAATTGCCTAATGAAAGTAAATTAATAACTGCGGAAGCAATAAATTTAGGAGAAACTAGAAACAAAAGACAGCTACAAGCTAGTAAAGATTTTATATTAGGACTAGAAAAATCTCTTGTTATAAGTGAAAAAGCTGCTAGATTTGAAATAAGTAATATAATTGATATATTGCTTAATAATCCTTTAGTAAATGATAATGCTGCAATGGTAATCTGCAGTGGTAAAGCAAAGGATGTTTTAGAGTATGAAGTAAAAAAATATAGTGGCACAGAAGAATATGTCGGTTCATTAATAGAACATTTATATGCTTTTAATTTTTTTTCTAAAAAATATACCTTAATGGATTTTATCATAAAATCTAGTTCGGAGGGTAAAAATCCAGTTGTTCCTTATATAGAGATTGTTGATGATGAATTAAAAATAACAGGTTTAGCTATTTTTGATAAAACTAAAATGGTAAAAAAGTTAGGCGTAGAAGATGGTAAAATATTAAATCTTTTAAGAGAAAATAATGGTAAAGGAATTTTAACCCTTCAAAAGAACTCTAAGGAATATGTAAATTATTACCCTAAATCAAAAAAAAGAGTTAAATGTTATAAAGAAGGAGATAAATATAAGTTCATAATAGATATTACTCTTAAGGGACCTATAGTATCTAATCAACTATATAAAAATTTAGATACTGATTCAAAGATATTAAAAAAATTTGAAAAGGATATGGAGCAATTTGTAGAAAAAAAATGTACTCTTTTTATAAGTAAAATGAAAGAAAGTTGCAAAGTAGATGTATTACAATTAGGGAGTGTTGCTGCAGCTAAATATGGTAGAGAATCTGGAGTAGACTGGAATAAAGAAGTATTGAACTCTGAAATTAAAGTTAATGTAAAGGTTAAAGTAGATAGCCAAGGTAGAGGAGATTATTAATTAAAATATTTTGTCTTATAATAAATTAGGAGGATATTTCATGAAAAATAATAGAGATAATGAATTGACAGAAATGCAATTCACTCTAATTCTAATAGGATCTATGATGGGTGTGGGCATTTTGAGTCTACCAAATGATGTTATAAAAATTGCAAAACAAGATGGATGGATATCTGTTCTATTAGGATCTATTTACCCCTTATATATAGTATTTATAGCAAGTTATTTAGGTAAGAATTATCCAAAAGAAAATATGCTTATTTTAAGCAAAAAATTTTTTGGTAAAATATTGGGGAACATTCTAAATTTAATTTTTATCTTATATTTTGTAATTATATCTACAAAAGTAGCTGCAGATGTATCTAATGTATTACATATTTACATGGTTCAAAGTTTAAATAAATGGACTATATTAATTGTTATGTACTGTATGATAGCCTATGCTGTACATGGAGGATTTAAAACTGTAGGAATATTAAATGAATTTATATTTTTCTCCACTATTATCATTTTTTTTATACCCCTAATAGCAATAAAAGATTTAAATATTTTAAATATACAGCCAGTATTGGGAAGCGGAGCATTAAATATACTAAAAGCAGTAAAAGAGACCATTTTCTCCTTCTCTCAAATAGAAATAATTTTATTAATCTATCCATTATTAAAAGATAATAAAAAAATAAAAAAATGTGGGTTTAAAAGTATTATTTTTATAACGGTAGTTTATTTCTTATTTACTATTATAGATATACTTTATTTAGGCATAGAGGCTAGTTTAAAATTTACATGGCCAATAGTTAATATTACTGAAAGTATAATGGTACCAGTAATAAATTCTTTCAGATATATATTCATGTCCTTATGGAGCTTAACTATGTTTAAGACTATATGTAATGGCTATTTTATAGCTTTTCATGAATTAAACAATCTAATTAAAAAAATAGATAAAACAAAAATTTTATTATTGAGCATTCCTTTAATGATTATAATATCATTCTTCTATGGTAATGTAACTAATTCAAAGAAAATTATAGGCAAAATAATGCCTATATATATAATTTACAATATAATTTTTTCCACTTTAATCGCCCTATTTGCTTGGAGAGAAAAAGATAAGAAATTACTCCAACCTAATTCATAAGCATATAATTTTTAAATTTTACTTTTTTGTGGAATAATAATCTAAAACAGAAAATTTATCTTCTACTATATAACTAAAATTTAAAATACATATACATAATTCATTAGTAAATCTATATTAAAATATAGAAAATCAAAATATTAAGGGTTAAAGTATAAAAACAACTTTTTTATACTTTAACCTTTTTATAATAAAATTAATTTCTATATAGATATTATAAAATTTAAATTTGTATTTACAATATTAGCTTTCCCTACAGCTTTATTTTCTGTTTCAGAATCTTTATTATCATCTATAAAGTTTTTTATTAAATTATCCAAATTTTCTTTAGCTGAATTTAAACAATCTTCATTTTCTGAATTATTAGGCGTATTTGTGTTTGGGGCAATTAGTATATTCTTGTTTTCATTATAAGCATAGGCTGTTACAGTACATTTCAAATGTTTTTTATTATAATACTTTTCAGTTCTATTTCTTTTATTATATGAACATTCTTCTATGTTTTTTTATATGTATTTTAAATTTATTTACTTATAATGATAAGTAAATGTTATTTTTTACAATTATACGTTTTGTATTTACCTTCTCTATTTCACAATACTCAACTTCAATATTACGATAACATTCTGCACAAATTCCTTATATAAAGCTTTTACTCTATCTATATAAGCATCATCCTAGTATTTTATATTTTTTTTATTTCATCTTAATATATCTTATTCATAATTTTAAAATATGGCACTAACATTTAAACTTATATTWTATATTTTCTTGGAACTATAAAATTATCATTATAAATACACTATTTATGTAATAGATTTATAAAATTATTTATTTTGTAATATCTCTTTTAAAATAACAATTACATCTGATACTAATTTAGGACAAAATGTGGTGAGTAATTCTTCTTCCTGAATCTTTTTCATATCTTCAGAATTCGTAAGGTCATATCCTAAAAGATCTTTACATATAACTGAATCATATTTTTGTAAGAACTTTTCTCTAAATTCTATTAACTTAGAAATATTTTGTTCTTTTATATGAGGGGTATCTGGAATACTATGACCATATTTTAATCCTATGGCCATAAGTGCTCCAGTTACTGCTCCACAGGTACTTCCACAAAACATCCCTCCACCAAAACATGCTGATATTTTTTTAGCTATAATCTCATCTATACCTAGATCTTTAGCTACACTACTTAAAACCACTTGTGAACAATCAAACCCCTCTGAAAAAGCTTTTAAAACCTGTTGTTCATTCACTTATATAACCTCCCTATTTGTAGTAAATTAGAAATTTTTGATAATTTTATTATATCATATACTATAGTCATCATGCCTAATAAAGGGTCGAATATTGTAAAATATTGATAATATATAGTAATACCACCCAATCACTGTATTACGTTTTTCTATTTGACACAAGTTAAACAAGCATATACAATAATTGTGATTATACACTAAAATTAACATGATTTTGTAGTTATTTTAGTAAATATATCTATATACATAAAATAACTAATATATAAACTATTTATACTTATATATAAACTATTTATAAGCATACAGTTTGAATTTAATATTTAAAATTATTTTTAAAAAGCTTAAGGGAGGATATATAAATGAATACTTATTATGATCCACAGGACCTTGGAAAGTTTGGAACAATTGGAGAAGATGCACCTGAACTGTGGGAAAAATTTCTTGAATATTATGGTGAGGTTTTTAAAGAAGGAAATTTAACTGCTCGTGAAAAAGCAATTATAGCTTTAGCAGTAGCACACGCATTACAATGCCCTTATTGCATAGATTCTTATACTCAAACTTGTTTAGAACAGGGTGTAAATAAAGAACAAATGATGGAGGCAATTCATGTAGCCGCTGCAATTCGTGGAGGTGCTACTTTAGTTCATGGTGTTCAAATGAAAAATGTAGCAAATAAATTAGAACTTTAAAGGGAGTAAGATATGAATAATAAAAGTTATTTAGATAAATTAGATTGTATTCCTAGCTTTGAAAGCAAAGTGACTAATAAAGATTTTTGTAAAACTAATAAATCCTTAACAACAATACAAATAAATATTGGAAAGCTTTGTAATTTATCCTGTAGACATTGCCATGTAGAAGCAGGTCCAAGCCGTACAGAAATTATGAATTTAGAAACTATGAAAGATTGTCTACAGGTTTTTAAAGAAAATAATTTTTCTATTTTAGACATTACTGGAGGAGCTCCAGAAATGAATCCTAATTTTGAATGGCTTGTTAAAGAAGCTATAAAAATAGGAGCTAAAGTTATTGTACGCTCAAATTTAGTTATATTAAGAGAGGAAAAATATAAACATTTACTAGAATTTTATGCAGAAAATAAGGTAGAAGTGGTATGTTCTCTTCCCTATTATAGTGCTAAAGATGCAGATAGACAGCGTGGTGAAGGAGTTTTTAATGAAAGTATTAATATATTAAAAAAATTGAACAAGCTAGGATATGGAAAAGATGAATCTCTAGTTTTAAATCTTGTATACAATCCAGGTGGAGCATTTTTACCACCACCTCAAGAATCCCTAGAATTAGAATATAAACAAAAATTAAAAAAGGAATATGAAATAACATTCAATAATTTATTTACAATTACTAATAATCCTGTAGGTCGTTTTGGAGCATTTCTTAAAAGAAGTAATAACTTAGAAGGATATATGGAAAAACTTTCAAATAGTTTTAACTCATCAACTGTAGAAAATATGATGTGTAGAGATCAACTTTCTATCGCTTGGGATGGAAAACTTTATGATTGTGATTTCAACCAGACATTGGGATGGACTGTTAATGGTAAAAATCATATTAGTATGCTAAAAGGTAATCCCATTGTAAAACGCCAAATTTCTTTAGGAAACCATTGCTATGCTTGTACTGCTGGTAGTGGATCAAGCTGTGGTGGATCTACAACATAATAAAAACCAAAATACAGAGTTTTGTTATAACTTCTGTATTTTGGTTTTTGTATTTATAACAAACATTAATATATAAAATATTGTTCTTATTATTTATATTTAAAGGCTATCAATATCCCTATGAAATTTTAATAATTTTTATTATAGACCCTCTTTTCAATTTAATTAAGCTATATTTATTTTTCATATACACTGATACACTAGCTATAGTTATTTTATATATTAAAGCATTCTATTGCCCTTATATAAAAATATGCATAGAATAAAGTTGAGTGAAAAAAATTTGGGGAGGATTTATTTACTTATGAAGTGTATAAATTTTAATGAGTTTAAATGGTCAAAAGAAAACTTGCAAATGGGAAAATATGAACATGATGCGGAAAAGTTTTTTTCTAATGGCTACTATTCTTCGGATATAAAAGAAAAAATTAAATTTTACACCATTTCAATAAAACTAAAGCCTTCTTTTATAGATGCTTATTTTAATAGAGCTGAATTATATAAAGAATTAGAAGAATATAATAAATCTATAGAGGACTATAGCAAAATTTTAGAATTAGATCCTAAAGATAAAGATTGTTACAATAATAGAGCTATTGTATATTATTTAATAAAAGATTATGATAAAGCCCTACAGGACTTAGATAAGTTAGTTTCCATAGATAAACATTATAAAAACATATATTTTAATAGAGGTATGGTTTTCCTTGAAATAGAAGATTATAAAAGAGCAGCCATTGAATTTACAAAAGCTATACATGAAGACTCGAGAGATAGTGAAGCCTACGAAAATAGAGCTTTTGCTTACTATAATTTAAAGAAATATTCTCCTTCTATAAAAGATTATACCAATGCTCTTAAACTCAAACCTGAAAATAAAAATATTTACTTAAATAGAGGAACTATGTATTATAAAATGAAAAGCTATGAAAATGCTATATGTGATTATATGAAAGCTTTAAATTGCAAAGAAAAAGATCCTTCTTTTTATCATAAAGTGTACACTACTTGTAATGATAACCTTAATAAAAAAATTGTACCCTTTGTTAATTTCAAATAACATAATACATGGAAAAGGTTGCAATGAGATTATATCCTAAAAAACAATGTAAATGTTATAATGAACTTTTCTTAAAATTTACTATATATTTTAGTAATTTCTATGGAGCACTAAAAAATCCTAAGAACTTGTTTCAAGTGTTCCATATGATTTATTTATCACAATTAATATTAATTTTAAATTACTCTCAATTACGAATCTAAAGCATTAAAATATAAAAAAATCAAAGCTTACTATGCAAGCTTTAATTTTTCGTCTATCTTTAATAACTTATTTTTATCTTCTGCTGAAAATACAATGGTATCATTAGCTTTAATTACAGTTGATCCATTAGGCGTAATGATTTTTTCCCCTCTTCTAATCATAATTATTAAAACATCTCCTGGAATGTTCATATCCTCTATAGCTTTACCTATCATTTTACTGTTTTTATCAATATTAACTTCTAATAATTCCACTGCAAACTCTTCATAATCATTAAAAGTTTTAAGTACTGTTTCTTCCTCTCCTACTAGATTAAGCTTCTTAGCTATAGGAACAAATAGTGTTCCTTGAACTAAAACAGATACTAAAGCCACAAAGAATACTATATTAAATATTTCATCTGCTACTGGAAGTCCTGCCATTAATGGATAAGTAGCAAAAACAATAGATGCCACACCACGGAATCCAACCCAAGACACAAGTAGCATATCTTTTATAGGCTTTTTAAATAATGTTAATACGAAGAATACTGCTATTGGACGTGCTACAAATATAATAAAAGCTGCAGTTGCAGTTCCCTTTAACGCTACCCCTAATAATTGAGATGGGAAAACTAATAAACCTAAAGTAAAGAATAGTAGAATTTGCATAAGCCAAGATATACCATCGAAATAGCGAACTAAACTTACCTTGTTCACAAGCTTACCATTTCCCATAACTAATCCTGTAATGTAAACTGCTAAAAATCCATTTCCCATAGTTGCACTGGCTATAGAATAAGATAATAAAGCTATACTAATTGCTAAAACAGAATAAAGTCCTTCAATATCAAGATTTATTTTGTTCATTAACCACAAGGCAATTTTACCTATTAAAAGGCCAACCAAAACTCCTATTAATATTTGTGTTGTAAGAAGTATTACTATATTATGTTCATTACCTGTTATAACGCCTAAAAAGATAGTAGTCAACATATATGACATTGGATCATTTGAACCGCTTTCCATTTCTAACATAGGAGCTAAATTATTTTTTAGATTTAAATTTTTAGAACGCAAAATAGAGAATACAGACGCTGCATCCGTAGAGGAAATAATAGAACCAAGTAGCATTCCTTCAAGAAAAGTCATGCCAAGAAAATGATGAGCAAAAATACCTATAAGAAAAGCTGTTAAAGCTACTCCAATAGTAGCAAGAACTGTAGATGGAAAAATAATAGGTTTTGCGGTTTTCCAGTTTGTTTCAAATCCACCTGAAAACATAATAAATAGAAAACCAAAATTACATAGCTGACTAGCTAATTGAGAATTATCAAAATAAATCCCACCTAAGCCTTCAGAACCCATTATCATACCTATTGCAAGAAATATAATAAGTGTAGGTATACCATACTTATATAAAACTTTACTTGAAATTACACATAGAAACAAAATCACACCAGAAATTAATAAAACATTCATACACTACCTCCAACCTTTATGTTTATTCATTCTTATGTCTTTGATTAATAAAAAAGTGAAATGAAAACAGAGATTAATTAGAATAAATATTTATATTCTCATATTGGGATATTTAATTATAACATATAAATTTTAAGGATTTTTTAATATTCATGTTAAAATTTTTTAAATATTTTAAATATTTTATAAAGAAATGTTTTTTCATAAATAGAATATATGATGAAACCTTTGATTTTAAAAATAACTTACTATAAAATTATTAGAAAATTAAATATAATTTTGCGAAAAGTGTTTTCTTCCATATAAAGATTAGAATTTCTTATCTAAGGTCTTGCCACTGTTATCTTCCATGTTTATAAAAAAGCAAATATCCAACAGTGATAATGACTTTTACATAATACCACGGAATCCTTACAGTGGCCAGACATAAGATAAATCATCTAAAAATTCAGATAAACATAATAATATATATTGATTTTCAGATATTATTTATATTATAAATTTTTATGTTAACATTATTCAAAAACTTTTCTAAATAGATATATCTATTTCATTATTTTACAAATATTGTTTGTAAATTCTACTGGATCATTTATTGTTAATCCTTCTATAAGTAAGGCTTGATTGTATAATAAATCTGTGTATAATTTAAGTTTATCTTTATCTCCTTCATAAGCTTCTTTTAATGACTTAAATACATCATGATTTATATTTATTTCTAAAACTTTATCTGCTTTTATGTTTTCATTGTTAGGCATAGCATTTAATACTTTCTCCATTTCAATTGAAAGCTCACCCTCATTTGCTAAGCATACTGGATGATTTTTTAATCTTTTTGAGGCTCTAACATCTTTAACTTTTCCTGATAAAATATCCTTCATAGATTCAAACAACTCTTTGTTTTCTTTATCCTCAGAGCTAGATGTATTTTCTTTTTCCTCACCTTCTATACCTAAGTCACCACTTGATACAGATTTGAATTCTTTCTCTTTATAATTCATAAGCATTTTAATAGCAAATTCATCTATATCATCTGTAAAGTATAGTACTTCATAGCCTTTATCTAATACTCCTTCTATTTGTGGAAGTTTTTCAATTCTTTCATTAGATTCCCCTACAGCATAATAAATATATTTTTGGTCTTCTGGCATTCTAGAAACATATTCATCCAAAGTAACCATCTTTTTCTCTTTAGAAGAATAGAACATTAATAAATCCTGTAATACATCTTTGTTACTTCCAAAATCACTATAAACACCATATTTTAATTGTCTACCAAAGGATTCATAAAATTTTTCATACTTTTCTCTTTCCTTTTTTAATAAGCTCTCTAATTCATTTTTAATTTTAGTTTTTATGTTTTTAGCAATCAGCTTTAATTGTCTATCATGTTGTAGTATTTCTCTAGATATGTTAAGAGATAAATCCTCAGAATCTACTATACCTTTAACAAAACCAAAATAGTCTGGTAACAAGTCTCCGCACTTATTCATAATTAAAACGCCGTTTGAGTATAACTCTAAACCTTTTTCATATTCTTTTGTATAGAAATCATAAGGTGTTGTTTCTGGAATAAATAAGATTGCATTGTAGCTTACTATACCATCAACACTAGTATGAATATATTTTATTGGTTTATCAAAGCCATAGTGCTTTTCAGCATAAAAGTTCTCATAATCCTCTGCTTTTAGCTCATTTTTATTTTTTCTCCAAATAGGAACCATACTATTTATAGTTTCTTCTTCTTTGTATTCTTCAAATTCTTCTTTATTGTCCTCTTTAGGTTTTGTCTTTGTTAAATCCATTTTTATTGGGTATCTAATAAAATCAGAGTATTTTTTGATTATAGATTTTAATGTATATTCATCTAAAAACTCATCATAGTTTTCTTCTTCTGTATTATCTTTAATTTTAAGTATAATTTCTGTACCATAGGATTCCTTTTCACAAGGCTCTATAGTGTAACCCTCAGCTCCCTTTGAATTCCATTTGTAAGCCTCATTACTCCCAAAGGCTTTACTTATAACTGTAACATCATCAGATACTAAAAAAGCTGAATAAAAGCCTACACCAAATTGACCTATTATGTCGTAGCCTTCTTTTACTTCATTTTCTTTTTTAAATTGCAAAGATCCACTCTTAGCTATAACCCCAAGATTATTCTCAAGCTCTTCCTTTGTCATACCAATACCAGTATCGGAGATTTTTAATATTCTATTTTCCTTATCAGAAATTACTTTAATATAGTAATCATCCCTTTCGAATTTTAAGGAATCATCTGTTAGAGTTTTGTAATAAATTTTATCAATAGCATCACTAGCATTGGAAATAAGTTCTCTTAAAAAAATCTCCTTATGAGTATAAATTGAGTTAATCATAAGATCTAAAAGTCTTTTAGACTCCGCTTTAAATTGTTTAGTTTCCATATCAGTCTCTCCCTTCAGAATAAAAACTACAAATACACTTTTATGTATTTATTGTAATCTCATGTAGCATAATTGTTAGCACTTTAACCTAGCGAGTGCTAACGGCTACTTTTTATATAACATATTTAAGGATTTATGTCAATATTTTAAGAAATTAATTAACAGTTATTATCCCTTTGAAAGCCAATCATTACATGCTTTTTATAAAAAATTTTATTTAAATACAATAATTAATTAGTGTACAAAAAATATAACTAAAATAAAAATACTGTATATAAAATTCTAAAAAAATTATCCTCAATTTCATTATATCCCCATATTCTTGATAATTCCTTTTGTAAAATTATAAGAATATGCGCATAAGGACCTCCAAATGATATCAACTTAATAAAGTCTAATCTTATATAGTAAATTAAAGATTTTAATAGATTTTAAGAAATATTTAATATAAAATGTAAAAAACTAATATTAAGTCATAAAATACATGTTAAAATATTATTATATAAAATTTTTATATTTCATATTGAAAGGAGAACAAAATTGAATAAAAAAGTAGCTTTAAATTGGGCAAAAATACAATATGAAGAAGGTGATGAAAAAAACAGAAAATTTAAGAATATAAGAAAATTTTTTGATATGAAAGAAAAACAAGATTATACCATTGATGATGAAACCTGGTCTGATATGGATATGGATAGAATCTATGGAAAATTAGATAGAAACTCCAGTACTTTAGGGGAATCTGTTTTATATTATATGCTTAGAAACCCCTTAAATAATGAAGAAAAATTAAAAAGCAGGAATAATCTAATTCAGCTATTTAAAGAGGATGTAAATTTAAGAGATAAGCTTTTGATTATATACTATGAATTAGGTAGAGATAGAAAGAATACTTTCTTAGACATGATAGAAAGTGAACTAGTGGTAAATAAAATAAAATATTATTTATATACAATATTAGGTAAAATTTTCCCTTTAATAGCTATCCTGCTTACTGTATTTGCAAATGTAAATTATGCTAAATATATAGCTATTTCAGCTGGTTTAAATATGTTTGTTAATTATATTGAAAGAAATACAATAAAATCTAAAGGAATTATATATTTAAGGGCAATTATAAAAGCAGCTAAAAAAATAGGTAGTATAAAAAGTAATGGTCTTAACTATTATACAAATAATATAAACCATAATCTTAAACAGGTAAAATCTATTGACAGAGGCACTTTTTTAATAGGCTTTGTAAATATGTGGCAGGGTTTGTTTGAGGCTATATGTGTAATATTTTTAGTAGAAGAATGTGCCTATTATAAAGTATCTGAAGTTTTAAAAGACAAGAAAGAATACATAATGGATATATTTTATATTTTAGGTGAATTAGAAGTATTACTATCCATATCTGGATATCAAAAAAAGTTAAATGAATCCTATGTAAATCCTATTTTTACAGAGGAAGTTTCCTTAGATATTAAAGAAGGTATTCACCCACTTTTAGATAAACCAGTATCAAATTCTATTTCTATTAAAGATAAAGGAATAGTACTTACAGGTACAAATATGTCTGGTAAATCAACATTTTTAAGGATGCTAGGTATAAACATACTATTATCACAAACCTTTTATTTTGCATTAGCTAAAGAATATAAAGCTTCCTTTTTTAATATAGTATCCTCTATTAGTCCTAATGATGATCTATCAAAGGGAAAAAGTTACTATATGGCTGAAGCAGAAGGAATACTTAGAATAGTTAAAGCTCTTGAAAAAGATTTACCTGTATTCTGCCCTATAGATGAAATATTTAGAGGAACAAATCCTATCGAGAGAATAGCTATGTCAGCAGAAATACTTTCTTATCTTCAAAATGGAAGAACAGTTTCTATTGTAGCTACCCATGATAGAGAATTAGTAGATATTTTAAAGGATAGTTACCAGTTTTATTATTTCAGCGAATCCGTTGATAGTAAGAATGGATTAAACTTTGATTATAAGCTAAAGGTTGGAGTTTCTAATACAAGAAATGCCATAAGACTTTTAGAGTATATTGGCTATCCAAAGGAAGTAACTGAAAAAGCCTATAAGAGAGCTGAAACTATTAAAGGATTTATTTAACTTATCATAATATACCATAAGCTATTTTAAGACAATATTAAAAATAATATTGTCAGTATGTAAGTTAAAAATTTATAACTATGTAATGACTACTCTTAAATTAATTCATATATTAAATAATTTATTTGTATTATTATTATAAGGACTTATTTGGGTTTATTTAAACTACCCCAGATAAGTCCTATTATTATTAAAATTTCCTACAAGAAAATATTAATGTTTTTTGATTTTATGATAATGGCTTAAAAAAGAAGAGTATAGCTAATGTTACCCTCAACTCTATTTCCCTCTTATTTTCCATTTGTATATGTTTTTACTTTAATAGAAAAAATAAATATAATAAAAATTTATGAAAACGTATTGACTAGCATGTACGTACAAGATATAATTTAGTTATATTAACTTGTACGTACATCTTTCTAATAGATAAAAATATTTACGAAAGTATAAATAATAAAGGGGGATTATAATATGTCTAAGTTTTCAAATGACGTACAGCAATTATTAGAATATATTGGTGGAAAAGAAAATATCTCTGCAGTAACCCATTGTGCAACCCGTATGCGTTTTGTATTAAATGATATTAAGAAAGCTGATGTTAAAAACATTGAAAAAATTAAATCCGTAAAAGGGGTTTTTACACAGGCCGGTCAATTTCAAGTTATTGTTGGTAATGAAGTATCAACATTTTATAATGAATTTGTAAAAATAGCAGAAGTAGATGGTGTTAGCAAAGATCAAGCCAAGGTAGCTGCTAAAAATAATATGAATTTTATGCAAAAACTACTGGCTAATTTAGCAGAAATATTTACACCTCTTATCCCTGCTCTTGTAGTTGGAGGTTTAATATTAGGATTCCGTAATATTATTGGAGATATTAAATTAGTTGAAAATGGAACTAAAACTTTAATACAGGTATCACAGTTTTGGCAAGGAGTTCATTCCTTCTTATGGTTAATTGGTGAAGCAATTTTCTTCTTCTTACCTGTTGGAATAACTTGGTCTATTTCTAAAAAGATGGGCACCACACAGATTTTAGGAATAATATTAGGACTTACTTTGGTTTCTCCTCAACTATTGAATGCTTATGCCGCTTCAAGTACTCCTATCGATAAAATTCCAGTTTGGAATTTTGGCTTTGCAAAGATTCAAATGATTGGTTATCAGGCACAGGTTATTCCATCCATGCTAGCCGGTTTTCTTTTAGCCTGGTTAGAGAGATCTGTACGTAAAATTGTGCCAGAATATATTTCAATGATTGTAGTACCTTTTCTTTCCTTAGTACCTACTGTATTAATAGCCCATATTGTTTTGGGTCCAGTGGGTTGGAAAATAGGTACAGTTATAGCAAACGTAGTATATTCAAGTTTAACTTCAACTTTTGGATGGCTCTTTGCAGCGGTATTTGGATTTACCTATGCACCTTTAGTAATTACAGGATTACATCATATGACAAATACTATTGATTTGCAAATAATGGCCGAACTTGGTGGAACTAATTTATGGCCAATGATTGCTCTATCCAATATAGCTCAGGGCTCTGCTGTTTTAGCAATGATTTATTTAAATAAAAATAATGAAGAAGAAAAACAAATATCTATTCCAGCAGCAATTTCCTGTTATTTAGGGGTAACGGAACCAGCTATATTTGGTATAAACCTAAAGTATGTGTTCCCTTTCTTAGCAGCTATGATAGGTTCTTCCATAGCCGCAGTAATATCAGTAGGTTCAAATGTTATGGCTAATTCAATTGGAGTTGGTGGCCTACCAGGCATCTTGTCTATAAAGCCACAATACATGCTGTCTTTTGCATTAGCAATGTTAGTAGCTATTGTTGTACCTTTTATACTTACAATTGTGTTTTCTAAGAAAAAAAAGTGGAGTAAAAAAACACAATAAACTAATTACATTTTAAAGAAAAAAGCTTTAAAATTACCATAATAAGATTTGAAATAGAAAAATGCTTAGAATATAAAATAATAGTTCAAATAAAAGTAAATTTAAAATACAAAATTTCAAAGGAAAAACATCTTAAAATAATATTACAAATAGAAAAGGAGGATTAAATTCCTCCATTTTCTGATTCATATTATAAAAAAAGGAGCAAATTATATGAAAGATTTTAAAAAAAGCGTAGTCTATCAAATATACCCAAAATCCTTTAATGATACTAATGGTGATGGATTGGGAGACTTAAAAGGAATTACAGTTAAATTGGATTATTTAAAAACATTAGGTATAGATTATATATGGTTAACTCCTTTTTATATCTCTCCTCAAAAAGACAATGGATATGATGTCGCAGATTATTGTAACATTGATCCCCTATTTGGAACCATGGAAGATTTTGATAAGCTAGTTAAAGAAGCAAATAAAAGAGAAATTGATATTATGCTTGATATGGTATTTAATCATACCTCTACAGAACATAAGTGGTTTAGAAATGCTCTAAAGGGTGATGAAAAGTATAAAAATTATTATATTTTTAAAGAACCTAAAAATGGACAGGTTCCTACCAATTGGGACTCCAAGTTCGGTGGTTCTGCATGGGAATATGTTAAAGAGTTTAATGAATATTACTTACATTTATATGATGCTACTCAAGCGGATCTTAACTGGGAAAATGAAGAAGTTAGAAAAGAAGTTTTTGATATTGTTAATTTTTGGATTAAAAAGGGTGTAAAAGGCTTTCGCTTCGATGTTATTAATGTGATCTCAAAACCAATGGAATATAAGGATGATACTATGGGAGATGGTCGCTCATTTTATACAGATGGTCCTAATATTCATAACTATCTAAAACAGCTAAATAAAGAAACCTTTGGGAGATATAAAGATATAATTACTGTAGGCGAAATGTCCTCTACCACTATAGATAATTGCATTAAATATTCAAATCCTAAAGAAGAAGAATTATCTATGGTATTTAACTTTCATCATCTAAAAGTAGATTACAAAGACGGTGATAAATGGAGCTTAATGGATTTTGATTTTATAAAATTAAAAAATCTCTTCAATCATTGGCAGGTTGGAATGGAAGAAGGAAAGGGTTGGAATGCAGTATTTTGGTGTAACCATGACCAACCTCGTATTGTATCCCGTTTTGGAGATGATAAAAAATACCATAAGGAATCCGCAGAAATGTTAGCTACATCAATACACCTACTTAGAGGAACTCCCTATATTTATCAAGGAGAAGAAATCGGTATGACAAATTGTTATTATGATACAATTAATTCTTATAGGGATGTGGAATCAATTAATTTTTATAATATACTAAAATCTGAAGGTAAAACTGAAGAAGAAATAATTAAAATTCTACAGTCAAAATCCAGAGATAATTCTCGTAGTCCAATGCAATGGGATAACTCAAACAATGCTGGATTTACTAAAGAAGAGCCCTGGATAGAAATATGTAAAAATTATAAAACCATTAATGTAGAAAACTCTTTAAAGGATAAGGACTCTATTTTTTATCACTATCAAAAATTAATCAAATTAAGAAAAGAATATGATATTATATCTTATGGAAATTTTGAGTTGATATTAGAAGAAGATAAAAGTATATTTGCTTATTTAAGAAATTACAAAAATGAAAAACTACTTGTAATAAATAATTTTTATGGAAAGGAATCCTTATTTAAATTACCTACAGAATTAAAATTAGATGAATATGAAAATAAAATTTTAATTTCTAATTATAAGGATTCTCCTACAAACTTTAGAGAAATTAATTTACGACCTTATGAGTCTATTGCTTATTACCTTGAGAAAAAATCAAAAAAATGTTAAAATGTTTCTGGTGATAAGATATGGAAAGCAAGTATTTGACTATTTATAATGAAATTTCAAATAAAATAGAAAATAATAAAATTGAATCCGGTGAAAAACTTTCCTCTGAAAATGAGATGATGAAAGAATATAATGTATCTAGAGATACCATAAGAAAGGCATTAAATTTACTAGAAAGTAATGGTTATATTCAAAAAGTAAAGGGTAAAGGTTCCTTTGTTATAGATATTAATAAATTTGATTTTCCTGTTTCAGGACTTACAAGTTTTAAAGAATTATCTACTAAAATGGGCGTAGAATCTAATACCCTAGTTAAAGAATTAAAGCTAATGGAACCAGATAACTTTTTAATGAAACAACTAAACCTATCAAAAAATGATAACGTGTGGAAAGTTATAAGAGTAAGAGAAATAAACAATAAAAAAATCATCTTGGATAAAGACTTTTTTAATAAGAAATATGTACCTTTATTAACTAAGGATATTTGTGAAAATTCTATATATGAATATCTTGAAAATGAACTAGGACTTAAAATTAGCTTTGCCAAGAAGGAAATTACAGTGCAACAAGCTACTGAGGAAGACAAATCATATTTAGATTTTGAAGGCTATAATATGATAGTAGTGGTAAAAAACTATATATATCTAGATGATATGAGTCTATTTCAATACACTGAATCTAGGCATAGACCGGATAGATTTAAATTTGTAGAATTTGCACGAAGAAAATAATACTGTTTTTTAACTTTACAGCAATAGATTAAAAAGAAACTGTCTTAAAATCAAACCTACTTTAAGACAGTTTCTTTCTCTTGTGTTATAACTTTTTTATGTTTAAATTTATATAATTATATTAGTTATTGATTTCATATTATTGATTTTATAAAATGAATTTTAATTGAGATAGGGTTTTTCTAAAATCCAAATTGTTAGAAGTAATTTAAATTATTTCTAATATTTCTGATTTTGATTTTGCGTTTAATATTTTTCCTCTAAAATCTTCATGCATCAATTTTCTTGATAAGTTAGCTAATGCCTTTAGATGAAGATCACTTTGCATATCGTTTACTGCTATCATAAATATCATGTTTACCGGCTCTCCGTCTATTGAGTCATAATCTACATTATCTTTAAGAATTCCTACTGCAATACGCGGTTCTTTTACAGCTATAGATTTAGCATGTGGTATAGCAATACCAAAACCTATGCCTGTATTACTTAAAGATTCCCTATGATAAATATCTGCTTTAAACTTATCCTCATCAAGAACTGCTCCATCTTTTACCAAAACGTCAATCATTTTATTAATAAGATCTTCTTTATCCTTTGCCACTACATTTAATTCTATAGTGCTTTCTGTTATTAATTCATTTAATTCCATAATTATTTTATTCATCCCCTTATCCTAAATACCTTGTAAATTATTGTTTTTATCTTATGTTTAACAATAATGTCCAATGCTATTATAAATTATAATTAGCCTAGTAACAAGGTATATATTTTTTAAATTAACCTTATTGAGCTTTCTTTTGTGTATGTCCTCTATATATTCCATATAATATTGCACCTACTGTTGATCCTACTAATATAGCACCTACCCATAGTAATGGTTTACTAACTAATGGTAGTATTAAAAATCCACCGTGAGGAGCTGGTACTTGAATTTTCATTAAATAAGTTAATACAGAAGATACAGAAGAACCAACCATTAATATTGGAATAACTCTTAATGGATCTTTGGCTGCAAAAGGAATTGCTCCCTCTGTTATATGAGTACAACCTAAGATGTAGTTAACCAAACCTGCTGCTCTTTCCTCTTCATCAAATCTATTTTTGAAGAATGTTGTTGCTAAAGCGATTACAAGTGGTGGTGTTATACAAGCTGCTGAAACACCAGCCATGAAATAATAATTTCCTTGTGCAAGTAGCATTGTACCTGTTAGGTAAGCGGCTTTATTTACTGGTCCGCCAAAGTCAAAGGCAGACATACAACCTATAATTATTCCTAATAAAATGGGATTTGCTTGTTCAAGTGATGCAAGCCATGCCATGATACCCTTATTTAAAGCTGCTACCGGTTCACCTAATAATGTCATTAGTACACCTGTTACCAATATTCCGATTATTGGCAATATAAATATTGATTTTAAACCTTCAAATTGTTTTGGTAATCCTGAAAGTAATTTTTTAAAGTAAAGCATTAGATATCCTGCAAAGAAACCTGCAATGATACCACCTAAAAATCCTGATCCTGTAGTATTTGCTATAAGTCCACCAACAAATCCGGCTACCATACCTGGTCTTCCAGAAATGGAATCTGCAATATAAGCTGTAAATATTGGAACTATTATTGCAAATGCTTCTCCACCTATTCCCTTAATCATAGCTGCTATAGGATTATATTGTGTTGATTTTGGATCAAAGGAATATATTCCCCATAAAAAAGATATAGCTATAAGTACACCACCTGCTACAACGAAAGGTAACATATGAGATACACCATTCATTAAGTGTTTATAGATATCTCTAGTTACAGATTTTTTACCTGGAACTTCTTCTGAACTTTTCTTTATAGTTTTTTTAGCTGCTCCTCCTTTTATAGGAGCCTTTCCATCTAATACCGCTTGAATTAATTCTTTAGGTTTACGAATCCCATCTGCTACTGAAGTTTCTATAGTTGCCTTTCCTGTAAATCTATCAGCTCTAACATCCTTATCTGATGCAACTATTACTCCAACTGCTTCTTCTATATCCTTATCTGTTAATTCATTTTCTACTCCAACAGCACCATTAGTTTCTACTTTTATGTCTACTCCTAATTCTTTGGCTGCCTTCTTTAATGCTTCTTCTGCCATAAATGTATGAGCTATTCCTGTAGGACATCCCGTAACAGCAATAATCTTTTTCATTTACATTACCTCCTTAACATCTATTTTTTGTATATACTCTGATACTTTACTAAAAGTTCCTAACGCACTAGATTCAGCAACATTTGCACCGGTAGCGGATGCCTTTTTAAGTGCCTTTTCTATATTAGATTCAAATAACCATTCACTTAAAAATGCTGCTAAGGATGCATCCCCTGCACAAGCAGAACTTAAAAGTTTAATCTTTGGTGCATTGCAATAATAAACTTTGTCTCCATTGTAAAAATACATTCCCTTTTCTCCTAAGGTTAAAAGTATATTTTTTGCACCTAACTTATAAATATATTTTAATGCCCCTTTTATATCCTCTTCATCTTTTAACCTAAGTCCAAATATAGCCTCAACTTCTTCATCATTAGGTTTAATTAATAAAGGTTTATATTTTAATAATTCTTTTAATTTTTTAGAGCTTATATCTAATATAACTTGGACATTATTTTTCATACATATATCTAAAATTTCATTATAGTAATCCTCTTCAATACTTTGAGGAAGACTTCCACTTATTATTAAATAATCATCTTTTTTTAAATTTAATGATAAATATTTTAATAAATCCTTTTGAGTTTTCCTTGAAACAAAAGGTCCCTTGTTTACATACTTAAATTCTTTACTATCTTCCGTATTTATAAATACATTTATCCTTGTATTTTCTTCTATCCAAAAAGCTTCTGTAAGTATATTTTTCTTATCTAGTTCCTCTACAATATACTTTCCTGTAAATCCTCCGAAAAATCCAAGAGCTTTACTTTCTATAGAATAATGATTTAAAACTAGTGATACGTTTACTCCTTTTCCATTAGGCGAATAGGATAAATTATTAGTTCTATTTACCTTAAAAGGTTCATTACTACTGGAAGAACAGTTCATATCGATAGCTGGATTAGTAGTTAATGTATAAATCATAGCCTCATCTCCTCTAGGTCTAAGCTTGTCCATTACTTCCGCAAACCATTATTTTATGTCTTACTACTTCTCTCATGGCTTCTTTTCCTGGTGTCATATATTTTCTTGGATCATTAGCCTTTGGATTTTCATTAAAGTAATTTTTTACAGCATCTGAAAATGGTATTTTTAAATCTGTAGCCACATTTACTTTACAAATTCCAAGAGATATAGCTTTCTTAACTAATTCATCTGGTACATCTGAAGCCCCATGCAATACTAAAGGTACACTAACTTTTTCTCTAATTTCTTTTAATCTATCAAAATCAAGTTTTGCTTCTCCCTTATATAATCCATGAGCTGTTCCTATAGCTACTGCTAAAGAATCCACCCCGGTTCTATTTACAAATTCTACAGCATCATCTGGATTTGTATACATAGCATCCTTTTCACTTACTACTAAATCATCTTCTTTTCCACCTAGCTTACCAAGTTCTGCTTCTACAGTTGCATCGTATTTATGAGCATATTCTACTACTTCTTTAACAGTTTTTATATTTTCTTCAAAGGGTTTTTTAGATGCATCAATCATACAAGATTTAAATCCAATATCGATATTCTTTTTAATTTCCTCCACATTTTCAAAGTGATCTAAATGAATTGCTATTGGAATATCATATTTTTCTGCTGCAACTTCTGCCATAGCAGCTATATAATCCGGTCCTGCATAATCACTAATTGTTGATGGTGTTCCTGCTATAATAACTGGAGATTTTAATTCTGCTGCAGTTTCTACCACAACCTGTAATGTTTCTAAATTATGAATATTAAATGCTGGTATAGCATATGCTCCTGCTTGAGCTTTTTTTAACATTTCTCTAGTAGATAAAATTCTTCTCATTATTTTGTCCTCCGTTTATATTTTATTTATACTTTTATTTTATCTAATATATAGAGAAAATGTTTTCATAGTTTATATGTGTTTTTTTATGTAAATATACAATGAACTCCTGTATTTGTCTATATTAGAGCTATGTAAAATAATTCTGAAAATATAAAAAAGAGATTTTCAATATTAAAAAATCTCTTTTCATACAGCTTTTAAATTATTAAATAATCTATAATAGCTCTTGATATTATAAACAAGGGTAACCTTGAAGTAACTTCAAATTCTTTAATAGCAGTTCTAGACTGTTTATGGCCTATCAATGTAATATCTGATAAATTTTCTAATTTACTATTTTTAACACAACAGCAAGTGATTAATTTTGCTCCAGTTTTAATTGCACTTTCTGCTGACTCTACTATTTCAGGAGAGCCGATTTTTAGTGAAAAGACTATTACAAGTTCCTCTTTATTTAAAGTTTTACATATCTTTCTCATAATATTAGGATCTACTATCAAAAATGTATTATATCCTAATAATTCTAATTTTAAATTAAACTCTTGAGCCACAAGTTCTGTAAGACCTCTAGCTAAAATGTATATACGCTTTGCTTCTTTTATTAGCCTAACAGTTTTCAATACATTTTCTACAGAAATATTTTCTATAGTCTTTGTTACTTCTATTAAAGATTTACCTAGTATTTCATTTACCTTTTTAGAATCATGATTGTAATCATTTTTAGCTGAAATTTTGTATCTTAATTCGGAAAAACCTTCTAATCCGCATTTTTTAATAGTTCTAGAAACCGTTGCTGGGGAGGTAAAAGATTTTTCTGCTACATCTACTATAGACATATTAGGTATTTTGCTTTCATTAGAATTAATATAATTAACTACTGTTTTCTCTGTTTCAGTAAGACCATCAAAAATACTTTTATTAACTTCTATAACCATTTTTTCATCCCCATTCATATAATTGCTAAAGAAACCCCTAAATTAAATACTTCTAAAATTAAAATATTTGAACTAAATATTATTGCATACAAACTTTTTGTATAATAATTTAATATTATTACTACATAAAATAGGTATGTTTTCCTTTATTTTTTCAATGGGCCAGTTCCACCATTTTATTTCTAATAACATTTGAATTTCATCCTGTGAAAATCTTTTTTTTATAGGTTTAGCTGGGTTTCCAGCCACAATGGTATATGGCTCTACATCTTTAGTAACCACTGCTCTTGTTCCTATTACAGCCCCATCATTTATTTTTATTCCCGGCATTATTATAACTTCAGTTCCTATCCATACATCATTTCCTACTACAGTATCTCCACTTCGCACATATCCATCCTTTGAATTTTCATTAAGATTTGTATAATAGAAGGGATAGCTTGTTATCCAATCATATCTATGGCCTTGATTTCCTGCCATAATAAATGTAGCTCCTGAACCTATTGAACAAAACTTTCCTATTTTTAGTTTATCAACATCATCTCTCTCTTCGGATAAATATCTTACACAATAGTCTTGAAAATGCTTAGCATGATAATAGCCAGAATAATAAGTGAAATCACCAACTTCAATGTTCTTATTTGTAATATGATCCTTTATTATATAGCTATGCATCCAATTTTCAAAAATATTATTATTCATAAAAACTGCCTCCTATACTTTTTTTTATTATATAATTGTGATTTTTCATAAGTATAGAAGGCTTACTTGTGTGTTCTTTTTGTTGTAGACATTTTCTAACTCCTAATAAATATTTTTTTATAACATATATCATTTCTATATTAATGTCCCTTTTTCTTTTGAAATTTCTTTTCCTGTCTTTTTTGAAATTTAAGTTCTTTTTTATTTTCACGATTTTCCTTTAACTTAATCTTTCTTTCTGTTTTTTTATTTTCATGATCAAGTTTTAAAGCCTGTTGCGCCTTTGTTCCAATACCTTTTTCCTGTACTGTTTTCTTAATTTTTCTTTGCATCCTCTTGGGATTAATTTTTTTCTTAGGCTTTTCGTCTATAGATATTGGATCACTAAATTTAAGATTGTAATAATTTTTTAAGATAAAATCATATACTTCATAGTCTTTAGGTTCCTGACCAAAGACCACCCTACATATTTGAATTTTATCTTGATACTGTTTTTCAAAAATACCTATCCAAAAAGGATCATCAAATAAAACTGTTAATTTAATCATTTTTCTCCTCCTGTTATACAGCTCAATTAGAGAACGGACAACCCCAGGAGGGCAGGTTACTGAGGGTTAATTACCCCATTCGGACTACCAACCGAATCGTGTTTTTATCTCAAAGCTATTTATTTCAACTTTATTATAGCATTAATTAGTATTCATTGACAAAATCTATTTCAATATATATATTTATAGCATGGGAGGTATTAAAATGAAAGAATGTTTATATGCTAGTAACATAGAAAAGAATAAGCATTCCATCTCTGTTTTCGATAAATAAATTTCTATCAATGGATAACTATATATTATAAGCAATATATAGTGGTAGAAATTATTTTATCCCAATAGAGAAAGGAATTAATAAAAATGGATAATAATGTAGTTAATAGATTGAATTCTTCAAAAATAAGTAAAGCAGTGGGTAATTATACTCATATAACCAAAATAGAGCCTAATGCAACATTTTACACATTTTCTGGACAAGTTGGAGCAGATTTAGATGGCAATTTCCCTGTGGAATTCAATGAACAGGTAAACAACACATTTTTAAATATATCAAATCTATTAAAGAGTATAGATTTAACACCTAATAATGTTATAAAGGTTAATATTTGGGCAACAGAAGAAATTGACTGGGATTACTTTGATAAAGTATATGATGATTTTTTTGGAAAACCTTATCCTTCAATGACTGTTGCTTATGTAAATGCTTTAGGATTAAAAGAGATAAAATTAGAAATTGAAATATGGGCAGCAAAATAATTTTATCTCATCCTCCTAAATAAAAATATTCCATTATAAAAAATGCCCTCATTGTTAAAAAACATTGAGGACATTTTTTTCATTTTAAAAACCTTTTTTCTCAAGTAACTTCTTAAATTTATTCTCTGATAATATTTCATTGGTCACAAACTTACCATCATAAAAAAGACTATATGTGGTAAAGGGTGAAGGTGCATTCTGAGCTTGCTGCTTAGATTCATACCTTATCAATGAAAATTTCACCTTTTTTAATTGAGCAATCTCTTTAATTAGTGGTGCATATTTATCAGTATGTGGACATTGATTTGAGTAATATAAAACCATTCCCTTTTCATTAATTGTAGCATTTTTACAGCACTCTTTAAATTTTGGCTTTACTTCATTTTCATCAAAAGGAAGGTACAACAGTTCATAATAAGGTTCTGCTATATCACATATTTTAAACCCTTTATATTTTAAGTATTTAGGATCTGACAAAAAGGGCATTTTCTTTTTTGATGAAAGGATAACAAGCCCCTTTTTATTCTGTTGCTTTGCATCCATAATACATTCTTCCAACAATTTATTTCCACAACCCTGACCTTTAAATTGACCAGAAACCCAAAAACAATTGATAAACATATATCCTGGGGCTTCAATTGGACACCATGCATTTTCGGCAGGTATATATTCTATAAAAACCTTACCACGTACATTAAACTTTTTAAAAACAAGTCCTTCATTAAATTGTTTTTTCATCCAGTTTTTCTTAGATGATATACAAGTTTCTCCTTTTTTATCTGATATAGCACAACAAATATGCTCTTTATCAATATTTTCATTATCAACACTTATGATATTCATAAATTATTATCTCCTTGATATTTAAATTTATCTTTAATATATAATTTCATTATACCAAGGCTATTATGACACCTGCATGTCATATTAAAAATCTTTCCTATCATTAATTTTTATTTGCAATATTTATTTATATTAATATATCCTTCTACTTTAATATCTGTTTTCAATTTTTAATATTCCTAATGTAGTTTATTTAAATTGATCCTATAACAATCTATACATATCTTCTTTGTAATAAAAATCTTTCTTTAATATATTTTCTATTACATTTATTAATTTTTCTTTATCCCTAGGTAATGTACCTCTTAATGCCACATAATTAGAGGCATGATTACTTCTAAATATACAATTAGTTACATTCATATTTTCTAGCATTAATTTTGTTTCTTTCATAACCTCTTCTGGTTTTAGTAAAGTGATCTCTCCTCTTTTCACCTGTTCAGTCATTTCTGTACCTTCATCTAAAAGAAGCGTTAATAAACCAACATAATCTGGATCTATTAAAGATAATGCTTTACCTGTTTCTATGGCATGCTGTTGCCATTTTTCTTTTCCTCCAAGGCCAGATATTACAGTTATAGATGATTTTATCCCACTGGCCCTTGCCTTTTTAGAAGCTTTTATATATTCCTCAACTTTAACCCCTTTATTTATGTCCTCTAAAATTTCTGGACTACCACTTTCTAACCCCATATAAACTATTCCTAGGCCTAATTCTCTAAGCTCTTTTAATTCTTCTATGGATTTTCTTAGTACATCTTTAGCTGTAGCATATATACCAACTCTTTCACACTGAGGATGAGTTTCTTTTATTTTTAGTAATATTTTTTTTAAAGTTTCTGTTTTTAAACAAAGTGCATCTCCATCTGCTAAAAATATTCTATTTATTCTTCTATAATATAATTTACTTTCCTCTAAATCCTCAAATATTTCCTCTAAATTTCTTACTCTAAACTTCTCATTTTTATACATAGAACAAAAACTACATTTATTATGAGAACACCCTATAGTAATCTGTAAAATTAAACTATTTGCTTCACTAGGTGGTCTAAATATAGCGCCTTCATACCTCATAAACTTCTCAATACCTCCGTTAAAAATACTCTAATCTATTCATCAAAATTTTTATCTTTTGTTCTATACTAAAAACTTCACATTTTTTAGTTAATTTTTATAAAATATCATTTTAATAAGAACTACTTATTAAGAATGGTCTTTTAATTCAATTATATTCTATTATCTTCCTTTATTCCAATAATTATTTTAGGATGGTTCATTTGTATATTATATATTTTTTTTATTATTTTAGTAACAATTCCTCATTTGTTTTGTTATATACTTATGAACATACATTTTAATTAGGAACCAATAAAACCTACAAAAATTTGTATATTCCATTTAATCACTTCTTTTATAATACTTGTTTCTTATAATAAGAAACTATTACTAATTAAAAAGGAGGACTTCTGTAAAATGCAGAAATCATCCTTTTATAATAAATATAGTCTTTTACTTTATATATTTCTTATAGTTATTTTGTATGACGTTTTAAAAAATTGATACTATCCTGTAAAGCCTTAAACCCAGGTTCAGTATCTAACTTAAACTGATATTCATGTTCTGTTATATATTGTTCTTTAGGGAAAAATAGTGTCTGTATTTCAACATTATTTTGTTGAAACTTTTTATTTAGCTCTTTACCATGACTTTCAAAAGAACTTGTATTTCCATCCGTAATAAAACTAGGTGGAAAATCCTTTGTTACATAATTTACAGTAGAAATTTCTTTAATTTGTTCACTATCTTTAAAATTTCGTTTACCTATATAACTCCAAGCTGTTTGGTTAATCCAAAATTTAACAAAAAATTAGTATTGGGATTGGATGGCTGCTCAATATCATACGGTCCACAATATAACAAAGCTCCTTTTATTGAATCTTTAGGAACCCTCTGTTTAGATCCCATCTTATCTGCAAATTTTTTATTAGTTTGAATTGCTAGAAACTGACTTACTATTTGTGCTCCTGCGGAATCTCCTGCAAAAAATAACTGATTTTCATCAATCGAGTACTTTGTTTTAATACTAGCTATATGACTATAAAATTCTTCTAACTGCATTATTGGAATAGGACATTTTGCTTCAGGAGCTAATTCATAATTCATTGAAAGTACTACATAACCATTACTTGCTAAAGTTGTAGCAAAAATATCAACTTGATCTTTGTCCCCTCCTACAAAAGCTCCACCATGTACCCAGATAATTGTTGGGCATTTGCTTTCTTCCAAGACAATATAAGTCCTTTGCAATAACTAAATTAATCTTTTTATCTTCTATATCTTGAATCATGCGTTGAAAAGCAGGTCTATTGAAATTAGTACCACTATAACTATCATCTATATATTCGTCAAATATAATATATCCATACTCTTTACAATATTCTATTAATATTTTTCGCTGAGTTGTAATACTTGAACTCTCTTGAATGCCAGCATCTGTTGATAATCTCATATAGAGAGCAACAATATATTTATTTTTACTAATTCTCTAACAGCTCTATTAAAGCATGTTATTTAAATGCGTCCATTGACACAAAAGTTCTAAATATTTAATTAAAGAAAGCCTTTAAAACAAGATATAATTCATGCAACTAAACGTGCGCATAATAACACCATTACCTTAAAAACATATAATATCTTAGGTGATTAATCACCTAGAATACCTTATTAGGAGGAATCTTTATGGATAGAACTAATAAATGTTATGCCAAAACAACTAATAGTAAATGTATAAATAAATATGAAAACGGTTCACCAAACTTGATATCTGCACTAAGTCGTCGTTACTGTAATAATCCAAGCCTTCCTCTAAAACTACACTGTTGCTGTAGAGGGCATTGTTGCTGTAGAGGGCATTGTTGCTGTAGAGGCCCTATTGGACCTACTGGTCCTAGGGGTGTTACTGGTACTACTGGCCCTAGAGGTGCAACCGGTACTATTGGTCCTAGAGGTGTTACTGGTGCTACTGGCCCTAGAGGTGCAACCGGCGGTATTGGTCCTAGAGGTATTACTGGTGCTACTGGTCCTAGRGGTGCAACCGGTACTATTGGTCCTAGAGGTATTACTGGTGCTACTGGCCCTAGAGGTGCAACCGGTGCTACTGGTCCTAGGGGTGCAACCGGCGCTATTGGTCCTAGAGGTRTTACTGGTGCTACTGGTCCTAGGGGTGCAACCGGCGCTATTGGTCCTAGAGGTGTTACTGGTGCTACTGGTCCTAGGGGCACCACTGGTGCTACTGGAACAACAATTGCAAATTATGCGTATATCTATAATCTAGCCGCACAGGTTGTTGCAATAGAAGCTGATATAAACTTTAGCAACAATGGCATCATTGTTGGCCCAATAACCCATGCACCTGGAACAACTTCAATTAGTCTCGGTGCTGCTGGAGATTATGCAGTATGGTTTAATGTAGCTGGCGCTGAACCTAACCAGTTTACTCTTTTTCAAAATGGAGCTCCCGTTGCTGGAAGTGTGTACGGTTCTGGAGCAGGTACCCAGCCAAATCCAGGTATGGTAATAATTACAGCTGCCACAGGAGACGTTTTAACCTTGAGAAATCACTCAAGTGCGGCAGCTGTAACTTTACAAACACTGAGTGGAGGTACCCAGATTAATTCAAATGCATCTATTCTTATACAAAAACTAAGTAACTAAAAATAATTTTAGAATTAAGCTGTAGAAGTTATTTTATTAGAAGCATTCAAAATTAGCATGCATAATACTAAATATCAAGGTAAAAAGTTGTGGTAAGAATGCTTCTAATTTTAATTATAAAACTCCTGATCAATTATCATTCTCCTCTATACGTTAAATCTTAGTTTAACTCATTTAACCTTTCTTCTGCCTCTTTCTCTGCTAGAAATACTGTTTTACCTAATAAATTCATATTCAATCTATGACCATCTAACATATTATCATGTCACATTGTGGGCAATAAAAAAAGACTAGATAAATAGTCTTTAAAATATATAAGTTATGAGTTAAGTTGACTTTTTAACACGCATAAGGTTTTAAACCATGCACAAGCAATATAACAGGTTTACCTTTTTCCCCAAATTCTTTAAATTCCATATTTAATTCCCCACTATAAATATATTATTCCATTATCATCATGATTTTTATTGTATATTCCTATTTCTCTATTTTTTAATTATCTTATATTTGAATTCACAAATCTCATCACCTTTTGATAACACTTTATCTCTTATTAATACAATATCTTTAGGCATATATTTCATAACATAACAATCCGCTTCACACAAGTATTTACCTAAAAATAATAAATCATATTTTTTAATAACTGAACAATAGGACACTGTAAAACATCAAATTCATATAAATACTCTTTCTTTTTAGATTTTAGTTCATATTTAAAACCCAATGAATTATCCTTACTATTTGCATCTTTTATAATGATTTTTCTTGAAATTCTTAGTAACGTTTTACTCTTAGAAAAACATCTTAAAATTGGTGACTTAAACATAATATCCACATTATGCAAAAAGCATTTTTGTGTAAAAATACAAGTTTCCTCGTGCTTCATTCTTTTAATCAATGCCTTATATATAGAAATCCCAAAGATTCCTTGTTCCATAAATCCTTGAGAAGCTTTTGACTGAAATACAGGCTCGTCTCCATGAATTTTCTCACTTTCTTCTATGGCTTCTCTTAGAATTTTATTACATTCATCCTTAGAAAATTCTTTTTTTATAATTGGATAAGTTCCTTTAATCATTTCTAAAGTTTTCATAGTTTGTTACCATCCCTTCTGTTGTTCATAGATTAAGGATATTAACCCTCTATTTAAACTTTCTAATTTTTCAAATTATATTTATTCTATTATAATTTAAAATCACAGAAAACATGAATAATATCAATTTTTTTAAATCTCATCTTATATATTTTTTAACATATGTAACTTAGTTTTCTCTATTTTATACTATATTTTTTAATATACAATGTCAATTGTGAATAAATTTCAAATAATAAAATCTCTTATTTAATCAATTTATGTATAAATAAAACTTAAAATTTAAATTTTTTAACAATAAATTGATAAAAAATTAACTATTCTCTGATATAATAAATATAGAACTAAATATACTTTTTAGGAGGAAAGAATATGAGTAAAATAATAATTTCCCCAAGTAAATATGTTCAAGGTAAGGAAGAACTATCCAACTTTGGAGTTCATGCTAAATCTTTAGGTAAAAAATTTTTAATAATAGCTAGTCCTAATGGAATAAACAGAACTAAATTTACTTTAGAAAAAAGTTGTAAAAATTTTAATATACAATTAATATTTGAGTCCTTTAATGGAGAATGTTGCAAAGAAGAAATAGATAGATTATGTTCTTGTGTGGAATCCAATAACTGTGATGTGGTAGTTGGTATTGGAGGAGGTAAGATTTTTGATACAGCAAAGGCTGTGGCTTACTATAAGAATACTCCAGTAGTTATCGCTCCAACTGTAGCCTCCACAGACGCTCCTTGTAGTGCCCTTTCAGTAATATATACAAAGGAAGGAACTTTCTCAGAGTACCTATTACTCCCTAAAAATCCCGACTTAGTATTGGTAGATACTTCTATGATAACTAAAGCCCCTGCAAGACTTTTAGTAGCAGGCATGGGAGATGCTTTAGCAACTTATTTTGAAGCTAGAGCTTGCACAAATTCAAATTCCGATACTTTAGCTGGTGGTAAAGGAACTAATAGTGCTTTTGCATTAGCTAAACTTTGTTATGAAACTCTGTTAAGGGATGGACTTAAAGCAAAACTTGCTGTAGAAAATAAGGTTTCCACTAGAGCTGTAGAAAATATTATTGAAGCTAATACTTTCTTAAGTGGAATTGGCTTTGAAAGCTGTGGCCTAGCAGCAGCCCATGCCATCCATAATGGATTTACAGTATTAGAGGAATGTCATCATTTGTACCATGGTGAAAAGGTTGCCTTTGGAACTTTAGTACAACTGGTTTTAGAAAACAGTCCATTAGAAGAAATTGAAAAAGTTATAGGCTTCTGTTTAGACGTAAATCTTCCAATAACTCTAGAAGATATGGGAATTAAAGAGATAAAAAAAGAAGGCATTATGAAAGTGGCTAAAGCTACCTGTGCTGAGGGAGAATCTATTTTCAATATGCCTTTTGAAGTAACTTACGAGGATGTTTATGCTGCTATTCTTACTGCAGATAATCTAGCAAATTTGTATAAATAGTATATAAATCAATTATTTTTCAACATTTTTGTTAATAATTTAACCCTCTAATAAGACCTTTTTAGGGATGGTTCATTTATTTATAATTTTATTATTGTTGAATAAATGAAACTTTATCAGCATATTAAATATTAGACAACTATCTTCATATTTAATATATATCATAACTAAGAAATAGATCTTTAGTTATAAAAGCTTAACTATCATCTATTTCTTATCTATTTCCTATGAACCGCCCCTTTTAAGATCATTATAAATTTATTAATTTTTTATAAGCCGTCCCTTATTCTGTTTTTAAGTTTGATACTAAGGTTGCTAGCCTATCTGCTAGTTCTGTAAGCTCTTCAGCTGAAGAAGATACTTCTTCTGTAGAAGATGCTTGTTGTTCCATAGCTGCAGCGATTTCTTCTGTGGAAGCTGAAAGTTCTTGAGATATATTAGATACTGTTCCCACATTATTAAGAATAGTATCTTTTTTATCCATAGTCATATTTAATTTTTGGGATACTTCTTCAACTTCAGGATTAATTTTTTCCACTTCTCCTAGTATATTTTTAAAGGAATCTATAGTATCTTCTATAGAATCTGCTTGCACTTGTATTTTTTCTGATACTTTTTCAGTGTTATGGGAAACTTCATTTGTATTAGTTGTTACGGTCTCAACTAATGTATGTATATTCTTAGATGAATATAAAACCTGTTCTGCAAGTTTTCTTATTTCTTCTGCTACTACTGAAAAACCTCTTCCAGCTTCACCAGCTCGAGCTGCTTCTATAGCAGCATTTAAGGCTAAAAGATTAGTTTTTTCTGCTATTTCATTTATAACATCTGTGATTTCACTTATTTTAAGAACACTACCATTTAATGAAGAAATTCTATCTGTAACAGATATAAAGGTTTCTTTAATATCTTCTACGGATTTAACAAGGTTGTCTATCTTTATAGAACCCTCATGGGCAGAATTTTTTATATTTGAACTGCTGCTGGCTACATCTATAACTTTATCATTTATATTTTCTAAAATTTCTCCAAATCTCATAAGAGCTTCAGTAGCTTCATTAATTTGTTGTGCTTGATTTGTAGAGTTTTCTGCAACCTCTGCTAAGGAATTTGAAACCTGAGTAGTTGAAGCAGAATTTTCTTCACTGGAGGCAGATAAATTTTGAGAAACTCCATCTATAGTAATTGCTTCATCTTTAATTTTACCTATAAGATTTCTTATAACTTCCATAGTTTTATTTAAAGAGTTCATTAGTTTTGAAATCTCATCTTCGCCCTTTGCATGAAATTCTATAGTAAAGTCACCCTCAGAAATCTTATTCACTTTAGTTACCATACTTTCTATAGGTTTTGATATATTTCTTGCAATTAAAATGGCTATAATAAAGGAAATTACTAATATTACTAAGACTATAACTAATGTTTCAATAAGCCCTTTTTCTATTAACTTATTCATGCCTTCAAGGGAGATTCCTACATTTACAATGCCCACTACTTTCCCATCCTCATAAAAGGGAGTAGATACATTATATACCTTATCTCCAGTTGTCCTTTTAAATATTAATCCTATAGTTTTTCCCTCTTTAAGTACATTTTCAAATTGCTCTTTATTCTCTATTCCAGTATTTAGCATATTGTCATCATTATGAGCAATTACCTTATAATCTGTATCACACACTGATAAATACACCATATCTTCTTTTAAATCTTTTTTTATATCCTTTAATATTGTACTTATTTCTTTTGTTTCAGTTATTTTATTTTTACCTAAAGATTTTCTTACCATATTACTTATAGCAATACCATCCTTTTTCATTTGATTAGTAGCTATTTTTCTAGTCTCTAATGATGATACTACAGTTAAAGAAACCACACACATTATAGTTACTAATAAAAACCCTGCTAATATTTTTTTCTTAAAGCTATTTAACATAAATTACACCTACTTCTGTCTATTTTATCTAATACTGTATTAACTTCTATAATTATAATACTCTTATAAATTTTTTCAAGTATGCTAACATTATCTATACAAAATAAAAGTCATTCTTTATCGATATTTTTTCTAAAAATACAAAAGTATCAATAAAGAATGACTAAAAAATCTATAATATAATTTTATGAACATACTCAGAAGTCATTATGGATAAACATCCTCCAAAGGTAACATTAAATTCTACTTTATCACCTATTTTATAATCCTTATTACAATTTGTAATATCTAATAAAAGATGGTCACTACTTGCCCCTAAAACTGCTATTTTATCATCTATGGGTATTAGGTTATCTGGACTAATATCTTGTCTTCCTATAGCACATATGGCTCTTTTCATAATACCTTTATCCTCAAAAAATGGTTTGTTACCAAAGGCATCTAATCCAATACTTCCAATGGGCACTGAGGGCTTGTTTTTAACTTCCACTATCTCAACCACTAATTTAAATGCATCTTTTAGAAGAGGCTCTATATGTCCATCATTCAATCCTATTCCCAAGGATATGGATGCTCCTAATCTTAATTGATTAATTTCTTTTGGTACCTTATTTTCTTTAAATAAACTAATACATCCAGAATTTCCTCCTGAAATAACCTCTATTTTTATATTAAATTTACTTTCTATATTTTTCTTTATATTAACTAACTGTGATAAATTTTCGTATGTAGGAATGACTCCCCCATAGCAGGATAGGTTTGTTCCTATGCCCATTAGTTTTATACCTTTAAGATTAAGTATTTCTTCTACAGTAGTATAAATTTCCTCTTCATTAAATATACCTTCTCTTAAATCTCCTAAGTCTATCATTAATATAATATTATGTATCTTATTTTGTTCTATAGCCTCTTTAGAAAGTTCCCTTATAGTAATAATATCTGATACAAGTGAAATGTCCGCATATTTTATAACTTCCTTTACCTGACTTATCATAGGTAATCTTAAAAGCATTTTAGGCAAATTAATATGAGTTAATTTTTTTAAGTTTTCTATTCTAGAATCTGCTAGAATATCTACTTTTTCTTCTGCAATAACCTTTGCAATTTTAGGATTTCCACAAAATGTTTTGGTTACCGCCGTTACTTTTATTCCTCTTTTTTTACATTCCTCTACTAGAACCTTAGTATTATATCTAATTTTTTTAGTATCTACTTCAACCCTTGGATAAGACATTATATACACCTGCCTAATTTATATTATTTTATTATTGTATTTTTATACTATTATACATAATAATAATACATTTTTCAATTTTTTAGCACAATCCTAAAAAAACACATTATAACTACATTAGATTTAAATACATCAGTCAGACCAATACTTATCGTTCCTCATCATTGTATGTTTAATGATATTTATATACTAAAAGTGCTAATTTCATTGCCTTTAAAGTATGAAATATTATTCATTTAAGTTTAAGAAATATTATTTTTACAAACTACAATTTACAAAATAATATTTAGGAAGGTTTAATAACACTATTAAAAAAAGTTGCCTCAAAATAGATTTAATTTTAAGGCAACTTTTTTATTATCTTTTATCTTTAAAAGCTACAAATTCTTTTAATACTTTATGAAATTTATTTTTTATTAGAACATCATTTATTATGCCTATTAACTCATAACTGGAGGTTTTTTCATTATCCTTTCTTATGTTTTTAATTATATTTTTTATATCTTTTACTATGGCATTTAAATCTGATTCTGTTAAATGAACCCCCTCAGTATCTCTAGCAGAATTAGCTATACTTGTTTTTAACTTTCTTTCATCAAAGTACTCTAATTTCCCACTCTTTTTTATAATTTCCATATATGATACCTCCTTCTAAATTTCTAATTAATTTTAACTTTATGAATTAACACTAATTGAAGCATCTTTTAATCAATTTTACTATATTTATACATATTCCTCAAGATATTTTTGCAATTTTCAAAATCTTACAACATTCTTAATCACTTAAAAAAGTTCCTTCCTTTGATAACATATTCTGAAGCAGTATCTATAGCCGTTATTATATTTAATTAGGCATATAAATTTCCATTAGTATAGATTTATATTTTTACAAAAATAAATTTAGAGCTAATATATAAATTATAAAAGTTTAAGTATTAGCCCTAATTAACATAAATTATTATTCATTGTAACATTATGTTTAAAATCTGTTTTTAGAATTTTTTAATCTATTCTATTTATAAAATTACCAATTGCGAAATTATCAAGATTTTCTCTAGTTTTATAATTTTTATAGCAATGAAAATACTAATTATATATATGTGTTACTTCTATATGTATTACTTCAAGAATTTTTAAAGTAATACATATAGAATTATAAGCTTATTTTTAAAAAATGTATTTTATCATATTTCCAGGAATATTTAATAGGAATATTTAGCGCATTAAAAGTATGATGTGATATTAAAGGTTCTTTATTCTGAAAAGCGGTTATTATTGCAGAATGAAATATATGACTGTTATTATCTTCAAAAAATATTAAATCTCCAATATTTAATTCATTCTTATTATAAACTTCTAGCCCCTTTGCACCAAAAGAGCCTTTTTCTTGATTTACTTTTAAATAATAGTATAAAGAATGAGCTACAGCCCAAGATATAGACCAAGTATCATCTAATACATTTATAGTATTGCTATGATTATACCACCAAGGATACTCGCTACTAAATTTCATGGGAGCCCCACCAGCTAATAGACATTGAGATATAAAATTTGCACAGTCACCACCATTATTATTTATTATAGGGAAATATCTATATTGAGGATTAGGATTTAAAGCATAAGTTATAGCATAATTCACAGCCTTTTCTCTTAAGTATATATTTTGTCTTTGCATTGTCCAATTCATTACAATTTAAAACCTCACTAAATGATTATAATTAATATAATATGATAATTTAATTGTTACAGTGAAGGGTATAAAGATATAATACAATAAAATTAAATATTTAAAAAGAAAAATGAACAGATATGATATAATACTGTGTTTTTTATATGGATTATAGGGATTTAGTTCTTAAAATTATATTTACTAAAATTATGGGGTGTTCACTATTATAAGAAAATAGTATAATATTCAAGGGAAAGCCTGTGTGATCATTAAAATATAGAAATTAGAGGATAATAATATGAATGAAAGTACTATAGAAAAAATGAAAAAAATAATAGAAGAAAATAAAAAGAAATCTTCACAAAATAAAAATTATAGAACTAGCTCAAAAAAGTAGTGAAGAAAAAAGGTGGATAAAATTCACACCATAATATTTGACTCTTTAAAAAGATGATATGTTCAAATCTATCTAATTTTCATGGAAATTCTCCTTATTATTTCCATAAATATGTTTTTGTTTACTTTCCATAAAAAATCACCCCGTTATGTATACACAGTCTTTTTATCTGTATATACATAACGGAGTGAATACCATATGTACTTCTACTTTAATGGAAATAGAGGTAGTTTTTCTAAAAATATTATATCTTCTCTCTTTGAAGCTTCCCCTTCTGCTAAAATTGCAGCCTTACTAGTTACAATTCCGCCTGCATCCTCCACTAATTTTTGTAGTGCAGTTAATGATTCTCCAGTGCTTATTACATCATCAATGATTGCAACTTTTTTACCCTTAATTTTATCTACATCTACCCCATCTAAACACAATAATTGTTTTTTCTGAGTAGTTATAGAGAGCACTTCACTACATATAGCATTTTTCATATAAGGTTTTATGCTTTTTCTCGCCACAATAAAACTTTTCATATTTAATATTTTTGATATTTCATAAACCAAAGGAATTCCCTTAGCCTCTGCAGTAACTAATACATCAACCTTTGGCAATTTTTTTGCTATATCCAAAGCTACATTAGATATAAGTTCTGTATCCCCAAGAATTACAAAACTAGCAATGGCCAACTCTTCATTTATCTTGATTATTGGAAGATTACGCTTAACACCACATACATTTAATTCATAATATTTATTCATATATTTCCCCTCCATTTACCCTATCATAGGTAATAATATTTTCATTAATAATCCTGAAATCATACCAATAAAAGGATCTGTTATAGCTGTAACAGTCATTGTAACCCCACCTATAACTGTACCATTAGCAGCAGTAGATGTAAGGGCAGAGGCTGCGTTTACCGGAGCGGTAACTATGGCTCCTAGCACAAATAAAAATCCTGCTATTGATTCTGTAGGAATATACTTTCCTATTTTAGGCAAAAATCCTGCAAATAATATTGCAGACATAAGTAGCATCATTATAATACCACTAGCTTTAGGATTAGGTGCTCCTCCTGTTGCTGAAATTATAGACTCTACTGGCGCACCACCCAAAATAGAAGAACTCATATCAGCTAATGAACTTATTATGGATACATGATCTATGTTTACCTTACGATTTGCTAATTGTCCAGTAATATTCCCAAAGGCAATGTTAGCCCCTATGTTAAGACATACCATACTCATAGCTCCTCTTAATATTTTTAAGCTAAAGGATGGTTTGTTTATAGCTATTTTTTCTCTTTCTGTAATAGAAGATTCATTTTTTTTATTTCCAAGGATGTTATATACAATACTTGATATTATTACAGACACTGCTATGGTATAAACTAAATCCTTTGTAAATAGATGAGTTATTACTCCTGAAGCTATAGAAACATATCCTATAATTTTATTTTTTCTAGCCATTTCTATAGAAACCCTAGCTAACATAATTCCAACTCCAGCCATCATTCCTGCTGTAATAACAGGACCAATAGAGTCAGTTATTTTACTCATTAATCCAAATAATCCAATGAAGGTCATTATTAAACCACCATAAAAAATCATTGAAAGTCTTTCTTTAAGGTTGTCCCCCATAGTACCAGCTAAAGTAATTGTTTCTGCTTGAAATGATATAGGTACTACACTTCCTGTTATTGCGTTACCAGCAGCACCTATTAGAAATGCAAAGGCTGTAGGAACAGAGGCAAAACCAAAGGATAATGCTAAAAGCCCTTGTGGTAAGCCATTTAAAAGCACACTAAAAATTGATAAAATGTCTTTCCATAAATCCATATCTTTTATCTCCCTTCAATTATATCTACTCTTAATAATAAAAGGAGATAAGTTATAGAATATATGCATCCTAATAACCTCTCCTATAGTAGAGTAGTTTAAGGCTACTCTGTAGAAACTCCTGAACCCTATTATCAGAATTATATAAGAGCGAATATTTTATTTTATAACATAATAAACATTACCACATTATGCGAATATTTTCAACATAGTTTTACATATTATACGTATATTAAATAAAATTAACTTACTTTTCCTGAAAAATTCATCATTAAAATATATAATAAAAGCTATAATTTTTAGCCTAGGAATTCTTTCTTTTATTCCTTAAAATATAATTATGTTTATAAAGATATAATTTGCTTCAAAATAAAATAAATTTAATTTTAACACTAAAAATAAAAAAGGAGCTGTGACACTAAAAAAAATTAGTGCCACAGCTTTTTGCCTAGTCAAAAAAACCTTAATATCAAAGGCTTATTAAAGTGCGTTATTTTTCGATTATTAAGCTTATTTGGGGTTAAAATATCATTAAAATTTCTGTGAAATACACGAAAAACGCTGTCACGTTAACATATTTTTTTATGCTAATACGACAGCCCCTTCAAGTCTTATCCAATTTTCCTCTTATTCTCATACATTCTATAATCCGCTATTTTTATTAAATCTTCCATGGTTTTATTCGTATTTTTATTATACTCTACTAAACCATAACTTAACCCCATTTTATATTCCAAATCTTCCCCCAATTCATCTATTTTCTTTTGAATTCTAGATAATATTTTATTTGCATCATTCATATTAGATTTCAGGAATACAATTATAAATTCATCCCCTCCATATCTAAAAATAAAATCCCTTTTTCTTATATTGTTTTTTATTATACTACATAGAGTTTCCAATACATAATCTCCCGTATCATGACCATAGTTATCATTTATATATTTAAGATTATTTACATCCGCAAAGGTTATAATTAAGTTACATTTATTAATTTTTGCTAGCTTAATTTCTCTATGAAGTTTTTCCAAACCTAATTTTCTATTATATACAGAGGTAACAGGATCTCTTCCAAAAATATATTTCATCCTCTTTATTATTTTATCTTTTTTATTTAATTCCTCTATCAATTCATTCTTAGACATATGATTATAATTCATAAAGAATCACCTCTACTAATTTCAAATATTATCTATACCTATTTTACAATATTATCCAGTCGGATTTTGTCCTTTCTAGAGATGATTTAAAAATATTTTTAAAAAATTATCCAATTATTTCTATTGCTAATACTTACATCCCATTTTGTGTAAGATATTCGCACAAAATCAGCACTCTGTATAAACTATTCACTCCAAATATTTATAAAGTTCAGATGAAATAAATGAATTTTCTAAGAAAACTCCACCTGAACCTTAAAATCTTATATACTATATTACCTCTTTACAGGCTATAGAAAGCATTACATCATCTGCTTTATAAAATCCATCTTTACATAGCATCCCAAGATTGTTTATTGTATCTTCAACGGTATTTCCTATAATTCCCGTATTGTTAGGTACAATTATATCATTTAAAGCTAAATAAGCTGATATAACCGCTTCAGAGGCTGAGGTTGAAAGTTTAATAGCACAGCTTCCTTTAGCTCCATCACATACCATTCCTGTAAGGTTTGCTAACATATTTAATATAGCTCCTTCTATTTCCTTATCTTTTCCACCTAAAAGCCAAGCAATTCCCGCTGTTGCTCCTATACCTGCTGCTATGGCACAACCACAAATTGCAGATAATTTTCCTGTATATTTCTTTACAAAATTATTAACGGCGTGACCAAAAAATACTGCCCTTTGAAGTCTTTCCTTAGGAGCCTTTATATCCTCTCCTACTACGTTAATAGGTAAAATTACACATAATCCTTGATTACCACTTCCACCACTGGTCATTATAGGGCACATTCCTCCACCCATTCTAAGATCAGAGCCTGCAGCAGTTAAAATCCTTGCTATGGTTGCAGAATCCTTACCTATTTTTCCTTCCTCTTGTAATTTTAAAAGAGAAGATCCTAAGGTTAAACCCTTTTGTCTTTTTAACCCTTCCATCGCAGCCTCTTTATTCATCTCTATTCCATCCATTATAAAGTCTAATTTTTCTATACTAATATCCTCTGTAATTTGTCTTATATCCTTTAAAGAAAGCTCCTTAATAAAATCACAATCTTTATTATCTTTTTTATTTTTATTATCTTTTTCAAAGGCTATTTTACCATTTACAATAACCTTCTCTATATTAGTATGCCCTCCTCTTAAGATGGCAACAACTTCATCCTTTTCTCCCTTTAAAGTAGCCTCTACAAAAACAGGATCTGTATCCTCAATTGGATTAAGGGTTACAACTTTATTTTTTATAATTTCTTTTGCTTTATCTAAATATTCATTGTTTACATTTCTAAAAACAAATAATCCTTCCTCTGGATCTCCACATATTTCTCCAAGAGCCCCTGCAATATCTAAACCACAAACCTCTGTATTTGGTATAGTAACGGATTTACCATTTTTTAATATATTTTTACTCACTTTTAAGTCTATTTTTAAAATCTTACCCTGCATATACTTCTTACCTGTTGCTACAGTAAAAGCTACTGCCACAGGTTCAGTACATCCTATAGCTGGTTTAGTTTCATCTTTTATTAGCTCTAATAATCTTTCACTTATTTCCTCTTTTGATAATCTTGACATCCTAACCCACTCCCTTTAAGTTCTACTACTTATAATACGTAGCAATAAGGATGCCAAAGAATTTAAATTTTATCTTCAATCCATTATAAAGCCTTACATTCCAATGGATTTAAGTATTTAATTATTTTTTATTTACTTAATATATAGATTATTTTAATTTATATTTTTGCATTATTGCAAATAATCCTGTTATTAATTATAAATTTCAAGACATTATATATTGATATTAAAGGTTTTTTGCACTTTTGCAAAAATATTCTCACTTTTGCAAATTATATTTATTTAATTTTCTGTAGAGTGTAGATAAATTAACATCTAGTTCTTTTGCAATTCTCTCTTTCCCTTTTCCATCTTCACCATATTCCTCCATCATTGATATTAATAAATTTTTTTCATATTCATAAAGTCTATCCTGTAAACTTTTATTACTTTTTTCATCTTCTTTAGATATTTTAAAGGATTTTGGTAAATGTTCATTATATATTATATTTTCCTTTGTGGTATTTACTATATATTCTATTACATTTTCTAGTTCTCTTATGTTTCCAGGCCAAGAATACTTTTTAAAACTATCCTTTACTTCCTTTGAAAGCTGTTTAATCTTTAGATTAGATCTTTCGCAAAATTTATCCATAAGATATTCACTAAGTAATATTATATCTTCCCCTCTATCTTTAAGACTAGGTAAATATATAGGTATTACATTTAATCTATAATATAAATCCTGTCTAAATTGTCCATGTTTAACCATAGTTTCAAGTTCTCTATTGGTAGCTGCTATTATTCTAACATCTACACATATTTCTTCTTTACCACCAATTTTAGTAAAACTTTGTTCTTGAAGTACTCTTAATATTTTAGGTTGGAGATGCAAAGGTAAATCCCCTATTTCATCTAAAAATATGGTTCCCCCATTGGCAAGTTCAAATTTCCCCATTTGACCTTCCCTTTTTGCCCCTGAAAAAGCCCCTCCTTCATATCCAAAAAATTCACTTTCTAATAAATTATCTGGAATAGAAGCACAATTAACAGCTATAAAAGGAGCATCACACCTTTGGCTTTCAAAATGTATAGCTCTTGCAAAAAGTTCCTTTCCTGTACCACTTTCTCCTCTTAATAATACAGTTGAATCAGTTTTAGCAATATTTTTAGCAATCAGCTTTACATTTTTTATATTATTACTACTACCCATTATATCTTCAAATTTTATAATTTTACTACTAGCAAAAAGCTTATAGGCAGCTTGAACTTCATCAATTTTTTTATTAAATTCTATAATATTACTTACCCTTTCACCTTTGAATATAATGGGACTACTTTTAATCAAAAAACTTTCATTTTTACCATGGATACTTATTCTTTTACCCTTATATTCTTTACTTAAAAGTTTAATATTAAAGTTTGATATTGTATCTTTAATATTAGTGTTTACTAATAACTTCTCTTTAATATCTAATAGTTTTTTTCCCTTATGATTAATATATTTTAAAATTCCATTGTTATCTACACACATTATACCGTGGCTTAAACTATCTATTATATGATTGGTTTCTTCAGTTTGAATTTGTAATTTTTTTATAGTATCATAATAAATAATATTTCCTACAAGTAATGTACTTAATCTATTTAAAAATGTTATCATAGAATCAAATTCTTCAGATATTATATTAAGTTGTTTTTCATTAAAAATATTTATACCAATTACTCCTATTACTTCATCCTCCATAATTATAGGGTAACCTATGGTTGCATATTCTGTACATCTCTCCTTCGCTTCACAGCTTTCGCATACAGATGGATTTATCTTCTTTTCATTATCTTTTAGATATCTTTTTATATGATTGGTTTTTTTCTCTTTTATAACTAATTCAAATAAACATTTTCCTGGTATTTTATTTCCTATAAATTTTTTATACTTACCGGTGGCGGCAATTCTATTAAAATTTTTATCAATTATAGTAACATCCACCTTAAGAACTGCGGCTATAGCTTCCGCCACCTCTTGAACAGAGCCCTTTATACTATTTAAAGACACTTATATTCGTTACGTAAAACTTTTAAAATTATTTTGCACAAAAATATAATGCTTTCGTTTTAACGTAACTCCTCCTCTCTTTGTTTTCTATATCCTTTTGATACCTAATTTTATCATTAATCTTTATAAATTTTCAATTGAAGACATATTTTATTTTTATTTGTTTTTAATAAAATTTTTTCTATAATTATTTCCTATTATGAAATACTTATCTTAAATTTAAGCTTTATATAATATTACCATAACTTTAATGATAAATATTCCCCATCACATTTAACCATAATATAAGGAGACGCTTCATTAAAATTTGCTATTTTTATAATAAAATTTTATAAACCATCAATTAGAATAACAGTGACTTAAGCTGATTTCTCCCATGTTTCTTTTTATTATATTAAAAATGTGTTATACTTAGCTGATTTAACTTATAAAAAGCTAAAAATATATTTGAAAATTGAAAGGTAAATTATTATGATAAAATTTGAAGAACTAGGTCTTAGTGATAGTATAATAGATGTTCTTAAAAATCAAAGAATCATTGAGCCAACACCAATTCAAGAAGAAAGCATTATGTTAATAAAAAACGGTAATGATGTTATAGCTGAAGCGCAAACTGGAACTGGAAAAACCCTTGCATTTTTACTTCCAATGTTTGAAAATATATCTCCTGATATAAATGCAATTCAAGGTTTAATAATAACCCCTACAAGGGAACTTGCTATACAAATAACTGAGGAAGCTATGAAGTTAAAAAAAGCCAAAGATTTGAATATTTTAGCTGCCTATGGTGGTAAAGATATAGGATCTCAAATAAAAAAACTTAAAAATAATATACACTTGGTAATTGCAACTCCCGGTAGACTTTTAGATCACCTTAACAGAAACACACTGAATTTTAAAGATCTAAAAACATTAGTATTAGATGAAGCTGATGAAATGTTACTTATGGGATTTAAAAATGAAGTTCGATCTATCATAGATAATACACCAAGAAAGCGTCAGACTCTATGTTTTTCGGCAACAATGAATTCTGAAGTTAAAAAACTAGCCTATAAAAACATGCGTGACCCAAAACTAGTAATAATAGAAAAAGAAGAAGTAACCCTTAAAAATATCAAACAAGTTTTAATAGAAACCACTGACCGAAGAAAACAAGAGGACTTGTGTAAAATTTTAGATGAAGAAAATCCATTTATGGCTATTATATTTTGTAGAACCAAAAGAAGAGTTGATAATCTTGAGGAAGACCTTTATAAAAAGGGTTATAACTGTGAAAAACTTCATGGTAGTATAACTCAACCAAAACGTGAAAGAATAATGCGTTCCTTTAAAAATCTAGAAATTCAATATTTAATAGCTACAGATGTAGCGGCTAGAGGACTTGATATTACTGGAGTTACTCATGTTTTTAACTATGATATTCCAGAAAATGCTGAAAGCTATATACACCGTATAGGCAGAACTGGAAGAGCTGGTGAAAAAGGATATACATTCCTATTTGTAGCACCAAAAGATGAAGCTACTTTAGATACCATAGAAAAAGAAATTAAATTAAAAATCCCTAGAAGAGTTTTAACAAATTCTAAAGAGGATTAATGATCTTATAATAAATCTTTTAAAATAAAATCTTTTGAAATTTAAACAATTAAATGTAAAATAGGAGTATCTCACTTTAAAGTGAGATACTCTTTATTTTTACTCTTTATATAAGGGGACGATTCATGAAAATTTATTATCTTTATAATATATTTTCATAAACCATCCCTCTTTTGAAATAAAAAAGACAGCTTATTTTTATATGTAAAAGCACTTAGTTTTTACACTCATTATATTCTAAATCAACACCCTAAAAGCTTAAAGTGATGAAATAGTAAATGGAATAAGTTTGATGTTTTTCCACAACATTACCTTGGACATGCCCCTATATGTAACGTATAATGTGAAATATAAATTTTCACAAAAATTTTAAATAAATTTAAAATGTGAATCTTTAAAAAATATTTTAAGGTAGGTGTTACAATGAATAAATCTTCCATAAGAAAACTTATGGCTACTTCAGTGCTTACTGCATTTATAGCAATGTCTAATATACAATTAGTATCTGCTGCATCTAAATACCCAGTAAATTTGAGCAAAATTACTACTAATTGTGCACAAACTCAGTCTAACTACGGCATAAAAGTAATAAAGACTTATAAGGGTAATACTGACTGCAAAAACACAAAAAATAATACAAATAATACTGCGGACACAACTTCTCAATCTAAACCAACTAGCAGTAATACAAATAATACTGCAAACACAACTTCTCAATCTAAACCAACTACTACAGCTACTAAACCTAGTGCAACTAAACCTGATTCAAGTGTAGCAGCATTAGAAAAAGAAGTAGTTACTCTTGTTAATGCAGAAAGATCAAAAGCTGGTTTACCAGCACTTAAAGCCAATACAGAGCTTTCAAATGTAGCAAGACTTAAATCTCAAGATATGATTGATAAAAACTATTTTTCACATACATCACCAACTTATGGATCACCATTTGATATGATGAAAAAATTCGGGATAAAATACTCTGCAGCAGGTGAAAACATAGCTTCTGGATACCCTACAGCTAAAGCAGTTGTAGATGGATGGATGAATTCACCAGGACATAGAGCTAACATATTAAGCAAATCTTTCACTGAAATAGGTGTTGGATTAGCTAAGAGTTCTAATGGAACATCCTATTGGACTCAAATGTTTATAAATCCAGGTAAATAGACATATAGAACATATAACTAATAGGAACTGCTTTAGCAGTTCCTATTGTTTATATAAAACATTTTTATAAGCTCCTGGATTATATCCAAAAGTCCTTTCTCAATATAATCTTCTCTTACATTTGTCACATTCAATTTAAGAATTTTTTCCCTTGGAAACGTGCTTAAATAATGTCCATCCTCTGTAGCCACCATAATAGATTTATCTTTCAATCTATCTATAAGTCTTTCTCTATTTATTTTTTCATCTAAAGTTATATATGTATGAATACATGGATTTTTAATAGATTTATACTGAAAAACATCACTATAAATTTCATATTGTTTTCGTAAAATTGAAGCTAAGTATTTACTTCTTAAGGAATAAGAAGCTTTAATCTTTTGTTTGTGGCGCTGAAACATACTACTTTTAATATAAATTTCTAAGGCTCCTTGAGAGAGCATAGAACTATCTACATCTATAAGTCTTTTATATTTTCCAAAGCCCTCTAAAATGGTATTAGGAATAACCGCAACTCCTATTCTAAGTCCAGGAAATATAATTTTTGAATAACTCTTTAAATAAATAACATGAGAAAAATCATCATAGGCATATAAAGGATCCGCCTTTGGATCTTCTTCTAAATCTGCTAAATAGTCATCTTCCACAATAAATACATCATATTTTTGAGCTAGCTTTACAATAGATTTCTTTTCCCTTTGAGAATAAGAAGTACCTAAAGGATTATGAAACCTAGGCATAGTATAGAAGAACTTAATACTTTCCCTTTTAAATAATCTCTCAAGTTCATTTAAATCAATACCTTTATCCGTCCTTTTAATACCTAGTACAGGAACATTATGAGTTTCTAAATAATCTATAAATAAATGATAACTAGGTTGTTCTATTAAGATAGTTTCCTTTTTATTTGGAAAAGTTAGTGTAGTTAGTATAGCCAAGGCCTGCTGAACTCCAGAGGTAATAAAAATATTATCTTTATTAGCAAATACCTGATAATTTGCTAAATGCTTTTGTATTACATCAATTAATGAAGGTAATCCTTTAGGTGTTCCATAGATAAATAATTCATTCTTATATATATCAATGGCTTCATTAATACAATGCTGAAAATCTAAATAGGGAAAAACCTGTGGATCTGGAGCAGAGGATGCAAAATCTAATAATATTTCTTTATTGCTATTGGTAGGATTTTTTCTCTTTACAACATAATAACCACTCTTAGGTATGGAATATATTCTGTGCTGCCTCTCTAATGCCTCTAACGCTTTTATAATAGTACTTTTATTGCAGGAATATATCTTAGTAAAATCACGAATAGAGGGTAACTTATCCCCATCTTTATACTCTCCCTCTTGAATTAAACTCTCAACATGATTTAATATTTCTAAATATTTATACATATATTTCCACTCCTATATAAAATCTGTACCGGTATAGATAGCTTTTATTCTTATTGTACCACAACTAGTAATCTACTAACATATAATTATACTCTAGAGTAAAATTTAAAACTTATAGCAAGATATAAACTTAGGAGGAATGTATACCATGAAATTTTCACATAAAAAAAAGGCCTATGTTTCCGCTATCTTATATTCTATTATAATAGGTTTCTCATTTTTATTTTCAAAAATAAGCTTAACTTTTGCAGATCCTTTAGATACACTAGCTCATCGTTTTACTATATCCTTTATATTTGCTTTTGTATCTGTTTTATTAGGATGGATAAAATTAGATATAACTAAAAAAGATATTCTTTCTATTCTGCCTCTATCATTATTTTATCCAATTATGTTCTTTGGTTTTCAGATTTTTGGACTAGTTTATATTGCTTCTTCTGAAGCAGGAATTATCCAAGCAACTATTCCTATTTTTACAATGATATTTTCAATAATATTTTTAAAGGAGCGTCCTAGTATATTACAGAAACTATCAATTCTATTATCTGTAGCAGGAGTAGTGTATATATTTTTTATGAAGGGAGTAAATTTAAAAAGTAATATATTTATAGGTATAGTTCTTATTCTGTTATCTGCCCTTTCCTCTTCTGGTAACAACGTACTAGCAAGAAAAATGTCAGGACAATATAAACCTATATCCCTAACTTATACAGTAATTTGTATAGGATTTGTGTTTTTTAATATTGTGTCTATTATTAATCATAGCTTAAATGGTACTCTTAATCTTTACTTTAAACCCTTTACCAATCCATTATTTATAGTTTCAATATTTTATTTAGGAATATTATCTTCTCTTGTTACATCCTTTTTATTAAACTACTCTCTATCTAAAATAGAAGCTTCTAAAATGAGTGTATTTAATAATCTCTCCACCTTAATAACTATGATGGCAGGAGTAGTATTTCTGGGAGAAAAATTACAATACTTTCATATAATTGGTTCATTCATGATTATACTTGGAATAATTGGGACAAATTTGGGAGATAAGATGTCTTAACCCTTATGAAATTAATATAAAAAATAACATTCTAATACAATGTTATTGAAGATAAATCAATAAAACTTAAAAACATAGATTTAAAAATTTTATAAACAATCTTTTTTATTAAACTTAAATTTAGTATATTTAAAATACCTTTAGCCAACATAATAAGTTTATAACCTTCTTTATAACAGAACAAGACACCCCCTTTTGAAGTGCACCTTAAAATATTAGATTTACCTCTAACTTTTGGTTACACTTCATTTGCGGATGTCTTTTTTATTTATCCTATAACTACCCGCTCTAATACTCCCATCGCACTCTGTGAAAGCGATTCGCACCAAATCGACGATTTGGACTCTCTGCTTTTCTTCAAAGTGAGAATAAAGAGCGGGTAGTTATAGGATAACCATTTCCTAAGCTTTAGTGGGAGTAAATACTTCCTCTGAAGCCAAGAAATCTGTTTATAGTATTTTTTCAATTCTATCAAAAGCTTGCTCTAATTCTTCTAAACCTACTGTACAAGCAATTCTTATGTATCCTTCTCCATACTTACCAAAGGCCTTTCCCGGTATTGCTACTATATGAGCTTTATTTAATAAATCATCACAAAATTCTTCAGAGCTTTTACCTGTTTCCTTTATATTTACAAATATATATATGCCTGCTTTAGGTTTAAAAGCACTTAGTTTTGGTATGGATTCTATCCTATTATAGGCATATTCCATTCTTTCTTTAAATTCTTTTTTTATTTTATCTACAATATTATCTCTATTTTTTAAAGCATATATGGCAGCTCTTTGAGAAATTGTAGGAGCAGAAAAACATATACCTTCATTAATGTTTTTCATAGTATTAATTATATAATCTGGAGCAGCTACATAACCAATTCTCCACCCAGTCATACAGAAATCCTTTGAAAAACTACCTAAAGTTATGGTTCTCTCTTTCATCCCATCTAGGGAAGCTATTGAGCAAAAATCCTCCCAATAAGTAAATCCATCATAAACCTCATCGGATATTATAACTAAATCATTTTCTATGGCTATTTTAGCTATTTCTTTTAACAATTCCTTAGGGAAAAATGCACCAGTAGGATTATTAGGGGAATTTAATACTATAGCTTTTGTTTTACTGTTTATTAATTTTTCTAATTTTTTAGGGTTTATATTAAACTCATCATCCTCTAGGGTTTCAAATTCAATAAATTTCCCACCTACCATCTCTATTTGTTCCTTGTATGGAGTAAAATAAGGAGAATGTACTATTACTTCCTCACCAGGGTTTATAATGGATTGCAGAGCTAAATACATACCATGACAAGCTCCTACCACTGCCATAATCTCATTTTCTTTAAAAGTTATATTACGATCTTTTTTATAAAAATTAATAATTCCCTCTATTAATTCTTTATCTCCTGTTGGATCTGAATATCTAGTATATCCCTTTTTTGTATCCTTAAAAGCAGTCTGTATAATAGATTTATCCGTTATTATATCTGGATCCCCTAAGCTTAAATCAATTATATCTTCAAACTTCTTTTTTAAATTAGCGGTTTCTGACATTAAATTATTTTCATTTTCTTTATACTTATAGGCTAAAAATTTATTTTTCATAACATACTCCTTTCCTAGACTAAATTATTTTACTTAGAAAGTCCTTTGTCCTTGAATTTTTAGCATTGTTAAATATATCCTCCGGTGTGCCTTCTTCTAGTATTTTCCCTTCATCCATAAACATGACTCTATCTCCAACTTCTTTTGCAAAACCCATTTCATGAGTAACTACCACCATAGTCATACCCTCTAGAGCCAAATCTTTCATTACATTTAAAACTTCCCCTACCATTTCTGGATCTAAGGCTGAAGTAGGTTCATCAAAAAGCATCACATCTGGTTCCATAGCTAAGGCTCTTGCTATGGCTATTCTCTGTTTTTGTCCCCCAGAAAGCTGAGAAGGATAAAAATTTGCCTTATCCTCTAGTCCTATTTTTTTTAGAAGTTTCATAGCAATTTCATTAGCCTTTTCCTGTGAAAGTTTTTTTACCTTTATTGGAGATATAGTTATGTTTTCCAAAACAGTCTTATGAGGGAAAAGATTAAATTGCTGAAAAACCATACCCATTTTTTCTCTTACCTTATTAATATTTGTTTTTTTACTTGTAATATCTTCACCTTCAAATATAATAGCTCCCTCTTCTGGACATTCAAGTAAATTTAAACATCTTAAAAAGGTACTTTTCCCCGAACCGCTGGGTCCTATAACTACCACAACTTGACCCTTATCTATATGAGTATTTATCCCCTTTAATATATGATTCTTACCAAAACTCTTATTTAAATTCTTAATTTCTATCACTTACTCTCATCCTCCTTTCAGCTACTCCAAGTAATTTTGACAATGTAAAAGTCATTATAAAATACATTACTGCAGCTACAAGTAAAGGTTCAAAGGGTTTAAAAATATTTCCTCTAACAGTATCTGCATTATACATAAGTTCATGTATTCCTATTATAGATACTATAGATGATTCTTTAATTATTGTAATAAACTCATTTCCTAAGGCTGGTAAAATGTTTTTAAAGGCTTGAGGTATTATAACATTTTTCATTGCCATAGATTCTGACATTCCTAAACTTCTTGCAGCTTCCATTTGTCCCTTATCTACTGCTTGGATTCCAGCTCTTATTATTTCTGCCACATAGGCTCCACTATTAATAGATAATGCTAATATCCCAGCGAAAAAGTCTGGAAAATTACTTCCCAAAATAGGAACCTCTGGAAAGTTTATACCTATAGTTGGCAATCCATAATATATTATATATAATTGCACTAAAACCGGAGTTCCCCTTATAAATTCAATATAAGATACAGCTATATATTTTAATACTTTATTTTTAGATAATTTCATTAAGGATAATAATAACCCTAGAATAGTTCCTATTACTACAGTGAAAAATGCTAATATAATAGTGTATTTTGCACCATTTATAAAAAATGAATAATATTTACTTAAAAACGAAAAATCCAAATTACTCCCCCCTTATAATAAAATCATAAAAGATAATGATAATTCATTATCCTTTATGTTTTGAGTGTATTATTCTACTTGTTTATTGGCATCTGTAACAAATTTGTCAATGCTCTTTTCTTTAATAAGTTTATCTAAAGTTTTATCTATAGCATCTACTAATTCCTTGTTACCTTTTTTAACGGCTACAGATGCACCCTTATCTTTATTTTCAAATTTAACATTTGAAACTGCTAAATCTTTACCATTGCTAGCATAAGAAACCGCTACTGGGTTTTCAAGTACTAAACCATCAACTTTTTTGTTCTGTAATTCTAATACTAAATCAGTAACTTTACCTAAAGATTTAATTTCTGAATTTGTCATTTCTCTCTTTGCTACTTCCTCTTGTGTTGTACCCTTTTGTACTCCAATTTTCTTACCTTTAAAATCCTCTATGGATTTAAATTTATCTTTATCCTCTGCTCTAACCACTACGCTTTGTATAGCTTGGTAATATACCTTTGAAAAATCCACACTCTTTTTTCTATCCTCTGTTGGATTCATTCCCGCGATAACCATATCAACATTTCCTGATTGTAGGGCTGCTAATAATCCATCAAACTTCATATCTTTAATCTCTAATTTTACGCCTAAATCCTTTGCTATTTCTTTTGCTATTGTAATATCAAATCCTACTATTTCATCTTTTCCATTTATAGTTTTATGAAACTCATAGGGTGGATAATCTGCACAGGTACCAATAACTAATTTTCCACTTTCTTTTATTTTATCTACCTTTGATTTTCCTTCATTACTTGCAGTGTTCTTTCCACAGGCAACTAATGATATTACCATAGTTAACGAAATTATAATTGCCCCTAATTTACCTAATATTTTTTTACTCATTTCTATTCACTCCTTATTTATTACTTTCTGTATAATTATGCATATAGATTTTTTATTATGATTTATATTTGTATAAATTCTTTCAACTATTTTTGCCTATTAGAATATAAAGGTAATAAACTACTACCATCTGGCATCACATATATTTCTTCATTTTCCTCTAAAATTTCATCTATCATACACTCATCTCTAAGTACCCTAATACCTGCCTTACTAACTAGTTCTTCTTTTATATCAGATATAAGAATAAGCTCATATTCCTTTGCAATATTACATATTAAGTAAGCTGCAAATTTTGAAACAGTAAACTCTCTTCTTAACTCCTTTTCTCTTTCTTCATTGTTATTAAAGTTATTTATGATTTCTTCTACTTCTTTATTTCCTATGCCCTCTATGCACTGTGTAAAAAGAATTATTTTTCCGCCTTTTTTAACTGCTTCCTTTGCATTACTTAATGCTTTAGATGATTGATACAGGTTAATGTCCTTTGGAAATCCGCCAGCAGAAACAATTACTGTATCCTTTAGTTCTTTAATTTTTAAACCATTGTTTTCTTGCAAAAGTTCACAGCCTCTTTCAAAGGCTTTTGCATAATCTCCTGCAACAGCTTCAGTAATATTACCCTTAGAATCCATTATTACATTTAACAAAAATGAAGGCTTTATCATATCACAGGCCTCCATCATATCTAAATGCATAGGATTATTTTCTAAATTTCCACAGCTACAATTAGGATTTATGCCATTTTTATCAGGGTTTAAAACTAATGCATGATTTGCCATTATGGTTTCATAGGAACTTACACCAGGTAAAATAGATTTTCTTCCACCTCCGAATCCTGCCATATCATGAAAGGTTATACCTCCTGTAATAATTACTTTGGTACATTCCTTTACTAGTTTATTAACAACTACCGGAGTTTTAAAAGAAGTTTCACCTATATACACCATTTCATCTTTAGTTTTGGAATAATGATCTATAATTTTAAATCTTTTATATAAGTTCTCCCCTAAAATCTTTATATGTTCCTCTTTGCTTTGTTTTCTATGAGAACCTAAAGCACATAAGAAAATTATATTTTCATCCTTTATGCCACTTTTTTTTATTTCCTCAATAAGTATAGGTAAAAAGGCCCTAGGTTTTTGCCATAATCTTGTTACATCAGATATCACAATGCAAAGCTTATCTTCTGGAGTAACAATTTCATTTATTTTTCTAGATGCTATAGGATTCAAAAGAGCCCTTTTTATAACTTCCTCACCCTTTTTTTGTGATAAGAAATTTTTATCTAGAATGTCCACATTATGACTAGGTTTAAATAGTATATTTTTATATTCATCCCCATACTTTAGATTACATTCCTCCAAATAAACACCCCCACTTCCCTAAAATTATATGTATATATCTATCCTGTTCTGGTTTGTATATGTTAATTTTTAAAATTATACAATGGATATTTATGCATGTCAAGTGCAAATTTATTCAAGTCAGGAAAAATGGTATATAAAAATAGCTTTAATTTTATCTCCAGGAAATAAAAAAACACCTAACAAACTTATTTCTATGTTTATTAAGTGTACTTTTTATATTAAAATTAAATTTATTTTGAGATAAGCACTTTTATTTGTTTACCTTTGGCTTTTTCAACCCTTGTACAAAATGAATTATGATTAATATAAGGGTAAAAATAATAATTTTCTATTAATTGATGTGAAAAATGTTTAATTATATTTCTATAATTCCTACTCCATGATTTTCCGCAAAAATGCCTCTGTAAGACTCTCTTTTAGTTTATACTCTAGATACTCTAAGCTGTTTTCAAGTGCAAATAGTGTATAGGCCATTTTATCTATATTAGCATTTTCACCCATATGACCTATTCTTATAACCTTACCTTGAAGATACCCAAAGGAACCTGCTACGATTACATTATATTTATCCTGCATATATGTTCTTAAACCTTTATCCTCTACTTCTTTAGGTAGTTCTAGAACAGTGACAGTATTGGAATAACCCTGCTTTAAATAAAGCTTAAGCCCACTTTCTACTATAGCCTCTCTACACGCCTTTGCTATATTATTATGTCTTAATACAATATCTTTGTCCTCTAAAATATTATCCACTGCTGCTCTTAGTCCAACTATATCGCTTATCGGTGGAGTATATGGAAACCATTTATTTTTATAATAATCCTTCCATACAAGAAGATTGCAATAATAAGATGCTATAGGTGTTTTTCTTTCTTCCATAACTTTAAAAGCATCTTTACTCATACTAAGGAATGAAAGTCCTGGCGGGGCTGACATACACTTTTGAGATCCTCCAAGGACCATATCTATTTTCCATGCATCCACCTTTAGTTCCTGTCCACCCATAGCAGATACAGAATCTACTACAGTTATTATGCCTTTTTCTTTAAGCATTGGACATATCTTTGATATATCATTAATAACTCCTGAGGGAGTATCACAGTGTACAACAGTAGCATATTTAAAGTTACTATCCTTATCTAGAAATTCTTTCAACTTTTCTATATCTATATCCCTTCTTCTATCTCCTTTAAAAAATACTACTTCTCCTCCATAGATTTCTACAAAATCTGCAAAACCTTCGCCAAAAATTCCATTGTCAATTACAAGAATTCTGTCATCTTTTTCTGTTAATGAAGCACAAGCTGCTTCCAATCCTAATATACCTTCTCCACTTAATATTCTTACTTCATTTTTAGTTTTTAAAAATTCACCTATTTTTTCACAGGTCTCTTTATAATAATCATAAAATTGTAAATCTAAATCTGGATTTGTCGTTTCCATAGCCCTTGCCATTCTAACATTCTCTCTTACCATAGTAGGTCCTGGTGTCATAACATATGGTACCTTCATAAAATCAACGCCTCCTACTTTCAAACATATCTAAGTAGAATTATATTCCATTTATTCTATAAACTAAAGTGAACCCATACACTATTAAAAATTTTATCCGATGACTACCCGCTCTAATACTCCCATCTTCTTCAAAGTGGCAGTAAAGAGCGGATACGTCCCTGGATAACGATTTCTAAGCTTCACAGGGAGTAAAAACTCCCTCTGAAGCCAAGAACTCTGTTTATATATTTCGCTATAATATTCATTTAATTAAATACATGTATAGGACTTAATGATATAATTGACATATATAAGATATACTCTAGTGAGATTATATATATTTCAAAGAAAGGATTTAGTATAATGGAAAAGAGAAAAATAATTACTATAACATTTCCTGCATTGCTTATGACCATAATAACCATAATTTCATTTCAAAATATGCTTAATTTCAATGGTATAGATTTTAAAGGTATATTTATTATTTCATTAATTCTTTTATTTCCTATATTATTTATAATCCAAGGAATACTATGTGCTATAAGCCATACAAACATATTTTTATCCTTTGGAGTGTCCATATTAGATTTTATAATATTAATGTTTGTTTATATGAATGAATCTGCCTTTATTTATAATTTAATTTATTTAACTTGTGGAATAATCGCCTATTTAATAACTAAATCTATAAAAAAAAGCCCTATCATCTAAAAATTATTAATCCATAGTGCTTTTAAAATGATATAAGGGTATCTCAAAATAAAAATAGCTTTAATTTTAATATAGTAAATATAAATAATACATGTAATAAACATATAAATGAGCTTTAGTAGTTCTTAATTTGACGTAATTAAAAATTTAATTCCTCACAGGACGTGAGGAGCCAGTAGTGAAGCCAGAGGAGGTTGCCTCTTTTACTGGGTAAAAAATTTTTAATGGAGTCAAATTTAGAACTACTTAGCAAAATGAATTGTTTTATGAATGTATTATTTATATTTACGGTTTCAAAATTAAAGCTATTTTGAAACAACTTCATCTTTAGTCTATAATAAATTTTCATGAGCCATTCCCTTGTTTTTCTGCTTATTTAATTATTAGCCACTCTTTAAAATTATGTGCCATAGCTTGCAATTCATTTAAAAATCTAGTTACATGATAACCATCACAAACTGCATGATGCATCTGCAGAGAAATAGGTATTAAGGCTTTAGCACTCTGTGCAAAATATTTACCATAAGTGATTATAGGCAAAAGATATGGATATTCTCCATCTGAATAAACATTAAGATTAGCTCCTGTAAAACTAAACCAAGGAACACAAGAAACAGGGAAGGTATTTTTAGGCTGATTTTCTTTTGCAAAAAGCTTTTTTACATTACTGTATTTTTCTATATCCTGAAGACAATTATTATAAAATGTTTTAAAGTCATCAGAATACTCTGTCCAAATGTTGCTAAAGGTCTCATCATCCTTATGAAATATAGTAAAGGAAGGACTCATACTTTCCCAATAACCTAAGTTTCCCTCTTCATCAAAGGAAGTACGTAATTCTTCATGGTTGTTTACTATTTTTGAGGTCATATAAATTAGGATAGGATATAATTTTATATTATTTCTTTTTACTTTCATAAGTAAATCTGTAATTTCAATATTAGCAGTCATGCTATAAGTACATTTAATATTATTCATATAGTAATCAAAATAAGGTTTTCTACTCCAATTTTCTTTATCTATGAAATTAAACTTCACAAAATCAACTCCCACTCATATATCCTGTGCTAAGTATTATAACCCCCTTGTAACAACATTTTATACTTACACTATATATATGCAGTATAATCCATTATGATTAAAATGTTAAATCTGTTAAACTTAAATTCATATTATTTAATTAAATATTTATTTTAAAGTATAATTTTCTTATTTTTATTTATACTATTTATAACAAGAGAGAGAAAATGTATAAGTTAAATCATAAAAGAAAAAGTCTTTTGTATTTATTAAGTTTTGTATTTATTAAGTTTTGTCTCTCTCTCTTGTTATACTAATCTTAAACTTAATGATAATTTCCTATATAGTTCGCATCCTCATACTCTTTTAAGATTTCATATTTTTTTCAACTGTATGTTTAGTTCTTTTGAATACAAAAATACTCCTCTTTCTAATAGAAGATTTTTATTTTTTAATCTACCTATCTTAAGAGGAGCATATGACTGTAATATGGTATTATAGTAAATATTGGTTTGCTTACTTCTTATATTAAAAACAGATATTATATTAAAGATAATAACATCTATCAAAATAATATACCTAATAGACTAGTTACCTATAAGAAAATCTAAAACATTCCATCCAGCTGAAGTTTGTGATTTGTACAATTCTGTATAGCCGCATCTTTTACAGCTAATAGTTGTAAATTTTTTATTTTGTACATCAAATAATTTTGCAAAATTCCCTCCTGTTGCCTGAAATTGATCTGACTCATATCCTCTATTTCCGCATTTAGGACAAACGTATTGTTGTTTTTCCATGTTGAACCTCCTATTTAACTTATATAATCCTAAAATAATTATACCATGTAATAAAATACTTAATTATAATTTTTTAATTAAATTTATAAATAAAAAATTTAAGCTAAATTTAATTAAATCGAAGTTATAGCTTTAACACTATAACTCCGATTTTACTTATTATCCAAACAATAGGTTGGATTAAATTATTTTATAAATCCATATTATTTAGTATTTCTTTTAGACTCTTTAATTCCTCAACTGATAAAGTAATTCCTTTACCCATTTTTTCATGTTCTGGTGCCCAATCCCTTAAATCATATTTAGCTTGTTTTCCATTCCAACTAATAAGATTAAGCTCTTTTGTCCAGCCCTTTGGTGATTCTGAAATAACTCCTAGTTTATCTTTTATTTCAAATTTAATATCTGCCATTTTTGTTCCTCCTCTTGATATAAATATAGAGAACATTCTCCTAAGCATTATTATAATACATAATTGTCTTACTGTTATAGTTATTTTTTTCAATCTTATATTAACAATGAATATAAGATTACCGGGAGATGATTTAATATGCCATGGGAAATGAAACTGCAGTTTCTAATTGTCATAAAATTAAACATACATTTCTATTTTAAATTTACATAATAAATACATAAAAATATAAATTATACTAAACATAATTCTACAAAACATAACATGTAATATATTTGAATAATTTCCCAAATAATATTATAATAGGGATATATTATTAAAAACAAACCATAATGTGTATTACTATTAATTTATAATATTTAAATATTATATTAGGGAAAAGGTTGTGATATTATTAACGGTAAAATCAAATCTAAGCAAAAAATAGCAATTGTAACGGGAGTAATTATAGTTTTATTTATAGGCTGTTTTTTGACTATTTTATCTTCAAAATTAAACAAAGAATCTAGTCCACTTTCATTAAATGTTCATAAAAAGCATGAGCCAAGTAATTATTCAATAGAAAAAGAGAATGGTGAAAAAATTATGTGGTCAGATAATAGTTCTGGAAATGAATATAAAGTTTCTTATAAAAAATTTAATGGTACTCAAATAAAATCTTTATATGTTTCTAAAGGTGCTGAACTTTCATTTAAATTTAATTCTAAAGTAGAAAAGGGAAATTTAAAGGTACAAATAAAAGATGAAAATGAAAAAGTCCTAGCTAATGCAGCAACAAATAAAGAAGATGCTAAAAAAATCAAGGTAAATTATGATGGTAAGTTATTCATACATGTAATTGGGAAAGATACAAAGGGATTTTTTAATATATCCTATAATGAATAATACTTGAGCATAGAAATTATAAATAAGTTAAAATTGAATTCTTTATTAAAAAAATAAAGAAACTAAATTTTAGAATCTGTGAAAAATTTTGTGTAAACATGGAATCTGCCACAAATTGGGTTTGTCAAGAATTTTATGTAAATATCCATATGAATTTTAAAATTAATATGTTAAAAAATAACTAGATATACGTATTGCTAGACCTAAACTGCCCCCTGTTTATATAACAGTGGGCAGTTTTTCCTAAATAACGTTTATTATTGAAAGCACTACTTTAGTTCTTTTTTGATTATCATTACATATATATAATAACTTTCTAATTTTTGATTTTAATTATTTAGCTATTAGTATATTATCTTCATTTAATATAAATCTGTGTTCTTAACCAGTTTTTAAAGAAGCTAATTTGCTTTTCTGTATGAAAATAATGTCCTGCTTTATTCATTGTTTCCAAATCACAGTTAAATCTTTTTGCAAATGCAGATATTACTTCAAACTCACATAAATCATCTTCTGCTCCATAAAGAATTGAAGTTTTAGTATTCCAAGTAATAACAGGATGCTCTTTTACATAGCAATAATAATCCCAGTAAAGTTTTTGCCCAATAGGTGTAGAAATTTCTTTTTCTTCTTTTAATCTATCTTCACTTACACCAAAACAAGTCATCATATTATTTATAATAGCTTCCATATTTACTACAGGGGAAAGAAATAAACTTTGCTTTAAGAATTTATGGCTATATGCTAATAAACTAAAGTATGCCCCCATACTACAAGCAAATAAACTTATATTATTTGATAATGTTTTTGCATAATCCATAATTATATTAAGATCTTTGACACAGTTTTGTACCTTACAGGGATAATTTTTATATTTACGTTCACCATGTTCAGGCAAATCAAAGCTAATCACTTGATACCCCTTAGCTGTTATCTCTTCTACAAATGCAAGAATTATTTCATCTTCCTTATTTGACATATTCCCATGCACAGCTATAAATAACTTATCTGATTTATTACCCCATAAAATTGCAGGTATGTTTTTTATTTTTAAATTTTCTCTTATCATCATAACTTTCCTCCATAAAATATAAGTGAAAATATAATTTAATTTATTTTCTATTAAATTATAAGCCTATATCAAATGATTTATCTAGTTTATAAATAATTCTGTAATAAAGTTGTCCAAAACTATAAGTGAATTTATTTACACAAAATAAATAAGCTAAGGCATTAAATTAATATTTCTAGTACCTTAGCTTATTGTTTTTTTTATTTTTAAACTTCATCTTAATCCACAAATTGAAATACTTCCTCTACTGATTTTCCAAATACTTTAGCTATATCCATAGCTAATTTCAATGATGGATTATATTTTTCATTTTCTAAATGCCCTATAGTCTCTCTTCTTACTCCTACTAACTTTGCTAACTCTTCCTGCTTCATGTTATGCTCTTTACGAAGTTCATGAATTTTTGTTTTTAATCGTGGCATATTATTAGTCACCGACTTTCTCATAAAAAAGGAAAAATCCAAATCTTAGAAGACTCATTGTACCTACTAAAAAAGGTAATATTAATTCTAAATCTACTATCAATCCTCCTGAACCAACACCGAATACTGTAGCAAACAAAATACATGTATATATAATAATAAATGCATTAGAGGATGCTCTTTTTTTATTATATTCTGCCATTTCATCCTCTATTTCTGCTTTAAAAAGCTGTGGAATTATCATGAAAACAGTATCAAGTATTAAAATCGCAGAAACAGCTGTACTAATGGCACTAGCATTAAATTTAAGCAGTTCTGCAATTCCAACTAAAATCCATAGTATGCCACAACATCCGTTTTCAAAAAAATCCTTTGTCTTTAAATTCATTACTTTATTCATACTATCCCTCCATGTTATATAATTATAACTTATGTTATAATTATATAACATGTATTTGGCATTTTCAATATAAATATACATTAATTCACTTACCAGGAAATTAATTAGAAATAGATTACCTCATAATTCATTATTATCAAAGCAAAACATCCCGCCATGTGAGAGCTTTTAAACTAAACTTTAAATTATACTGCATATATAACTAATAAACCTTACAAAATACTTATATCCATAGATCAAAAAAGAAGCCATTATAAACAATGACTTCTTCTTTTTAATATTTTATTTTTCTTAATCTTTTACAAATGAACTATTTAATTTATTATATAATTATTAAAAAATTATACCATTTACAATAGTAATATCTACAATTGTAAAGTATGCAAGTGGATTTTTGAATTTTAATTTAAACTTACAGAATTATCTTCCACAACTTTCTCATCTATAACTAAACTATTCAATTTTCCATCTAATGCCCAAAGAATAATACCACATACAATAGCAATTGCTGCTATTACAAAATATGTCGGTGCAAATTTAAATTTTAGTGTAAATTCATATACATATCCATAGGATTTTCCTGCAACAAAGCTAGCAAGCACCCAAACACTCATCATAGCTGTCAACATTCTACCAGGAGAAAATTTACTTATAAATGAGTTTCCAAGTGGTGAGAATACCATTTCACCAAGAGCTAATACAATACCAAATACAACAAGCCAAGCAAGAGGTAAAAGATTATTTCCTCTTGTAACATCTGCCATTGCAAATATTATATAAGATAAACCTAAAAGCAACATACCTAAAGCAGTTTTCTTAAACATACTCATATCTCCCTGAGGCCTTTTAGCTAATCTTTCCCATACTTTAGCAAGAACTGGTCCTAATACAATACAGCATAATGCATTTAATGAGTCAAACCAAGCTGTTGGTACCTGAAAACTACCTATCATCCAGTTAGCAAGTCCATTGTCTCCGCCCCAGTAGTAATATACAGGCAGATATGCTAATTGCCAAAATACCCAGAAAATTACAGAAAAGAAAGATATTAAGATAATAGCTCCAATTCTTTTCTTTTCTATTTTTGTAAGAGGTTTCTTTTCTTCTTGTTTCTGTTCTTTTACTTCTTTGTGCTCATCAATCTTAAATGGTTTTTTACCCGCTTCTCCTAAATATCTCCATCCGAAGATAAAGAAAGCAGCATCAAAAAACATCATAATTGCACAAATTAAGAAACAGAAAGAATATCCCATACTTCCTGCAAGTACACCTAAAACTGTTGTACCTATGAAAGAACCTACATTAACATAGGAATACTGAATAGAAAATGCACTATCTAATTCTTCTTGGTTATCAAAAAGTCTTCCAGTAATAGCATTGTTTTGACATTTAAATAAACCTGTCCCTATAGAAACCAAAATAATCATTAAGTTAACCATACCAGCACTTGAGGCCTTCCATCCTACTAAGTATCCTGCCCCCATTAAAATCATTCCTACTGGAATAAGATATCTTGCCCCTATTTTACGATCAGATATATATGCCCCAATCAATGGTGCAAAGTATGTCCATGCAACTAAATTTGCAGACATTTTTGCCCCTTCTGCAGCTGAAAGTCCAAGTCCTCCACTAGCTACTTTAGCAACTACAAATACTGCAATTAACCATTTTGCTGAATAGAATGCAAATCTTTCGAATGTGAAAGCCAGTGAGCATACATAAAACCCCAATGGTTTTTTACTTGTGTTTTCCATTTTTTATTCCCCCTCTAATAATTAATATTGCATGTGTATTTTAAAAACCATGTGCCTCTATCTTTTTCAATATTATGTACAATGGTTTTAAATACCAAAGTCATCCCCTTAAATATACTTTTTTTCCATATATATTAAAAATATAATATATTATCCACTCATAACATATAATAACACAAATTTTCCCATAGCAAAAGAAAAATTTTAATAATTGTGAAAAATAAAAAAGTTATAAAAAAAGAAGCCATTGAAAAACAATGACTTCTTTAAATAAATATTCTATAAAATTTCATATTAATATAAATTTTTACATTGATTAAACAGCTTCGTTTAATGGTTCTTCCTCTTCTACAACTAAGCTATTCAATTTTCCATCTAATAACCAAAGTATTACACCTGCTCCAGCAGCAATAGCTGCGATTACAAAGTATGTTGGTGCGAATTTAAATTTTAGTGTAAATTCATATACCCATCCATAAGATTTAGCTGCAAAGAAAACAGCAAGTACCCAAACACTCATCATGCTTGATAATAATTTAGGTGGCGCAAATTTACTGATGAAAGAGTTTCCAAGTGGTGAGAATACCATTTCACCAAGAGATAATACTATACCGAATGCAACAATCCAAGCAAGTGATGCAAGATTACCTCCTCTTGTAACATCTGCCATTGCAAAGATTACATAGGATAAACCTAAAAGTATCATACCTAAAGCAGTTTTCTTAAACATGCTTAAATCACCTTGAGGTCTTTTAGCTAATTTTGACCAAACTCTACCAAGAATTGGTCCTAATGTGATACATGCTAATGCATTTAATGAATCAAACCAAGCTGTTGGAACTTGAAAATTACCTATCATCCAGTTAGCAGCTGCATTATCTCCGCCCCAGTAGAAATATACAGGCATATATGCTAAATACCAGAATACCCAGAAAATTACTGAGAAGAAAGATACTAATATAATTGCTGCAACCCTTTTCTTTTCTATTGATGTAAGTGGCTTCTTTTCTTCCTTAGTTTCTTTTGCTTTTACTTCTTCATGTTCATCAACTTTGAATGGCTTTTTACCTGTTTCTCCTAAAAACCTCCATCCAAAGGTAAACCAAATTGCATCAATAAACATCATTATTCCACAAACTAAGAAACAGAAAGCATATCCCTTAGTTCCTACAAGTACACCGATAATTGTTGTACCAATGAAAGAACCAATATTAACAAAAGAATATTGAACAGAGAAAGCACTATCTAATTGTCTTGGATCATCAAAAAGTCTACCTGTAATAGCGTTTGTTTGACATTTAAATAAGCCTGTCCCAAGAGAAACTAGGACAATCATTAAGTTAACCATGCCAGCACTTGAAGCTTGCCATCCTACTAAATAACCTGCCCCCATTAAAACCATCCCGATTGGAACAAGGTATCTAGCACCTACAAAACGGTCGGATATAAATGCCCCTATTAATGGTGCAGCATAAGTAAATGCAACTAAATTTGCAGACATTTTTGCTGCTTCTGCAGCAGAAAGACCAAGTCCTCCGTCCGCTATTTTAGCAACTACGAATACTGCAAGTAGCCATTTTGCTGAGTAGAATGCAAATCTTTCAAGTGTGAAAGCAACTGAGCATACATAGAACCCAAATGGTTTTTTGTTTGTGTTTTCCATTTTTTATTCCCCCTATAAAAAATTAATATTGCGTGTGTATTTTAAAAACTATTCCCCCCTCCTCTTTTTACAGAGGATATGAAATAATTTCAAATACCATATGGTATCCTTTTCTTTTTTATTTAATAAAAATAAATATTTAGTAAAAATTAAAGTTAAATTATATTTAAATTGTTTTTTAGTATTACTATACCAACATTATTTATAATTAAAATAAATTTATTCTCTTAAAGCCTGTATATTGTACATTAAGCGCAACATCATGTTATAACATTAAAATTTATTTTATTACACATATACTAAAAAAATATTATTTTTCATCATTATATCATATAATATTCTAAAAATCTCTATAAAAAAATAAAAAAATTAAAAATTTTTAAAAAGGAAAGATTTAAACTAATTCATTGCAATAATTCTAGTATCTTCATTGACATTTGTAGACAAGCATATTATTATATTAGTATTTAATAACTAAATATAGGAGGGAATACCTATGGATATAAATAAACTGAACAGAGTATTAAAATCTATGAAAGAAAATGATATTCCACAAATGATTATCTCTGATCCCACAGCTATTTTTTATTTAACAGGAAAGTGGATTATTCCGGGAGAAAGATTATTAGCATTATACTTAAATGTTAATGGAAATCACAAAATTGTTATTAATGAATTATTCCCACAGGAAGAAGATCTTGGCGTAGAAATAGTATGGTACAACGATATTCAAGACGGAGTTGAAATCTTATCTAAATTTGTAGAAAAAGATAAAGTTATAGGTATCGATAAAGTATGGCCATCTAAATTCTTATTAAGGTTACAAGAACTTGGTGGTGGAAGTAAATTTGTAAACGGTTCCTTTATTGTTGACTATGTAAGAATGATTAAAGATGAAGAAGAAATCGCTATCTTGAGAGAATCTTCAAGATTAAATGACCTTGTAATGGATGAATTGATCCCATGGGTAGGAAAAGGTTTATCTGAAAAAGAATTAAATACTAAAGTTCGTGAAATTTACAAAAAACATGGTATTAACGAAGTATCTTTCGATCCTATTACAGCATATGCTAAGGGAGCAGCAGATCCACACCATGTAACAGATGATACAAAAGGAAAATATGGTGACTGCGTTATCCTGGATATTGGAGGATTCTACAAAAACTATGCTTCCGATATGACGAGAACTGTCTTTATTGGTGAAGTTTCTGAAAGACAAAAAGAAATCTATGACATCGTTGTAGAAGCAAACTTAAGAGGTATTGCTGCTGCAAAACCTGGCAACAGAATGTGTGACGTAGATTTAGCTGCAAGAAACTACATTGAAGAAAAAGGATACGGAAAATATTTCACACACAGAACAGGACATTCCTGTGGTTTGGAAGACCATGAATTCGGTGATGTTTCTTCTGTAAATGAAGATATTATCAAACCAGGCCAATGTTTCTCTGTTGAACCAGGAATTTATCTTCCAGAAGAAGGAATAGGTGTTCGTATTGAAGACCTTGTTATCACAACTGAAGATGGCTGCGAGGTATTAAATAAATATACAAAGGACTTAATTGTTGTTCCTGAATCCAAATAAAGATAAAGAAATTGGTTAAAAATTTTTATGAAACTTTTAACAACTGAAACTAATTACAAGATATAGATAAGGAGATTGATTATGAAAATTACTGAAGGTTATATGCCATATCTAGAATATAAAACTTATTATCGTATAGTAGGTGAATGTACAGGAAATAAAAAGCCATTGGTTTTATTACACGGCGGACCAGGTTCTACACATAATTATTTTGAAGTACTTGACAAAGTTGCAGAAGATGGACGTGCAGTTATTATGTATGACCAATTAGGATGCGGATTATCCTCAACACCTTCTCGTCCTGACTTATGGAATGCAAAAACTTGGATTGAAGAATTAATTCAATTACGTAAACACTTAGGCTTAGATGAAATTCACCTATTAGGACAATCCTGGGGAGGAATGCAAGCAATTCAATACGCTTGTGAATACAAACCAGAAGGAATCAAGAGTTATATCTTATCCAGTACTTTACCAGCCGCTTCATTATGGGAAAAAGAACAACGTAGAAGAGTTGCATACCTTCCACAGGAAATGCAAGATGCCATTGCAAAAGCAGAAAAAGCTGGAGATTATTCTTCAAAAGAATATCAAGAGGCAGAAGCAGAATTCATGCTTCGTCACTGTGCAGGTGCAGTAGGACCAGATTCACCAGAATGCTTAAGACGTCCAAAAGTTGCTGGAACAGAAGCTTATGTAACTGCATGGGGTCAAAATGAATTTAGCCCATCTGGTACATTAAAAAACTTTGATTTTATGAAAGAAATTGAAGATATAAAGGAACCTTGTCTAATAACTAGCGGTTTACTTGATCTTTGTTCACCACTTGTTGCAAAAACAATGTATGATAAGATTCCTAACTCAGAATGGGAATTATTTGAATTTAGCCGTCATATGCCATTCGTAGAAGAAAATGAAAAATATATAGAAGTACTTAATAAATGGTTAAATAAAAACGACTAATATATAAAGACCGTGAGATTTCTATTCCTGTGACATAATCTTACGCAAATTACAAAAGGGCTGTCATACAACTATGACAGCCCCTTTTTATTAAGTTTTTTGTAATAAAACAGCCTATACTTTCATTTAAGACTCTAAATTCATTAATTTTAATTTTGTATTTTGCTATTTTCTGAACAGTCATCTTTTTTCATTGAAATTATTATAGTAGTCAATAATCCTCCCCAGAGTACGGTTGCACCTATACCAAAAAATATCGTTGCACTTAATGTCATTTTTATCACCACACCTTTATTCATTTTTTAAATTAATATTATGTCGCCAAGGTTGTTTACTTATTAAGATTGATCCAGTAATTCCTATTAAAATAACTCCCCATCCATAAACAAACAATGCCTGCAAATTGTATCCACCATAAGGTGTACTTATTTCTGTAATAAAGCTTTGAACTAGAATGAAAGTTAAAACAATTGGGTTTACACATTTGATAATTATATCCCACCATTTTCCTATTCTATAATAAGATACTGAATTTGTATGATCACGAATAGTTTTAGGTTTTACAATCCATCCTACTAAAATAGTCTCTAGTAATCCAACTACAACTACTCCATAATTATTAATAAAGTTGTCCATAATATCTAATAGATATAATCCTGCTCTAGTTGCAAATAAGATACTTATAATAAATCCAACTAACAAAATTCCTGTTACTACTTTTTTACGTTCCCATCCTGTTTTATCTATTATGGCTGAGGAGATTGCCTCAACTAAGGATACTGCTGATGTTAATCCTGCAAATATCAAGCAAGTAAAGAATAATACAGATAGTATGTTTCCCCAGATGCCCATTACTGAAAATACTTTGGGGAATGCTATAAATGCAAGGCCTATACCACCAGATGCAACTTTATCAATAGATACTCCTTGATTGGTTGCCATGAACCCAAGTATTGCAAAAACCCCTATGGCAGATAAAAATTCAAAGCCACAGTTAGCAAAAGCAGTCATGAATGCACTATTATTTATATCTGTTTTTTTAGGAAGATAACTGGAATAAGTCATCATAATTCCTGTAGCTATGCTTAATGAAAAGAATACTTGTCCATATGCTGCAATCCAAACTTTAGGATCTTTAACTTTTTTCCAATCAGGTGTAAACAGTGTGTTTAAACCTAAAGAAGCCCCTTTTAAAGTTAGCCCCTTTATTACTATAATTATCATTATTATTAATAGAGCTGGTAATAATATTTTACTCAATTTTTCAATTCCAGCTTTTATTCCTTTATAACATATAAACCAGTTAATTAACCAAACTAAAGTTATTCCTATTAGTATTGGAATAATTATACCTCTAAAATCAAAAGGTGATGATGATAATTTTAATACTTCATTATAAAAATAACTGTTAGTGTCATTTCCCCATACTTTATTAAAACTTAATGTTAAGTACTTCATAGCCAGACTCAAAATCATTGAATAATAGGATAAAATTATAACTGCACTAATTATAGGCCACCAACCAAGCCATTCCCACTTTTTATTTGCTCTTGCTATTGCTAGTGGTGTTGAACCTCTAAATTTATGTCCCATTCCATATTCAAGAATTAATAAAGGTATTCCTGCTGTAAATATAGCGAAAAAATATGGTATTAAAAATGCTCCACCTCCATTTGAATAAGCTACATAAGGAAATCTCCATATATTACCTAGTCCTACAGCAGAACCAATAGCTGCAAGTAGGAACCCTACTTTTGTCCCCCATTGTTCTCTGGATTTTTTCATGTCTATTCCTCCTAAATTATTTATCTGAATTTTCCAAATATTGATATTTATAAATAAAAAAGCCCCACAGTTTATACTATGAGACTTTTTTACCTAGGATATTATAAAAGTCCCATAGTCTATCTATGGGCCCCCATTTATTTCAATACAAATAATTAGCCACCATAGATGCAAAACGCCTGTTTTGGCGATTGCATCTATAGTAGTATGTAACCTATATATGCAATCGCTATCTTAAGTTAGCTAATAAGAGTAGATTATTCAATTTTGAAACAGATATATTTATTTTAATATTCATAATAATCCCCCTCTTGGTAATTTTATGTTATAGTATCATACCATTCTAGTAATGTCAATAAAATCTTAAAAATAATATAAAAAAGATTACTCAATTAACTTCTTTATCAACTTTCTTTTGTCTGGAGTAAAAAATCATTAAGCATTCGAAGTCCCTTATCTAATTCTTGAGAGTCTGTCACAGAGGTTAGTGAAATGCGAATAAATTGCGCTGATTCATCTTTTCCAGTTAAGAATCGATAGGAATGGTATACACGAATACCATGTTTTAAAGCATCCTGTTCAAATTGCTTTCCTTGATACTTTTGACACAGTGGAAGCCACCGAAAAAAGCTTAGCGGATTTTCATGAGGATTTGTAATTTCAAAATATTGTTCATATAGTTCATTGCGTTCTTCTGCAATTTCTTTTTTCTGCCTAATAATTTTATCAGCAATTCCAGTGTTAATCAGTTCAGTTATGATCTCTGCATTTAGTGAGGAAGTTTTTATATTTATATTGTAAATACCTCTAGTAATTTTTTCAACAAACTGATTTGCGTAACCAATAAATCCCACTCTTATGCCAGAACTTAAGGCTTTTGATATACTTAGTATATAAATAAACTGTTCTGGGACAAAATGTGATATTGGTATATAACCTTGTGGAGCAAGAAAAGAATAAATATCATCTTCCATTAGAATAAGTTTATGCTTCTTTATCACATCTGCAATTTCCTTTCTGCGCTTCATATCCATAATTACAGCAGTTGGATTACTACAGGAAGGATTTATGTATATTCCTTTTATATGATTTATACTGCAAACAAGATCTAATCGTTCTGGTATAATTCCTAATTCATCTGCTTCAATAGGTATTAATTGAATATTCAACATATTAGCTAATTCAATAAAATTAGGATAAGTATAAGTGTCCACTGCAATTTTATCACCAGGATTAAAAATAGAGATTAAGAGCAGTGTAATAGCATTTTGCCCCCCTGATGTTATAGCTATATTTTCAATAGATACGTCCATAGAAAAGCGCTGCATCCATTTTTTTGCAGCCATTCTGTGATAAGGGCATCCTAAAGGATGTCTGTAATCCAATAGCTTTTCCAGATAATTTTTATTGGCAATGCTTTTAATAGTTTCTGCAACTAATATATTAGAGCAATCCAGTGGTTTTATAACACCCATCTCTATATAGTTCTTATTTGCATCGTTGTCCGCTAGGAAAATAGCACTCCCAGCATTAGGAGAAACAAAGGTTCCACTTCCAATAACAGCATAAATTAATCCTTTTGCTTCGCAGATTTTAAAGGCTCTTGTTATAGTACTTAGATTAATATCAAGGTAATCTGCCAGTTCTCTTTGAGGTGGAAGTTTTGTGTTAGGTGCAAGATAGCCGTTAAGTATATCATATTCCAATAAACTAGCAATAGAAAGATATAATGGAGAACCTAATTGTCTTTTATCAGGTTTCCATGACATTGGATAATTTTCAAATGAATTTACAGGCATATGGAACCTCCTTAAAATAATTGTCTTGCATACAATTATATCATTGAGACCATACACTTACAATGATATACTTACTATCATAGTATGATTTCACCTAAAAATAAGGAGGTTATTATTATGAAATATTATGTTGTTGATGCATTTGCTGAAAAGGTGTTTGAAGGAAATCCAGCTGGTGTATGTATCATGAAGGAATGGCTACCTGATGAAACCATGCAAAAAATCGCCATTGAGAATAATCTTTCTGAAACAGCATTCGCTGTAAAGGATGGAGACAGTTATAACTTAAGATGGTTTACGCCTGGAAAAGAGGTTGATCTTTGTGGTCATGCCACTTTGGCAACAACTTATGTAATTGCCAATTATTACGAAAAAAATGTAGACAAAATCAATTTTCAAACAATAATTGGTGAGCTTATTGTTGTAAAAAAAGGTGATCTTTACGAAATGAATTTTCCAAGCAGAATGCCTGAACCATTTTCATTGACAGAGCAAATGATTGAAGCTCTTGGTGTAAAGCCTTTGGAAGCCTATCTAGGAAGAGATTTAATGTTTGTGCTTGAAAATGCAGAAGATGTTCAAAACGCATCACCTGATTTTTCTAAGCTAGAAAAACTTCCGGATGGTATGGGGGTTTTAATTACTGCCAAAGGTAAAAAGTACGATTTTGTTTCAAGATGTTTTTTTCCTAAGATTAAAGTTAACGAAGACCCTGTATGCGGTTCAGCCCATTGTAATTTTATTCCTTATTGGGCAAAACACCTTGGAAAAGATGAAATGGTAGCAAGACAACTTTCTAATCGTGGTGGAACATTATACTGCAAATATTGTGGAGACAGAGTAACTATCAGCGGCTCAGCTGCTTTGTATTCTATAGCTGATATTAAAATAAATTAGAAGAAGAGGTTTGCATATTATGAGAATAGAACAAAAAATTAAAGAATTAGGCATTAAACTTCCTGAACTATCTACTCCCAATGCAATGTATGTACCTGTAAAGCAGTTAGGAAATGCTCTATTTGTATCAGGGCAGGCACCCCTTGTTAATGGAGAACCTGCTTATACAGGAAAAGTTGGTGAATAAAGAACATTAGAGGAAGCAGAAAAGGCAGCTAAACTCTGCACTATCAATATGCTAACAGCAGTTAAGGAGTACCTTGGTGATTTAGATCGTGTTGTAAATGTAGTTAAAGTTCAAGCTTTTGTTAACAGTACAGTTGGATTTACTCAGCAGCATATTGTTGTAAATGCAGCTTCTCAATTATTGTATGATGTGTTCGGCGATGCAGGACGTCATGCTCGTACAGCAGTTGGTACAAACCAGCTTCCACTGGATATTACTGTCGAAATTGAAGCTATTTTTGAAATCGAAACAAATAAATAATAATATATAAACAAATCACATCATGGATATAAGTTCCATGATGTGACCTGTTTTCATTCTATTAGTAATTAGTGAATATAATAGACTTGACTAATATACCTTATATCTGATCCAACCTAGCCATAATTGACATTGTTACAATACCTACAATAGTTGTGCCTGTAGTTTTTCCATATATTCATACCCCATAGAGATCCGGTGAACTTATTACCATCTATCATAATGTACTCTTTCTTTATTAGATCTATCTGCTGGCTCCTTTTTTTCATCTGGATATCCTATAGGTATTACAGATAAAGGAGTTATACCTTCTGGTAAATTTAGAATTTCTTTTATTCCATCTACTCTCTCTTTTATTGGATAAACACCTAACCATACTGCACCTAATCCTTTATCTTGTGCTTCTATTAATATGTTCTCTGTAGCTGCTGAACAATCTTGTATCCAAAAATCATCTACCAATTCTTTTGATTTATCTCCACAAACTACAATTGCAACATCTGCCTCTAATAACATCTTTGAATATTCATGCACCTTAGTTATCTTTTTCATAGTCTCTTTATCTCTTAAGACTATAAATTGCCAAGGTTGTTCATTTACAGCAGAAGGTGCTGCCATTCCTGCTCTTAATAATTCTTCAACAATATCATCACTTATCTTTTTATCCTTGTATTTTCTTATACTTCTTCTCTTTAATATAGCATTCATTTATAATTCCCCCTAATTCTTATTTTAAATACTTTATACTATTGTTATGTGAATTAAAATTACTAACAATTATATGATATTTTGTATTATAATACCAAAAATGTTTTATGTAAAGTATTTGCATATAATTTATATCTAAAATACTAAAAGAACAAAGACATATATTGCTAGAAAAACGGGTCACTTAATGGTAAAAATATAAGTATCATAATAATATAGGTTATTTGTTCACAATCCTCAGGACCCTTTACGAAATCTTAGTAGATCTTGCTTCAAAAACAGTAAGTTCCTAGATTATTTTATAGCATTATTATATTCAAAATAAAAACTAGCCTAATATTAATATACTAAGCTAGTATTACTTTAAAATAAGAATACTCCATTTAGGAATTGTATATATCTGTGTAGTAATAATAAAAAGTATTTCTATTTATCTTACATATGGTAAGGTATTTTTAAATAATCCATCATCATGTGATTTATCATTATTCCCATTTGAAAAATCGAATAGCTATACTAGTACATATTACCATAAGGGTAATCATCACAATGATTGGCGTCATTACACTATCTACAGTCAAGCCAAGTGAAGACGCTTTTAAAAGCTTTATTCCTTGCGCTAAGGGTAGTATATTGGAACACTTTTGAAGTGCCCTTGGCATAATTTCATAAGGTAGCGTTGCTCCTGAAAAAATCAACATAGGGAAATATAATATACTCGCTAAAACACTTGCTATCTTTAAATTTGGAGCAATTCCGCCCACCATAAGCCCTATACTAAACATAGAACCCATTACTAAGAAATAAGAAGCTAAAAACTGGATCCAAGAACCATTTAATCGAAAACCAAAGAAAATTACTGCAGCAGCATAAACAAGTATAAGTGAAACAATAGCGTAAAATGCATAAATTACTACCTGCACTATTAAAATCATAGCTGGGCTTATAGGTGTTACTTTAAACCTTTTTAGAATTTTTTTATGACGATAATCGGATACCACCAGTGGTAATCCCATGACACCACCTGCACATATTGCAATTGTAGTAATAGCTCCAAATGATTGCTCTAAAAAAGTATATTCCGCACCATTAAATGCTGATTTATCTCCATAGATTATACCAATAAGGATTGTTACCACTACTGGCATGCAAATTGCAAAAATAAACATATCCATTCCTCTCAGTGATAATTTCAGCTCTGTTTTCAACATTTTTCTAAATGCTCTCATTAATTATCTCCCCTCTCATCTGTATACCATAAATATGCTTCTTCAAATTTTTCATATGGGCTTTTTGCAATTGCTTCCTGCACTGTTCCATAGAAAATGCTTTCTCCTTTTTTAAGAATACAAATCCTATCACACAATACTTCTACCTCATCCATGAAATGTGAAGTTAAAAAGATAGTAAGTCCTTTCTTTTTTAAATCTAAAAGTCCTTCCCATACTTCTCTCCTTGCTCTAGTGTCAAGTCCTGTAGTCAGTTCATCTAAAAACACAACTTTTGGGTTAGGAATTAAAGCAAGTATAATAAATAGCCGCTGCTTTTGTCCGCCTGATAGCTCACTGACTTGACTTTTACATTTATCTGAAAGGCTAAACTGTTTTAGCAATTCTTCATAATCTGCTGGCTGTTTGTAAAGAGCTTGTGTAACTTCGCAAAGTTCTGCTACTGTTAGTTTGTCTTGATAGTTTGATTCTTGAAATTGGACTCCAACTCTCTGATATAATTCCTTTCTCTGTGTTTGTGGATTCATTCCTAAAATAGAAATTGAGCCGCTATCAAATTTTTTCGTACCTAAAACACATTCAATGGTGGTACTTTTTCCTGCTCCATTAGCGCCAAGTAATCCAAATACTTCTCCACTTTTAACGGATATGCTAACCTTATTTACAGCTTGTATATTTCCGTATGATTTGCATAAGGCATGAATTTTAACTGTTTCCATGTCTAAAAACCTCCTATTCTTTTAATACATAAAAAAGAATAACACCAGAATAAAGTCTGGTGTTATACTGTAGGATTTACATTAAATTTTTCCTGCATGGCTTTTAGCTGACTTAAAACACAATTTGCATTTAACTCCGCATTACTTAGTGAAGTAAGAAGCTCATCACATACTGTTACAATATCTTCATCAGTTTTTGGGGTATCAATAACTTCTCGTATATCGATTTCTGAATTATTAGATAGCTCACTTACCATGCGCAAAATTGCTGCAAGAGAATAATTTGCACAACGTAAAGAACGTATTATCTTCAATAATTGAATATCATTTTTAGTGTATACCCGATATCCATTTTGTTTTCTTTTCACAGAAAATAACCCATTCATCTCCCAATTTCTTAACGTGTCTATGGTAATGTTCAAGTAATCTGCAGTTTGTTTTCTTGTGAAAGCTATATTATCTTCTGTTTCCTGTATACCAGAGAGTAATTTTTTTGTAATTTCTATTGCCTCTTCTGCATTTTTTTGTTCTATTTCGACTTGATCTATATAGTTGTTAGTAGATACAATTGCCTTTTGGAATTCACCTTGGGAAGATAATTTAATAATATTAATCATATTTTTCCTAAGACCACTTTGCAGCACCTCCACTTTAAGCGCTGTCCTAGCCAGCTTAAATTGTGCAATATGAAAATCTGAGAAAACTCGATATCCATTGGATAATCTTTGAGGTTTAGGTATCAATTCTAGTTTTTCATACAATCTCACTGTATTAGGATGTATACCTATTATCTTTGCTACCTGTGCTGTCTTATATCCATTTTCCATAACATTCTTACCTCCGTTTATCCCTATCATAATGCATATTTAAAGTCTGGTGTCTTAGTGTATAGTTTATTATTAATAATTTCTTGATATCAAATTTTATGAATTATTCAACAGGAAGTTTTGAAAGCATTTCTGCCACATTGAAATACATTTGTTCAATTCTGTTTCGATCATATTTCATTCCACAAACTTCAATATGATCTGTATTATCAAATTCACCAAGATAATTCCATGTACCCTTTACTGCAGTTCCGCTATAATCAACTATTTGGTCTGATGAACCGACCTTAGGATTTGTAGCTGATATTACACTCACAACGCCATCATTTCTCCACCAGCTTTTATCTATAGGAACTTCACCACTCTTATTGTTTGTATACCTCCCCATAAATATGGAACTTTTTACAAGAATAGGATTCATATTTTTATTTGGCACTTGAAAATGAGTCAATCTATCTTCATGAGTATTTACACATGCAATTGAAAAATAATTGATATCACTTTGTGCCTTAACATAAGAATTAAATTCCTGAGCTCCTTCTGGCGACAAATCCCAAACACTTAAATCCTTGGTTTTCTTCCAAATTGCACTTTTAATTACTCTATTGTTGTAGGCTAAACGTGATTCACCAGGTTTTCTTTTAAGACCCCACTGATCTAATTGAAAATCGTAATTTAAGTCATCCAAATCAACCTTCTTGCCTTTTATTGCGGCAATAGCTGCAACAAATTGATGTGTAAGAGGCTCAATACCATATTTTATATGTGCTTCCTGACTTCCATCATGTGGAGTAGCAATAGATGTAATACTTGATACCCATGATTTGCCGCCAGTAAAAAGGGAATTGATACTTCCGTCTGTGGTAAATGCTAATTCATCAGGATCTCCATTTTCCAAAAGCTGTGCCAATAAACGGATTGTCTGTCCTCCCATACTGTGTCCAATTAGATGAATTTTTCTAGTATTTCCAGATGAATCTTTTGTTCCAATTTGTTTGTACACGCCTGGATAACTACGTCCGTATCTTGCATGTCCACATTTTTTAGAATGTGATTCACCATAATCAACTGTGCCGCCTACAATATATGTATACAGCTCACATGCCCTATCCCAGTTACTTGAAACAGGTCCGATAGATGGAGAATATACAGTATAACCCTTCTCGGTAAGCTTTTGAGTCAGACTTTCTTTACCTCCCCAGTAATAGAGACCGGCTCCTTCATTGCTTCCCCAACCAAAGCATCCATGTACCATAACTATGGGATAATCATTTCCAACTACTGTAGCATCACTGTTATCAGCAGCTTTTACAGTAGAAGTTGAGGTAAAACCAAAAACTATACAGATGATAATAATAGACGCCATAATCCTTTTAAAATAAGATCTTTTCATACCTATGCTCCTTTACATTATAAATTCTGTAGCCAGCAGCTAGGCTATAACTTATTTTGATTAAGTTAATAGTAACTTTTAATTGGAGTATCCTAATGTTAATTATTCTTAACAGGACATTAGAGAAGGTTAGTTCGTTCATTTTTTACAGAGCATTACATTAATTGCATTGTTACAAGAGCTTGTCCCATCGTCTTAAGTATCACATGCTGCTTACTCAGATGTTGCATCTCTAATGATAGCCCACAATAAGGTATTTTCATTAGATAAAACCTGATTATATGATGCTTTAGTCAGTATTTTTGCTTAGGATATTCCTTTTCTGATTCATTAATCTTTTCTATAGAGAGGTAGTGATATCATCAAGAATAAGGTTACTAATAAACTTTTCCCTCTTTCTCTTTGATAACACTTTAACCGCGTTATGATTGCCTTAAAATTCACCTCCTTTTTGGCATACACATGGCTAACTTTCTTTCTGCTAGTGCTTTATTGGTTCCATATAATGCTTATATTTATCCGATGACTACCCGCTCTAATACTCCCATCGCACTCTGTGAAAGCGATTCGCACCAAATCGAAGATTTGGACTCTCTGCTTTTCTTTAAAGTGGGAGTAAAGAGCGGATACGTCCCTGGATAACGACTTCTAAGGAGTAAAACGCCTAAGAAGTCTGTTAATAAGATTCAGAGAGAGTAAAAACTCACTCTGAAGCCAGAACTCTGTTTATTACCTAAATCCACAAATGGCTGTTAGCTACAAAAAATCACTTATCTCTATAGAAAAGAAATAGCCTATAATTTTAGTAACTTATTCTTTTGCTTGTCCATATCGTAATTATGTTAAAATTATGGTATGGTTCACAGTATTTTATTAGTGGAGTTAATGTCTCCGTTATAGCATAACTGTTATATTACAGTCAATCTTATGTAGTGACTATAGTAAGCCTAAAATTCTAAATAGCCAAAAAAATCTTCCTTTTTTTAACTATTACAGTATTTTCCTATTTATCCCAAAATAAAAAAGCGGAGAGCATCTAGCTTCTCCGCTGGGAACAATAGCTTTAATTCGGTCATACTTTTTTCCTTCTTGTAAACATCAACTTAAATTACATTTGTTAATGATTATATTTATAATATATTGATTTTATTTTTTATCAAGTATTATTGATGGCGAAAAGCCCTAAATAGTAAATAAAAACATTCCCAAAAATGATAATACTAAATAAAAGATTGCTTCGTGCTTGATGACAACTGAAGATGATGTTATTTCATCTTTTTCGTTGCTATTTTTTTTCAAGATGATGTGGAAGAATGCTTTAAAGATGAAATATCCGATAATAGCTCCTAGGGTGTTCATAATTAAATCATCTGTCGTTGTGGTTCGACTTTGAGTGAACAATTGACTTAACTCAATACATAAGGATAACAAAAAACCCGACAAGGCAACCTTTTTAATTGTTCGAAATTGTTTCCAAATCAATGGTAACAAAAATCCTAATGGTATCGTCATTATAATATTCAAAACATAGGGCATGATTACCTCAGAACTAGAGAATGGAACTAAATAAATTCGATCAAATTCAGATGTAGATGCGGTAACAAACCTTTGCACATCCCAAATTGTTCCTATACCTGTTACGCCATAAACAGCTCCCAGATACAATAAAAAAATAAATACCCATAGAAGATGCTTACGGGAAACTCCTCCTTCCCTCTTCTTAGCCCTTAGATAAAATCCTTTTTGAAATACAATACATAAAATACATATGCGAATAATGTTAATTAAATAATCAGTATGAACAACATACATAATACATGTACGAATATAGGCAATTAAATATCTAATTATTAACACAATAGTCCTCCTTGTTGTTGAATCAAAATTTAATTATTGGCATGATTATAATATCAACAAGAATTTAAGAATAAGTGAATACAATCTTAAGATTTTCTGAATTTCACTACCTGAAGAAATGCATCTTATCTCCTACTTTTTTATTTTGTAGTGATTTCGTTACAAACCTTCTCTATCTTATTTACAGCTGCACTAGCTCCTCCAGCTTTTTGTAAGCTTTTAGAAATCACTTCTGCATTTTTTTTATAGGATACATCATTTAATACTTGTAAAACAGTTTCTCGAATACTATTTACAGCATCTGACTTTAATCTTTTTCCAGCATTTAGTTCTGCTACTCGATTTGCCACCATAGCTTGTTCACTGTGTAATGGAAATAAAACTGATGGCACACCAAAATATAAACTTTCGCTTATGCTGTTCATTCCACAATGAGTAATAAACACATCAGTCTGTTGTAAAACTTTTAATTGTTCAACTTTGGGATAAACTTTAAAATTATCTGGTAACTTACCCAAGCTAAAAATATCTGCCTTCTCTCCAACAGACATAATAACTTGACAATTCACATGAGCTAATGCCATAATACAATTTTTATAAAAATGTCTATTTTGATTCAATACGGTTCCTAATGAAATGTAAATCAGCGGATATTTCTTTTTAATTTGTTCAACTTCTGGAACTCGAAAAGAAGGTCCTACAAAAGCATACTTATCTGAAAATGTTTCTACCATAGGCTGAAATTCTTTAGATGTATAAACAATTGTATCAGTATCGTTGTCATTTTGGATAATACTTATAAAATTTTTTACATTATAACCTTTTTCCTGGAGCAGCTTTATCTTTTTATTAATTCTTGGAATACCTATAAACATACGAAACATTTCTTTTAAACCTTGTTTTATTAGCTTTGCAGTATATTTATTCATTGCGAAGGTCGTAGTAGAGCAAATATATGGTACATTTAATTTTATTGCAAATAATTTTCCCCAAATACATATAGAATCTGATACTATACAATGTGGTTGAAATTCTTTAAGATCTCTACATACCTTTTCATCTAGACTCATAGTCATATCTGCTGCCATCTCTATAAGGGATGCAAAATCCTTTCCTACTTTCTTTTCTATATCCGGTGTAAGTTCTGGCAAATAGTTATCACATGGAATAAATTTTGCACCTGCAGTTTCAATCTTCTCCTGAAATTCATAAAATGAATAATACCAAACTTCATGACCACGTTTTACTAATTCATCTACTACTGCTATAGTAGGATTAGTGTGCCCATGAGCTGGGATACTAAAAAATACTATTTTACTCATCATGTTCTCCTTCAGACTCACTAAATTTTTTTATTTCTTTGGCAAAAATAAGTGAATCTTCTTCCGATTCTGATGGATAAATCTCCCGCGCTTTACCTGCAAAAATTGCATCAGCAATCTTTGAAAAAATCTCATACCGTTCAATTGCAATACCTTTTTTAGCATCTGCAAGCAAAATTAAAGTATCTCCTGAAGAAATATTAAACATATCTCTCACTTCCTTTGGAATAACAATCTGCCCCTTTGGACCTACCTTCACAGAACCCATATATTTATCTTCCGAAGCTTTTTTATTCATATTAATCTTCCTTTCAGTATTACTTGTTATACTAGTTATACTTAACATACTCTTATATGAATATTTTGTCAATATAACTAACTTTAATATTACTAAATAAAAATATACTATTGCAAAAAACTCCTAGACTATTGTTTAGGAGTTTATAACATATATTTGAAAGCAAGTAACTAGAACCGTCCCTTTGATTTTTTTGCGATAAGGTGGAGTTTTTTAGCTAGGCATTTTCTGCTTTTTAAACTTTTCATGCATTTTAAGTCTTATATTTATAAATTGTATTCGCAATTTGTTCATGTCCTCCGGGTGGATTCCAAAAAATGACTATAGTGTCAACGAAGGTCGTTTTCTAGTTGCTACACAAATTTATCAATCACATAGTAGTCATTTTGTATTTACAAATCCTCTCTATTTTTTTAAAAAAACGACTAGGCTGTTAACATTCTAAAATTTGAACTTATTCTTTGCTTAAAACCCTTTGAGGGAACAAAATTCTCAAATGTATAAGTATTACTCTATCATATATTATATACATTCCTTTTTGCAGGATTCAAATAATCCAGTAATAAACAAAGCAGACAAAAAACTACACTTACAATTAACAAACTTATCTCAATAATCCCCGATGCATTCTACTGACCTATTCTACCATACGTCTTTTCTATATAAAATGAGTTAATTATTCCTTCCTTACAAAATAAAAAAAATATCCTTAGATATTTAAATACAACATAACTAAAGATATTCTACTGATTCAAGTTTTCTTAATTCTTCATCATTTATTAGCACTCAAATTTAATTTATTTATTACTCAATTACACTACATTATTGTTTAATTTTTCACTAATTTTATTTAATTGATTCCTATATAAGTCAATATAACTATCACATTCTGTAATTAATTTTTCATGATCCCCCATTCCAACAATTTCTCCATTATCCATAACTATTATATTAGGGCAATACAATATTGAACTTATACGATGTGCTACAGTTATTATTGTATATTTCCTTTTTAATTGATTTAATAGACTCATAATCTCTACTTCTGATTTACTATCTAAATCAGAAGTAATTTCATCTAAAATCATAATCTTGGGATTTCTTAATATTGCTCTTGCAATAGCTAATTTTTGTTTTTGTCCTCCTGATAAGATAACCCCATCCTTACCTAAGATAGTATTATATTTATCAGGTAAAGTATCTATAAAAGAGTGCAATCCTACTAGCTTACAGGCTTCTATTTTATAAGACTCTGACAAATTCTCATTGGAGAGAGATAGATTAAAATCTATTGTTCCTTGAAAAATATGAGGTTGCTGAGGAATATAACTTATTTTTTTCCTGAGCCAATCTATATCTATATCCCTTACATTATAATTATCAAATAAAATCTCTCCTTTGTAATCATCTAAAAAGTTTGATACAATATTTAATAATGTTGTTTTACCACACCCATTTCTACCAACTATAACATAGAAATCATTATTTTTTATATCTAAATTAATATTTTTTAATATTCCTAATTTAGAATAATAAGAAAAACTTAAATCAACAATCTCTATATTGCCACTTAACTCAGGACAAAACTTTGTTTTATACTGAGTTTCATCTGGTAAATTAGTTAATTCCTCTATCCTTTTTAAAGATACAAATATATTTTGGGTTTTTACGATAAATTTAGATATCTGAGATATAGAAAGAGTAACTCTTGAATTGAAAGAATTAAATGCTATTAAAGTCCCTACACTCAACGTTTTATTTATAATCATCCATGATGCTACTAATAAAATTAGCCATTCACCTGATGATGAAATTATAGAACTAATAAAATTTATTATAGTTGAAATGATTGTCTTTTTCCCTTCATTTTCTCTTATATCACTCAATATTTCTTTATATTTGTTTTTATATAATCCTTCCATTCCTAATGATTTTATCTCTTCAATAGCAGATAATGTTTCTTGAGTAATTGAGAAATAATTATCACCTAACAATTTTCCCTTTAAAATATATTTTCTCAATTTATTACTTAAAATTTTTGATAGAAGTACAGTTATAGGAAAAATTATTAAAGAAATTGTGGTTAAAGTTGGTGAAAGCCTAATTATTAAGTATAAACTTACAATTAATGTAACAATTGAAATAAATAAATTAATAAGGTCTTCTGTGATAAATTCAGCTAAACATACTGTATCTCTTTCTATCTTTGATAATATTTCTCCATTGCAAATCTTATCAAATTCTTTTTTCTTCAAGTATAATATTTTATCATAAATTTCACTTTTAAAATGTATAACTATATCTTGATTAATATAAGTATGTAATACTGTTTCAATTATACTTAGTATAGATGTAAATAGAAATATCAAAATAATTAAAATTATTGTATTTAATACTTTTTTAAAGTCACCAGCTATTGTATAATCTATCGAATGACCAAATAAATACATAGGAATTAGATTAACTAAATTACTTGTAGCTGTTGCAATATATAATAATATTATTCTAAACTTATGTTTTTTTAAATAAAACAATGTTTTTTCTTTTAATAATTTTTTTTCATCCATATTATAGTGCATACTTTCTCCTTCTTATTATTTAATATGAAGTATTACTTTTAAAAAGTAATACTTCAATATTAAATAATATTTATAAATTATAAGTCTATTTAAAAATACTTACCTTACAAAGAATACTTGTACAATTATTAGGGAAAATTAATCATAAACTCCAATTATATTATACACTTTTATACTATTAATTATTAACGTGCAGATCCTAGGCAATCTGATTTACATGGTCCTAAGCAATCGCTTGTACATCTTCCCAAACAGCTATCTTTACATGGTCCTAAACAGTCTGAACACCATCCATATTGAGGTCCCTCATTTATATTTATAGCTTTTTGATTTAATTTCATATTTCTTTCCTCCAATATCTTATAATTTTATACTAATGATTATTAAAGTGCAGATCCCCTGCAATTTGCTTTACATGGTCCTGTACAACCATCTGCACATCTTCCCGTACAGTCTGATTTACATGGTCCTAAACAATCGGAACACCACCATTTAATTTGGTGTACCCCATTTACAGTTTTTTGATTTAACCTCATATCTTGTTCCCCCTCTCATTTTATTAAGTTATTTTTATTAATATATATTAATATATAACTTGCATTGTAAAAATATCTTTATCCTCTACTCATTATCTATTACTATTGTCTTATTCTCAAAATCTACAGCATACTTATGTCTATCCTCTAAATTTAATTTATATTTTTCGCAACTTCTATCCCACCAAATACCGAATTTTTTTCTAGTTTCAGTTAAATCATTTATTAACTTATTATAAAACCAATTTTGTTCATCTATTTCTAATCTAGCATCAGATAATGTTGCTGCTAGTGCATTTAATGATGCTAATCTTTCAAATAGCATTTGAACCTCATCTCTTTCGCTTTCTAAAATTTTTGTTTCTATACTCATAAAACTACCCCCTACGTATTAGCTTTTTTAATTAATATTACATATGCTTTTTATATATCTAATATTACATATGGTTTTTATACATCTCTACATCATATGGTTGATAAGGCCTATCTTTTAAAAAAGTACTTATCGGATCATCAAAATTATTATTTATTGTAGACTCAATAAAATTCTTATCTAATTCTTTCATTCTTTCATAAAGATTATACGTTATTTCTTTTTCTATTAATGATATTTTACACTGTATGTACGATGGCGTATTATACTCATTAGTAAATTTTTTATTTAAAAATACACATCTATCACAATGATTTACATCGCATTCTTTACAAATTGGCGCTTTATCTAATTCAAAAAGCTTATTTTCATTTTTATAAATTCCAGTTTTTAAATCACCAATATAACTTTCTTTATCCTCAAAATAAAATTTGGCACATGGATAGATTTTTCCCTCTGGAGATAAGGCATAGGATTTTTCTCCTGCATCACAGCAATCCTTTTTGGAGTTAAATAAATCATCAGTTATCTTATTCATTTCTTTAACTTGTCCAGTTTCTTTGTATAAATCAAATATATAATCCGATATCTTAGCAAGCTCTTCTTTATACTTTTCAATTGGAAAATTTCTATCATTATATTTGATATTTAAATTAATTCTATTGCAATATTCAAATAATGTTTTTGAATATTGATACAAATATTGAATATCATCTACATTAATATTTAAAATACATGAATCTTGCTTAGTGATATTGCCAATTGTTTTCGGAGTAACAACTTGAAATTTTTGATGATTATTATTAACATTCTTATTATATGATGAATAAATCTCTATTCTCTCATAATAAGAATACTTATTTATATCATAGAAATTATTTTCATTCTTTGAATTTAGTATAACTGGTGTAAAATAATTTTCTTCTGTAAACTTTAACCCATCTTTTAGTACATCTTCTCTCATAAAATTTTCATTATCTGAAGATTCATAATTACAATGTTCTACACAATTATCATCCATAATGAAATATAAAAATTTACTTTTAGTTCCAGCTAACGGTCTCTTAATATTATACTCATCTCTAAGTCTTCCCCAATAATATTCATTCGCTCTATATCTAGCTTTATGCATCTTACAGATATATTTAACTCTTTTATAGTTTGTTTCACAATTTGTTTCATCATAACAGTGACCCTGACACCATGAACATCCATCAGCAATTTCACAATCTGCACATTCAACATCAGATTGAGTTAATAATGATAAGCCTACAAATGGTCTTATCTTATCAAAATCCAATCCCTCTTCAACATTACCAATCACATAGCCATTTTTATTTTCTAATGAATAAGCTGAATATCTCAAACATGGGTAAAAATTTCCTTTCCCATCTACCGCAAGCATCATTCCGGCTCCGCATCTATTACGATTTTTATTCTCTTCGCTTACAGGTCTCCCTATAAAATCCTCAAATAAAGTTGTATTGTATTCATTCCATAACTTATTTTCTATTATATAATCTGCTAATTGTTTAAGTTGCTCTTCAAATATTAAATCATCATTCTCTTTCCATACATCTTCAAATACAACATTAGCTGGAACGTCTTTTATACCTAACTTCCATAAATGGATTATACTTTCTTTTAAGTATTTCAGGTCATCACTACCAAAAGTCACTTTTGTTGCTGCATATGGAAAATCAGCTAACCATAATGGAATATTTTTTACTACATCATCATAAGAGCCCTTACCATTTGGATAAATTCTTTGAAGATCATGTTTGTTCTTAGTGCCATCAATTGTTACTGTAGCCCCACATTTAGTTTTATTTTTTGCTATAAATTTTCTAACTCTTGGATCATCATATGATATTCCATTTGTTGTGAAATTAATTCTATTCATAGCAAACCATTCGTGATCTTTTTTATATGTTTGAAGTCTTATATAATCAGTTATTTGATCCATTAATTCTATTTCCAACAAAGGTTCTCCACCTATAAAGTCCCAAACCACTCCTGGCGCTGAAAATATTTCTCTATTATCTAAAATATAATCTACAATTTTTTTAGCAGTTGCAAAATCCATCCTATTTTCACCATTTTTATGGACCTGATAGCAATATTTGCAACGCAAATTACAGCCTTCAGTAACAATAAATGTTATATTATGAGCTCTTCCGCTCATCCAATTCGGGGTTCCTCCTCCAAGCTTATAATCTTTGCTAACCATATCTAAATTCCTCCAAATTTTTATTTTGTGCTTAGTTGTATTCAAACTACAATACATTTATATCACGATATGTAAAATATGTCAATATTTTACTTTTTCGTTTTTAAAATACTTGTATTTATGTCTCCCGACAGGCTGTGCGAAAACCCCTTAAATAATGATATGATATAAAAGCATTACAAAAGATAAAGGTGGAAATAAATGAACTATACAGAAATCAAATGCAAATGGAATGTTTAGAAGAATTTGTTGAACAAGAAAATGAAGTTAGAATTATAGATAAAATAGTTGATACTTTCAAAAATAAATAGAGAAATACTTTGGCTTCTTAAAGGAATTCAGCCTAAATACAGAGTTATAGCTGATTTTAGAAAAGATAATGCAGAAGCATTGCATAATGTATTTGAGTCTTTTGTTGATCTTTGTATTAAACTTGGATTATATGGTAAAGAATTAATTGCTGTAGATGGGACAAAAATAGAAGCTTCAGCATCTAAAAGAAAACATTATAGTAAAAACAAATTATCTAAAATGAAGGAAAGAATAAAAAATAAGATAAACGAATATATGGATGATTTAGACAAAAATGATTTTATTGAAGAGAGTGAAGATATAAAACTGAATAAAGAAAAATTAGAAAAATCTATAGAATTTCTTAAAAAGAAAAAGGTTTCTTATGAGGAACTTGAAAAAAAATTAGAAGTTGATAGTATTGAAATTCTAACTGATAAGGGATATTTTCATATAATTTACAAAAGTATCAACAAAACAATATAGTTCCTTACGTTTCTAAACCTGTATATTCAAATAGCATAAATACTCTTTGCTAATAAATAGCATTAAATGAGCAAATAATATAAAATTGATACAAAACTAGCAAAAATCAGAAGATAGACTTCTGATTTTTTTACTAAACCTTCTAAAAAATTTACTTTTAACACAACCTGCCGGGGACTCTTCCAGAAAACAAGTGTAGTGGCAACGGAGGTCGTTTTCTGGCTGCTAAACAATATCATCACTTATCTTTTTATCCTTGTATTTTCTTATACTTCTTCTCTTTAATATAGTAGTATTTGTTTATAATTCCAAAATTATTCTGTGTAGAGTATTCACCCATAATTTATATGTAAAATACTAAAAGACAAGGACATATATTACTAAAAAAACAGTTCACTTCACTAAGAAATACTAATTTATTTTCTTAAAATATATACTAAAGAATATTAATTAACTACTTTTTAAACAAATATTTTTCTTAATGAATATTAATAAAATAAAAAGTACTCCTTAATTTTAGAAGTACTTTTTATTATTATGTTCACGATCCCCAGGGATTCTTCCGAAATCTTAGTTGAGCCTGCTTTAATTTTAGTAACTTATGCTTTTGCTTATCCATATCGTAATTATATTCAAATTATGGTATGGTTCACAGTATTTTATTAGTTGAGTTAATGTCTTCGTTATAGCATAATTGTTATATTACAGTCAATCTTATTGAGTGACTATAGTAAGCCTAAAATTCCAAATAGGTAAAAAAATCTTCCTTTTTTACCTATCACATCATTTTCCTATTGTCAAACAAAAGCCCTTGAGTGTAAATAAATACCTCAAGAGCTTTAAAATATTATCATTACCATATTTATTTTTTAAAATTTACGTTAATTTCTTCTCCTAAATATACCTTAGTGAAAGATGGTTCTGTCTTACTTATTATCTTCCCACCTCTTATAGAGTAACAAACAGGAACTTGACGTCTTATAGCATCATAGCCATTTTCGGCTGGTAAAATTATAAGATTACCAGGCTTACCTACTTCTATACCATACTTATTTTCTATATTTAAAGTTTTTGCTGAATTAGTTGTTATGAATTTAATAGAATCATCTATCTCATTATACCCCATAATTTGACACACATGTAATCCAAAATGCAACACTTGAAGCATATTACCAGTTCCAAGTGGATACCATGAATCAAAAATATCATCATGTCCAAAACAAACATTAATATTAGCATCCTTTAATTCTTTTACTCTAGTAACTCCTCTACGCTTTGGATATGTATCAAACCTTCCTTGTAAATGTGTATTTACAAGAGGATTTGCAACAAAATTTATATCAGACATTTTTAAAAGTCTAAACAATTTATATGTATAAGCATTGTTATAAGAATGCATAGCTGTAGTATGACTAGCTGTAACTTTATTTTTCATTGCCGTTTCTAATGCCCTAGTAGCTACAGTTTCTAAAAATCTTGATTGTTCATCGTCAATTTCATCACAATGAATATCTATTAATGCATGATATTTTTCTGCAAGTTCAAATATTTTATTAATTGATTCTACTCCATATTCTCTAGTAAATTCAAAATGTGGTATAGCTCCAACTACATCAGCTCCTAATTTTAAAGCCTCTTCTAAAAGTTCTAAGCCTCTTGGATAAGATAAAATTCCTTCTTGAGGGAAAGCTACTATTTGTATATCCACATAGTCTTTCATTTCTTCTTTAACTTCTAACATAGCTTTTAGTGCTAATAATGATTCATCCGTTGTATCAATGTGAGTTCTAACATGTTGTACACCATTAGCTATTTGCCAGCTTAATGCCTTTTTAGCTCTTTGTTTCACATCTTCTTTTGTTAAAAATGCTTTTCTTTCAGACCATCTTTGTATTCCTTCAAACAAAGTTCCACTTTCATTCCACTTTGGTTCTCCTGCTGTAAGAGTTGTATCTAAATGAACATGGGGTTCTATAAAAGGTGGAAGAGCCAGATTACCTTTTCCATCTATAATTTCCTCATCTTTATATGCTTCTAAATTATTTTTTATTTCTTTAAATATACCATTTTCAATTCTTATATCAACTAATTCATTTTTATCTGTAAGTTTAACATTTTTTATTAACATATATTCACCCTCTTATTAATATCACTAAAAAATCATCTTAATATTAAGCAACGTACTCATCACACTGTACATTTTTTTGTGTTTTTTCTTTGATAGCTTTTTCTAATATAATATGTATTACTCCTGTTATAATTAATGAATTTATTGACGGAATTCCTACAGTTAAATATTTTCCAGCTAATATTCCTAATATACAAGCTCCTATAGCTTTATAATTTATCACTTTAAAATTAGCTTCTTTAAGACTTTCATATTTTCTTTTTCTTACAAAGAAATAGTCAGCTATTATTATTCCTCCAACTGCTGGAATCATTGCTCCTAATAAACTTAAAAAACTTACAAAATTATTATATAACCATAGAGCACCTATAGTACCTAGTATTCCATTAAAAATTACCACCTTACTTTTAGGAATTCTTGTTATATTTGAAATTCCAAGTCCTGATGTATATATAGCATTGTCATTGGTTGTCCATATGTTTAATCCTAATGCTAATATTGCTGGTATTATAAGTCCTTGTGATATCATAACATCTGATATATCTGAATATCCTGTGGCCATTGCCCCTATAGCTCCAAATAAAAACATTAATGAATTACCTATGAAAAAAGCTACTACTGTTGTCGTTACTGCAATCTTTTTATTTTTTGCAAATCTTACAAAGTCTGGTGTTGTACTTCCTCCACTTATAAAAGATCCTACACATAAAGTTACTCCTGTAACCAATCCCATTTTTCCTTTCGGTGCTATATTTAATAATTGTGAAGCGTCTCCTATTGCGTTTATAGCTTTAAACATTGATGTACATCCTAACAATGTTATGGCTGGCACTGCTATTATACTTAATATAGTTAAAGATTTCATTCCAAAATATGCTGTTGAAGTCATTAATAATCCTGATATTGCTACTAATAAATATATATTTATTCCTGTTATTTTGCTTACTGGTATTGCAAACATAGCAACCCCAACTCCAAACCATCCTATTTGAGTAAAACTTGTTAAAAAAGATGGTAAATATGCTCCCTTTTCTCCAAAAGAATATCTTGCTAATAAATGCATTGAAAGTCCTGTATCTGCTCCTATATATGCCAGTGCTCCTGTATAAATTGCTAATATTAAATTTCCTAAAAATACAGCTAAAGCAAAATCTTTTATTGATAGTGCTACTCCTAATTTTCCACCTGTGAGCATACTAGCTGAGAAAAATGTAAAACCTAGCATAACTGCAAACATTGAAATAAATCCTTTCTTGTCCTTTTCCTTTACTGATTCAAATGAATAATCTTTGTCTACATGTTGTTTTTTACTCATAAATCTTCCTCCTTTTTTAAGGAGAACTAGTACAATTCTTCATTCAAGGTTGATTTTGATTAATAAAAAAGACCTTTTATATTTCTATAAAAGGTCTTAAAAATCACCATATCAATCATAAACTTATAAATTGGTAATTTAAGCCTATAAATCTATACGACCTTATTAGTCTCTCTGGACTAATCTTAAAGGTACTAATTCTCTTTTCATAAAATAATATCATGATTTACATGTCAAGTCAATAAATAGTATTCTTGAATAGTAACAGTTCTATTATTTCATCTATCTACTATAAAACTAGCATCTCAGACGTTATGATTTAATCTTGATTTTTTATATAATCCTTAATTTAATCCTCTTACTGGTTTTGACATATCTGAATCTCCGTCTATAACAACTGGATTTGGCTCTTTAGATTTTTTATTTTGATTAGTTTCCTTAGACCCAGAACGTTTTTCAGTTTCTTTCTTAGCCATAATATATCCACCTCTTCTCATTTAGATTTCTATATTATTTTTTACAATAGGTTTTTTTTAATACATCTATATAAAATTTCATAATAACTTGTGCATCAATGTAAAAATAGCGGAAAATTCAATATTTCCGCTATTTTTTCTCTTCAATATTAATAACCTTTATTTAGCTAAAAAATCAATTTTCCTGCCTTATAGCCTTCAGGCAATTCTTCTTCAGTTAAAAATTTAAAATTGTCATCACGTAGTATTGGTAAAAATGCTTCATATGGAATAGTAGGGAATTCACAGCCATAATTACTTGCTCCAAACCACTTACCTTCTTTACTACTCAAATTTAAATCTCTAGCAAACTTTGTATGATTTGAACAGTCATGAATTACTAAATCCCAGTTTTCTTCATCGGCTATCTTCATGAATTTTAAAGTTAATTCCCTGCTCCAAATTGGAGATATGTAGCCATGTCTTGAGATATACATATTTTCCCCATAATAATTATCTATGTTGTTTTCATTTAAATGCAGTTCTGCACAATTTATAAAATCAAGGTTTGTCCCTAAGATTGCTTGCTTTTTCTTAAAAAAGGCTTCAAAAAACTCTGGAGTCATTGGAGTTTCAATGCCTACATTTTTAATATATTTTTTTGCTATCTTAATATTTTCAATAACTTTATCTGAACAATTAGATGCGCCCAAGTTGAAACGTATCTCGTCAAGACCAGCTTCACCTAATGCTTTCAATGTCTCTTCTGTAGCTAAAGTACCATTTGTATATAAATGTTGATAAACTTGAGCATCCCTAAATTTCTTTATAACTGAATAATATTTTTCAATTTCCATAAATGGCTCTAAATAAACGTAGGAAACGCCAGTAGGTTTTTTGTGGATAGAAAGAAGTAAGTCAATATCCTTTTCATAAAATTTTGTACCTCCGATTTCCCACATGCCTTCCCCAATAGGAAACATATCATCTAGTTCTCCATAATTATAACAGAACTTACACTCTGCATTACATTTATTTGTTTTTCTAATTGCACTCAAACCGGTTCCCAACAAGCAAGAACGACATCCTTTTGGGAATTTGCTTTCATTTCCCACAAAAAGAGTTCTATTTTCTAAGGTTTTTAAATTTTTAATTTCTGACATCAACATATCATTTCTATGATTAATTGCTGCCTCAATTTGTGCAAAGGTAGCATAAATGATTTCTTGTTGTTTTGGCATAACTTCTTCTTCTTCTGGCAACATGGCAAAAAATTCAAACCATATCAACGCATCTTTCTTTGAAATTTTCATAATGTATCCTCCTCTAATTACAATCTAAATCTTGTTGCTGTATTGTTTCACATACTCTTCTTCTAAAGACAAACTCACTCCACATGTTACCTTTTGGGATATATTGCCCAGAACATTTTGCTATATTTATATGTTTCCACACAGGAAAGCCCTCGAATATGTGTACATACACCCAAGGGCCTCAAATCATTGATATTACTAACAACCTAAAACTTGATAGTGTTAATAAATTTGAATCTATTATATGTATAATAAAATAGTTTACCACCAACTCTAAAAAAACAATAGCAAATACATGATTTTTATACTTTTAAATTATGTGCATCCTTGATATTATTTACTTAGTTTCACTACAGTTTCCACATGTGTCCGAACAAACTTTTTCGGCATTTTTGTCCACGTCTAATTCTACCACATCTTCACCTTTTAGTGAATGACTCATACCAGAAATTTAATTGTTCTTCTAAATCAGTACTTACTATATATATCTTATCTCCATCTTTATCAGCCATAGATATGGAATTAACTTTATATTCATTTATTCTAGTTTCTAAAGTATTTCCTGGATTTTTTATATTGCCTGAATAAAAAACATATGTAACTGCATCTTTTCTTGTTTGATGACTTAATAATGCTTCATAGGCTCTAAACTAAATCTTCTTAAGTCTATTTTTCCTTTATTAATAATAATAACATTATTATATTCAAAATAAAAACTAGCCTAATATTAATATACTAAGCTAGTATTACTTTAAAATAAGATCACTCCATTTAGGAATTGTCTCTCTTTTCTATTTTATCGTTACCCTTAATTAGAACCCAATCATAAATTCTAATACTAGACCAATCAGTAACCTTTTGCCCACACTTGTTAAATGTAATTTTTTCACCTTTAAGATCATTGAATCTCAATAATTCTATTGTTGAATAAAAAATTTTTTTAATTTATCTTTTCCTTCTTCATTTGATAAAAAATAATCATCCATTAATGTACCATTATCGAAATGCAATATTCTAGTACAAGTCTTACAAATAAATTCATAGTCATGAGTAACTAAAAATATAAGCTTTCCTTCATTTCTAAGTTTCTCTATAAGTTTTGAAACTCTAATCATACTATCATAGTCTAATCCACTTGTTGGTTCATCAAATATTAAAATTTCTCTTTTACTTACAATACTTGTTGCAACAGCAAGCCTTTGTTTTTGACCTCCTGATAAGGTATTGGGATGATTATCTTTATATTCATAAAGTCCTAGAGATTTAAGTACTTGAAACACTTCTTCTCTATTAAAATTTTTTATTCCAAAACAACATTCTTCTTCAACTTTTTCTGCAAAAAGCTGATAATTAACATCCTGCATAACTAAATAACACTTTTTTAGACGTTGTTTATCTGTAAGTTCTTTGTCATTTATAATAATTTTTCCATCATAGTCTTTGTGTAATCCACATAAAGCTTTTGAAAATGTTGTTTTTCCTGCTCCATTATGACCTATAATTCCTATACATTCACCTCTAGATGCAGTTATATCAAAACCTTTTTTAATAATCTGTTTTTTTCCATATCTTAAAATCATATTTCTTATTGTTAAATAGTTATTTTTTTCTAATTGTTCTTTCCTAATTGGTTCAACTTTGCTTAGGTCTAATGCCCTTAATCCTTTATTTTCTCTTTCCTTAGCAGAAAGTTTTAAAAAAGCCTCTTGAGAATATATAGACTTTATTTCTCCCTTTTCTATATAACAAATAATATCTGCTAAATCCTTTAAATAATATAATCGATGCTCTGTTATAATAATTGTTTTTCCTTTACTTTTTAGAAAGGTTAATAAGTCTTTTAAATCATTAATTCCATCGCTATCTAGATTAGAAGATGGTTCATCTAAAACATAAATATCCGGATTCATAGCATAAATAGAGGCAAAGGCTATCTTTTGCTTTTCTCCTCCTGATAACTGAAAAATACTTCTATTTTTTAATTTTTCTATTTTAAAATCACAAAATGCCTTATCTACAATTGGTCTTAATTTTTCTTCTGAAACTGAAAGATTTTCAATACCAAAAGCAATTTCACTATCTGTATCTGTATTAAAAAACTGAGTATTAGGATTTTGAAATACAGACCCTACTTTTTCTGATATTTTATAAATTGGAAGATTTGAAATTAATTTACCATCAATTTCTACAACTCCACTTAAATCTCCTTGATAAAAATCTGGTATAAGGCCATTTAAAAGACGTGTATTACTTGTCTTTCCGCAACCACTTCTTCCACATAAAACTATACATTGACCTTCTTTTATTTTAAGATTAATATTTTTTATGGAAGGCTCTTCCTTTCCTTTATACTTAAATGAAACCTCTTTAAAATTTATCAAAAAATCCATCTCCCTACATTAATACTTCTAAAACAATAACTATGGCCATTAAACTAATAGATAAGCAATCACAAAATTTCATTTTCATTTTTACCATACATGTTCTTGGATTTGGATTTTCAATTCCTCTTGTTATAGCTGCTGCAGATAGTTCATCTGAAACTTTAGAAGCTGACATAAGCATTGGAACATATATACATTCAATAGTATCTGATGGACTTTTTAAGAATCCACAAAATGTAGGACTCACATCTCTCATTCTCATTGAATCTTTTATATTCTTCCAATCTTCAAATACTACTGGAAAATACCTAATCATAACTGTTAGTGGAATAATCACTTTTTTGGATACCCTCATCTTGTTTAGAGCTCCCATAAATTCACTAACTTTTGTTGTAGAAATCATAATACTTGCTAATAATGCACATGGTAATATCATCTTTAGAAATTGTGAAAATGTCACTATCATAAGAGCCAATGTTCCCATTAAATATTTTCCAGCCAAATATTCTATTAATATAAGACAAAAATATCCAAGTGATATCTTTACTGGAGATTTATATGCACCACATAAAAAACCAAAAATTAAATAAAAAATTATAAGACTTATTTTCATTTGAATACTAAATGCAAGAAATATTGCCACATTTCCTAATATCATTAAAATAATCTTTGTTCGAGGATCAATTTTTAAAACACCTTTTTCCCCTTTATTTTCTAATGTAATATAATTAATCATGCCACTATTCCTGCTTTTCTAAACTGCTTTCTTAATAATTTTTTCCCTATTAAACCACTTATAACAGCGCAAATAATTGTACCTATGATAATAGCTGGCAACATCCAACTCTGACCAGTTGAAACCATTGTATCAAAATACGCTGGATTTGCTGTACTGTTCTTTTGCATATAAGCCAAATAATTCTTTTGATCTAAAAAAAACATGGCATATGATGTTGTATTAGCTAACATAAATAATGAATAACCTATTATTGTAAGTTTAAAATTTTTATATTTCCCACTTGCTGTAATAATATCTGCAATGATTCCTAAAACCATAAACCCAACAACCATGCTCCAGTGCATACCAGTTATAAACATAAAGATTCCCACTAAAATTCCTAAAATCGTGATACTGCCTTTCTTTGGAACTTTGGCAGATAAAAGTAAATACACTGGACCTGGAAGCAATGCTGCACCTAATGGCATAAGAAAGGTTAAAACAGGATTGGTTGCAAAAAATACTCCTCCTAAAAGCATAAACACGGTAAAAATTGTAGAGAAAATTCCTGTGGTTACCATATCCTTCACAGTTAATTTCTTTGCCTTACTTAATTGTTTTGACATAAGTATTCCCCCTAAAATATTGAGTTAGTTAATTTAGTTCTATACCTATACTCTAATTGACATTTTATAAAATAGGTTTTAGACTTAAATTAAATCAATTTAATTATGTATAATTTATATTTTTAGTATATACTACAATGATGTTATTGAGAATGCACATCATTGTCATTCGTCTATTCACGATATATTAGAGTCTAATCGCGGCAAGGGAGGCTTAAAATGAATCAGCAATTAAATATTCATGAATCGTTGCTTTTAGATAACGGTTTTCATAAATGTAATAACTGTAAAAAATATAATTCTATTGGAACTTGTTATGAATTAGACCCTGCTATTGGATCAGGTTATTATTGGATTTATATTCATGAAAATCTTTTTTCTATAGTAATCCATGATTTTTATTTTCACGAGGATTTTTATCTTGAAAGTTTACTTCCTGAGTATTTTAGTATTTCTTATTACGAATCCGTTTCTGGTGAAGAATTAAATCCTTATTCTCGCTTAAGTGCAGGATGTGTTAAAAGTTACTGGTGTAATAAAACAACCTATAAAGCATTATTCCATAAAAACATTCCTATAAAATCTATAGGAATAGAATTTATGCCAAAATATTGCGACGAATTTTTATCAAATAAACTTTCAGATGAGTATATAAATCCTCGCTCAGCTCTAATAAACATTAATGAAACAATGAATTTCCCAGAGATGGTCTTGTTACTACATCAAGTATTAAATTATAAAGGCAATGGTATTTCTGCTAAATTGTTTTATGAGGGCAAAGTTTCAGAAGCAATGGCACTTATATATGAAAGATATAAACAGCATAAACAAACTTATTCAAATCTTTCTCAAATAGATATAGACCATTTACAAAGTGTAGCTTCATATATTAATGATCATTATGCTAATGAATTACCCCTATCTAAATTGTGTAAAATAGCTTGCATGGGCAGTACTAAATTCAAAAAATCCTTCAAGGAATTATATAAATGTACTGCTACCGAATATATACAGCATCGTCGTATGAGCCAAGCTGAGCATCTTTTAGCAGATACAGATTTGACAATAAGCCAAGTTTCTAACATTGTAGGTTATAAAAGTGCTAGTAGATTTTCAGAACTTTTTAAAAAAAGCACTGGTTTATGTCCCATTGAATATAGACATTTATCAAAGCATTCTTAATCAATAATCTAAAAATCCTAAAAATTTTATTGTAAACAAAAAGTTATCAAAATACTTTCATATCAGTACTTCGATAACTTTTTATAATTTATTTTTACTATCTTTCTAATATTATTAAACATATATCTATCATTACATCTATTCTCTATTTCTACAAGTCCCATTGTTGCCAGTTGCTTAATTCTCCAAATAACAACCCACTCACGTAAACATGGTTTATTCATTCCAATAAATTTACCAACCACTCGTACTATACGTCTATTTTCTATTGGAACTTTTTCTAAAATCAAATCATCATAATAACATTCTTCAACGGTCTTTATACCTTCAGATGTTTCAAATTGTATCTACTTGCTGTTGTCCCTCATATTAAAAAGTCAAACGCATATCATACCAAACTGCTCCACCATGTGTGGATTCTGAAATTCCTTCATTTTTAAAACCGAATTTTGAATAATAATGTAATAGTTTTTCTTTGCATGTAAGCACTAATCCTTTACGCCCTTGTGCCTTTGCATCTGCAATAACCTTATTAATTATTTTTTCTGCGCAACCTTGTCCACGATATTCGGGTATAGTATTTACACCAAAAATCATTTGCCACTGACCATTTTCGTTATGTAAATTGGCATCCTCAAACATCTCATCAGATAATTTTGATTCATTTGTCACCATTCCATTTACAAATCCAACTAGTTTTCCATCCTCCTCTAAAAGCCAAAAATGATTAGGATACATACTTAATCTCTTTCTAAAATCACTTTCTGAAGCAGCTTCTTCTGGTGGAAAACATATTGCCTCAACAGCAGTAATAGCTTGTAAATCTTCAATGGTTGCAGTTCTTATATTCATATTCATCAACTCCTTTTATTTATTACTAATTAGTATTTGTCCATATGTTATACAATAAATATTACAACTAGTTTTCAACAACTGAACCTATTCTTATTTTAAATTTATAAAACTATCAATTAATTTTTTTATTAATTAAAAATATTATTTTTGATTTCAAAAATTCTCATCATTTGTTTTGTTATATTTTATCATTATACATAATTTACTACTTTAAAATCAACTTTTATTTTATCATGCACCAAACCCTTTTCCTTCTAAAAAACATACTCCCTTCATAGTAACAATTTTATTATTTCAACTATCTACTATAAAGAAAGTATATCAGCCCTCATGGTTTAATGTTAATTTTTTATATAATCCTTAATTTATAAAACAAAATCATTATAAATCAAGGGATTTCTTAAAACCTACTATATGTTATTTTGTGGTGTTTGCCTTTTTAGTATTTGCTTAATGTTTTTGATTGGTTTCCTTAGATCCAGAACGTTTTTCAGTTCCTTTCTTAACCATAATATATCTACCTCTTCTAACTTAGATTTCTATATTATTTTTTACAATACATTTTTTTTAATACATCTATATAAAATTACATTACAGTATATATAAAGGCAATTAATTGCAAAATCAAATAAAGATATCTTATTAGCAATGTCATTGAAATTATATATAATTATTCTTTGTTCACTACAAGGTGAATAAAAATCATTCTGGTTAAATATACTATACTCAATTTTATAATGTTGATTAATGTTAAAGTTATTTATCTTATTAATCCAAATATCCGAATTTAAGCCTTGTAGATCTTTATATTTTTTTCTAAAAGCACTATTACAATTCCATGAAATAATTTTCAAATAAACTATCTCCCTTCAGATAAATTTATAAATTATATTATTCTATTTTACCATAGTAATTATCTTTAATTTTAAGTAAGAAAAAACTAGCCTACTATTAATGCAATAAGCTAGTTTTATATTACTTTAGTTATTTTATTCTAAAAATATTGCTCTAACGCCTCTATTAAATTTAATTCAAACATATCTAGTATAGTCAAATTATCCTTTTCTCTCCATTATATCTCTACTTGCTTAAATGCTTTTTTCATTTCCTCTATTTCTATAACTCTCTTACTTTAATACTTTTCTTATTAGTTCAATTTCATCAATATCTAAATCTGTTAATTCTTTTATTGTTTCGTTATCCATCCCCTTCTTTATTGCTTTTTTAACTATTTCTATAGTTTTTTCTTTTTTTCCTTCGTCTTTTCCTTCATCTATTAAACTTTTACCTAGCTCAGTCATCCTTAATTCCTCCTTTACTTTTTTCAAATCTTTTCCGCTTAAAAATTTATTTGCAAAAGCATATAGTATTGATTCTACATCATACTTATAGTCATTGTTTATATCTTTTACTATGTGTATAGCATTAATTATTTTATCTGATATCCCTATCTTTCCTCTCATAATAGGAGTAAATGTTAGGGCTATTATATCTTGTTTTGTAATGTCCTTGCCTAATTTCATTTTATCTACAATATCATTATATATCTTATCTCCATCTTTATCAGCCATAGATATGGAATTAACTTTATATTCATTTATTCCAGTTTCTAAAGTATTTCCTGGATTTTTTATATTGCCTGAATAAACAACATATGTAACTGCATCTTTTCCTGTTTGATGACTTAATAATGCTTCATAGGCTCTAAATCTTCTTAAATCTATTTTTCCTTTATTTGTTGTTTGAAATTCAAAATGTATAAAAGTATCATCTTCCATTAGGAAAGTATAGTCCATAAACATATTTTTAGTTTCTAAAACTACTAACTCTGTCGGTCCAAGTTCCTTAACTTTTTTGTTTATACCAAAGAACTTTAGTCCTTCCTCTGCAAAAAGATCCATTGCTCTTTTCATGATTAAATCTTCATAATTCGTAGGCTTCATTAGTTCACCTTCCTAGCTTCTTATTATATCTCTATTTTAATTCATTAATAGAAATAGTTCAAATAAAAGTAATCTTATTATAATTATTGTTATCTTCTTTGTTTATCATTATTAACTATCTCAAGTATCATTGCTACCAAAAAAAATTATTTTATGCTAAAATTATCTAGAGGTGTTTATTATGAAAAAATTAGTAAAAGTTATTGGTGCTATTGTAGAAAATGAAAATAATGAAATACTTTGTGCTCTTCGTTCTCCAAGAATGTCCCTTCCAAACATGTGGGAATTCCCTGGTGGTAAAATAGAAAAGGATGAAACTTTTAAACAAGCTATCGAAAGAGAGATTAGTGAGGAATTATCCTGCAGGGTTCAATTTATAGATGTTTTTAATGATACTACTCACGAATACAATGAGATTATAGTAAATTTAGTTACAGCTAGATGTAAACTAACATCTGATATACCAACAGCAAGTGAACATTCAAAATTAATATGGCTACATAGAGAAAATTTACTTTCCCTAAATTGGGCTCCGGCAGACATTCCTGCTGTAAAAAAACTTGCACAAGAAAAGGTATAGCAAATCATTGCTATACCTTTTTAACAAATTCATTATATAAATATGTTGGAACCTTATTGTATAATTTTATCTCAACAGTTATAGGCTTTTCTCCTTTATAACTTATTACATCTCCCTTTCCTATATAAATAAATTTTTGAACTACTCCATCAATTTTTCCATACTTTCTAATGAAAATGTGTAAGTTAACTCCTCTTTCTTTATTAAATATTATATTTTTGCCTCTTTCAGAGTTTTGAGATGTACTATTAGGCGTTTGCCATTGAAAATTTGAATCATCTATAAATTTATCTTTATAATTAATACTTTCCTTAATATCATCATCCTTATGTAAATCTATAAAAAGAAAATACTCTTTTCCATTAGTTATGAGTCCCATTCCTCTAAATGAACTATGAATTTTTGTATAATTTGAAAGCAAAGCTGTATCTATTATTTGATACTGTTCATATAACTTAAAAAATGGTACACCATAATACTTGCTAGAAAACTCTTTTTCATACCTGATAAGTCCATAATTTATAATATCCTCTATATATTTTCTATATCTTATATCATATATTACAGTATCAAACTCCGAAGTAGTTTTTAACATTCCATCTTTTAAATTAAAACATTTAATAGAATTTTTTAATTGGGAAGAGTCATAATATTGTTGATTTAAACAGCTAAAAGCATGCTCAATACTGTTATCATCTACATACTCAATATATTTTAAAATCTCTTTTTTTGCTTCTTCTAAATTTATATCTTTATGCCTCAAAAGATATTTTAATATACTAAATTCATATACTCTTTTTATTGGTAGCTTTCCTGTAAACTCTTTTAATATTTTAAAGAAAACCTCTTCATCTAATAAATTTTTTAAACTTTCATCCTTTTCCATTTTTACTACAAAATCAAGGTAAGTTCTTGCTTTAGTTAAAAATTTTAATGGATCTGGTGCCCCGTCGTATCTAATATAATCCATAAGAAAATATGGAACTTTTCCATCATTCATTTTTTTAAACTCCATATAATCTTCTTTTAAGTATTTCATAGAATTAAAATTTTCTTTATTTAATTGCTCTAGTATTCTCTCTATAGAAATTCTGTCCATTTGAATATTAGTGCATCCTGCTAAATTAGAAAACTGTGTTGCTACGGCAACCTTTAAACTATCTTTATCGTAATACCTAGAACCATTTAAAGCAATTGCTATTAAAAATGTTTTATTATGATTTCCTATAAAATCTAATACAGTTAAAAAAGTTTTATTTGGATATTTTCTAAGTCCTCTACCAAGTTGTTGTATAAATACTATAGGAGAATTAGTTAGTCTAAGCATTAAAATTAAATTAATGGATGGTATATCTATCCCTTCATTAAAAATATCTACAGTAAATATTACTTCTAAATCATCTTTATCATCTTCTAATTTTTTTATATACAATTCTCTCTCATTAGCAGAATTATTACCTGTTAAAAATACACTATGTATACCTCTTTTATTAAACTCATCTGCCATATATTTTGCATGATCAATATTTACACAAAATCCTACACATTTACGCTTTTCTCCATCATGACCATAAAAATTCATCTTGTCTATTATAAAATCTACTCTTTTATTAACATTTAGTCTTTTAGCTATTTCATCTAAATCTTGTACTTTGACATCACTTAAATCAATATCTTCAATATCTGTTATACCAAAATAATGAAAAGGAATAACTAACTCAAGTTCTAATGCCTCTCTAAGCCTAACTTCTAAAGCAACATTATTATTAAAAATATCAAATATGTTTTTCCCATCACATCTCTCTGGTGTTGCAGTCATACCAAGTAAAAATTTTGGTTCAAAATAATTTATAACTTTTTCATATAATGGACTAGAAATATGGTGAGCTTCATCTATAACAATATATTCAAATTCATCTTTTTTAAAGTTTTGGAACTGTTTTCCCATTGTTTGTATAGTTGAAAACAAATAATCAGAATCTATAGCTTTACTATTTCCAGTTAAAAGTCCTGTTGTTTTATTTTTATTTTTTACTAATTTTTTGAATGTCTTTTCAGACCTTCTTAAAATTTCTTCTCTATGAACTAAAAAAAGCATTTTTTTAGGATTATATTCTATGACATCAAAAGCTGACATATATGTCTTACCTGTTCCCGTAGCTGCAATGACTAATGCTTTATCTTCTTCAGATTTTCTTAGTCTTTTTAAATTTTCCAAAGCTCTTTTTTGCATATCATTAGGCGTTATTACCTCATAATCAAAAAAATTTAAAGTTTTATTTTCTTCAACTTTTTTTAGTTCTCTTAAGAATCTATCATATTCTCTTATAAAATTATCATCAACAACAGAAGTTTCTCCCCATAACTTTAAATATTCTTTTAAAACCTCTTTTGTAAAACTATTCTCCTTTTTAGAAATAGATTTAACATTCCACTCGATATTACTTTTTAAAGCTCTTTGCGTTATATTTGAAGATCCTATAATTATTTTATATTCTGCTTCATTCTCAAAAATATACGCCTTTGTATGAAACCCTATCTCTTTTTTAGAAACAAAAACTTTTAAATCTATATTATTAAATTCTTGTATTTTTTTAAGAGCTTTTGGTTCAGTAAAATTAAGATAAGTTGATGTTATTATTTTCCCTTCAATTTCTCTTTGTTCAAGTTCTTTAAAACTATCTAGTAAAAGTTGAATACCACTAAAATTAACAAAAGCCACACTAAAATAAAATTTTTCACATTCACTTAAACATCTTTTAATTTCACATAATAGATTTCCTTGTTCTGAATTGACTATCAGATTATTAATTATTAAATATTTATCATCAGCTGATTCTATTTCTTTATGTTCAAGATCAATATACTGATCCGTTTGTTTATCTATTATATCTGTTTCTTCTAATATTGGTTTCATATTTGGTCCTCTTACTATCTATGTAGTTTTTTATAATAAACTATGCAAATTTCTTTATTAAATTATTTTATATATATTATTATATCGTTTTTTACAATATTTTATCATAATTATCCATCATATTCTAATTAAGTTTCCTAAATATGCTATTTCTACAGTTTCTTTTCTAGCCAAATTAATTGTCTCTTTTTCTATAATACTATAATTTTACTTTTAGCCCAAATAAAAAGACCAGTGATTACATTAATACAATATCTTTATTTAAAGTTTTTTACTAATAAAATATTTTATATATACATCATACCATCAGCATTTTTTATAAATATTCCTTTTATAACTGGGTCTTTAATCTGTGATTCTAATCTAACCATTCACAACCCATGAAACTCAAAGTTTAGCTTATTACCATCTATCATAATGTACTATTTCTTTATTAAATCTATCTTCTAGCTCCTTGTCTTCATTTGGATATTCTATAGGTATTACAAATAAAGGAACTCCTGTAAATCATAATCCTTCAAGATTATGTATCATTTGAACTGCTCAATAACAAAACAAATTGCATTTACAATTTGTTTACATACCCCGAGGATCCTTGCGAAGCCTTGGGGTGAGCTTGCTTAAATAAATTTTAATCACATTCACAATATTTAACAGCATGTATATTATCTAATCTAATTTGCCAAGATTTCTCGCCAACTCGCCCTATAATTGCAATGTAATACGTAGCATCTTCCTTTATATCATCTTTAATTTGTCCTCTATATAGGCTTGTTCTAAACTTCCATTCACCATCTACTTTATTATTAGGATTATATATTTCCAATACATTATATTTGTTAGACTCTCCGCCATACTCATGCGTTTTCTTTTCCCTTTCAGCTACCTTCAATTTAACCTTTCCATAGAAAACAAAATACTCTCCGCAATCAGATTCATCGATCCAAGCATTCAGACGCTTTCTTCTAAGTGACTTAATTATGTCTTCTCTTTCCTTTTTTTCCTTTATCACCATTGGATTATTAGTTATATCTTTTGAAGATTCACCACTACTATTTCCCCCAGCATCTTTGACTGGTCTGCATAGCATATTTATTATCGAATTTAATTTATCTTGAATTCTATCATAACTAAGAGAAATAATATGTGATTTAACAAGTTTTCTTGACGCATATACATAATTGTAGGAACAATTTTTTTCATGATTTGCTGTTGGACATTTTCTTAAATGTGCACGATTTCTAGATGTTTTATGCACAAAATATAATTCCGCCTTACGACATTCTGGACAAAACATTTCTCCATCATATTTACCTATGCTACCTTTGTGTAAATCAACATATTCAGTTACTAACTCTATACCGAAAATATCCTTCTTAGTTCTATAATAAAACTCTTCAAAACTCTTTCGTTTATCTGCCATAATGATACCTCTCTTTCTTCTTAATAAAGATTATATCAAATATGGAATAATTTATCTATTTATCTTTCTGACTTGAATCTACTTGCTTATTATTTCCATTAGAAAAACTATGTTTATTCTTCAACACAATATCATATGCCTTTATATACCAATCAACATCCGCACCTTGAAAAGTAGCATTAGCTACGGTATCTGCCACAGGATTAATGATTTCAAATTCTGCGTTGTAGTCAAACTCCTTTAAAGGTACAGTTGCAGAAATGCTAACTTGAATCATTCTTCCTTTCCTTCTTGATTTTAAATCATAAGTACGTTCCTTGATTTTCTCTGATACTATACCATCTTCATTTTGTAAATGTACCTCACGCCTTAAAGCAGAAAATTTTAGATTTTCAAATGTAGCTTCTTTGTCAATAACAATTCCATTTGCTAATCTGATATAAATTTACCATCCTTTCCTTATGCTTCTATCATGTCGTCTGCATGAAGAATATAATTTGTAAATCCACGATTCCAAATCTTATAACCTTCTGCAATAATTCGTGGATTTATAAGCTTTACTCTCTTTTCAACATCAAAATGCTTTTCACCAGCTTCAACTGGAAGAATAACAGCAATATCATCTGTCCTCTGAATATCTGAATATAAATTATAGCTGCGTGATAAAACTGTATTACGCTCATTTACTCTTCTCTGCTCAACCTTGCCTTCACCAGCATATTCTAAATTTCCGAATGTTTTTTCCATATTAGGAATGATATATTTTAATTCCATATGTTCTACCTCTTTTCTTTTTTAGTACTTAAATAGATAATTTGTTTATAATATTTTTTAATAATGGTACATATTTCTTATTTTTATTTTCTTTGCGTAAAATTTAAGTTACTTCATTCTTTTGTAAGTGTGGGAACGAGCATAATATTGTTTCATATAGACCCTCCTTTTCTTTTAGTAAGTATGAGAAACGTCCCGTCAAGATACCACCACGTAAATAACTTGAGACGAAAAAAAGATATTGCATTTAAGCAATACCTTTTTTCTAAGTATTTATTCAATTTTTCATTTGATTTTTCAAATTCTAATTATAATATATTTATTTTACAAGATGCTTTTAACACTATATTTTAAGCCTATTACTGTCTCTATTCAGAAATTTCACATCATAAATAACTTCTACTTAAAGGTGCTATATTTTAAAAATACTTAAATTTAATTTCTCTTCACCTTTCAGTTAATTCTTTAGTTTACGTTCAATCATTTTGAGTATAAATGTGTCCTCTTTTCCTCTTGGAATAACAGGATTATCATTTGGCATGACCCCACATTCATACAATATATCATTTTCTGTTACTTCCCACGCATTACAAATCTTAATACTATCAACGTGCTTCAATATCTTTTTGGAGAAATCTATCTCTGGATTCTGTCCCGGGACTTTAAAAATCGCTGGGCAAATATAGTAATCTTTACTTATACTTAATGCTTTTTCAAAATTTAAAACATTCATATTACTTTGTGCTTCCATTGTATGTAGACGTGCTGGTAATAGAAACATTGATTTTTTATCAGCTGTTTTAATTCTTGGCATTTTTTGACTACCAATAATAACACGATACCAGAAAGGATGATCTTTATTTATACCTTTAATTATTCTCAATCCAACTATATCCTTCTTATCATCATTTCCAATTTCTTTTATCCACTCTGAAAAAATATTTTTACCTATCTCTTTCTTAAATACAGGTGCCAAAATGGGAAGTTCTCCTGGCATCGTTAAAAACATAACGCCCATCCAACCACTATTATCCCATAATGGAATATTAATAATATCCGATGTAATAATATTTTCATTACTTATATTTCTAAAGCCGGCTTCTTCTGGTGGTCTTTCATGCTTTATTTCAAATTCATCATTTATCTTTTCTAATTCATCAGCATCAGTTAAATCCGTTATTTCTGATTTTTTACTTCTTTCCAAACTCAATTGTTCATACTTTTGGGTTAATTCAGTGAATAAAAATTCCTTATCTCCAAATGTTTCTATAGAAATAAAAGTACTGTTTGCAAAAATGTTAGTGCGAATAATCGCCTCCTCCTTTTCTGCCATTTCTTTAATTTTATTAAATTCAGCTTTTCTAGGAAACATAATAGAAATGACAAGTCCTAATATTTCCACAAATTTATCATGCATTTTACTTTGTGCCTGCAAATATTCACCATGATTATATCTAGTAATACTGATGTTAATTTCTGTAGGTAAGTCACTATTACGTCTTATATCTATATTAAATTTACTCCCTTGTGATAAATATACATTTATTCTTATCTTTCCTACCATTGAACCCAATTTAACATTTATACCAGTTCCTAAAAAGCATTCGATGGTTGCTAACACAGATGATGCAAATTCAATAGCAAAAGCATTATTAGTAGTTTTAACTTCAAAAAGACATCCTAATATTCTTGATTTCATACTTATTTCATTTTCAAAACCATACCAAGGCTCCGCCTTTAAATTGTCTAATACTGGTTGTTTTTTCCATTTGGCTATAAAATCATCAAATACTGATTTATCTCCATTAAAAGCTGTCAACATTTCATTATCATAATGTCCCAATTCATACTCTATAGCAATATTGGAAAAATTTAAATTTCTATCTTCAAAATATCCAGCCAATTTACCAATATTTTTTAATTTTTCAAATGATGTACGAAATATTTGTATTGCAAGAATATAGTCATAATTTTCTTCTTCATTTCTTAATTTCTCAGGATATATATTTTTCGAAATTTGCTCCAAATAGTGAAACTCCGAAGAGTACATAATTCTTCCAAGTCTCAATTCCACATATTTCAAATGATTCGCTGATATCATTAGTACAGGACTCATTTCACCTTGTTTTATATATTTATTGAAACATAAGCAAAAATCATATAAATAAAAGTTCCTCGCAGCCCAAAATAATCCTATTTTTTCAAACAACTCACCCATTTCTAATACTATGGTAATAAGATGTTCCTTATTGGATTCATTATAAAATCTTCGTAGAGTTCTACTAAAATATGCAATAGCCTCATATGGTTTTGTCTCTTTTAATGCATGTCCTCTCTTTGCAAGCATTCTTCCAACTTCACCATCTTTATTTTCTTCACCCATTCGTTCAACAATTAATTCAAACAATTCGTTGTATCTCTCGGCATTCTCAAATAATTGATTTTCCTGCACTATTCTACTTATCGGATACAAATTAATTTCCAAACTTCCTATACTCTTTTTAATAATATTAATATACTCATCTACAATATCATTTATATCATCACCTAAGAATACCCTCATTAATTGATATGCATTTCTTGCTTGTAAAATAGTATTAGGCTTTGTAATATCCGCTGTCAGCTGTTCATATTTATCAAGTATTTTTTTCGTATGTGAATTAATATTAACTTCAAATCCTTCCATCTTTAAAGCATTTAAATTAATCCACAAAGTAATTAGTTTTTCAAATGCATAGATACTATCTTCTTGTAATACAAGTTTCTCTAATTCAATATATAATTCATAAAATTCTGTTTCATCTGTGTACCACCAATATATTGTCCATGCACACTCATACATACATTCTATCTTTTCATTTTTATTTCCATATTCATTTGCCAATCTCTTATATCTATCTATTAAGCCTAAAATATCATGTTTGTTATACTCTAACTCTCTTCCTAATTCAATACTCTTTTTGGCTAATGGTATAATTTCTGAAATCTTCAATTCTGTTGGCTTAGCAAGTTTTTCTCCGATGCTCCTTAATTCAATTTGCCTAGAATAATCATGCTCGCCTACCATTTTTTCATCCAATAGATTTTCCGATAAATGGAAGCAGTCTATTGCTATTAATTTATTACTGTCCTTAGCAAATATTTTATCCAACAACCAATTCTTATCAAATATACGTATATCCATCTTATAGATATTACGCAACTCATCTTCTTTTTGTGCTCGCTTCTTATCTGAAATATATTGATTAGACAAGAAGAATATTTTAGTGTACCCTCTTTCTTCTTCATCATTAACTTTTACTATTTTTTCAACATCTGACTTAACTTTTCCATTCCATTCTCGCTTAGCACTTACTGCAAATGCCCATCTTTCTGTACCAGCTTTATTACCATCGCCATAAAACCATGTTTCTGTTAATATCTCTGCCACAGGATAAGTCTCGCTATCTACTTTACTATCTCCTCCACCTGTTGGTCCTGTTTGTGTTAATAAGTTAGGGCATAATTCTGCTTCAATTATTTTTTGACAAAACTGTTCAAATTCCTTTTCCTGACTTCTACTTGAAACAGTACCCAAGTAGTAATCCATAAATGCCTTACTTAACTGAGCTTTTTTTATTATTTTTGAATCAGAAAATTGTTCTGGGTGCATTTTCTTAAATGCTTCTTTTTGTCTGCTCATACATATCCATTTTACTCCTCTCTTTCAACACAATATTTTGCTTTTTTTCATATTTTCTCAACTTACCACTCTTTAAATTTAATATTTTTACTTATTTCCGAATAATATTCCTAAATTACTTTTTATTATATATATCCTAATTATATCAAAAGAATATACACTAATCTATCGCTTCCTAGACGTAAAAAGAAAAATTGCCCGAATTAATATTAGTTTCCAACTCATACTTGTTGCTTTTTTGATACTTATTGTAAATGCTTAATTACTACTCCAATAATATATAGCTTTGATACGAACCAAAAACAACCTACCCCTAGACAGATAATTAATAAAATCATTCCTAGCTAAATAAAATCTAATTTTTAAAAGTATATTTAAATTTCCTATAACTCTGAATTACACTTTCTTTTAGAATTTTTTAATTATTCACATTTCCTTTTTAATACACTTATAATCTTAAAACTAGATAAGATCAAACTTTGAGTTTCTAAAGATTTTATAATTCCCCCATACAATAAAATAGACATATCACTTTTTAGTAATATGCCTAATAATTGTTTAGAAAAATCATGGTTTCATTTCAAGCAATAAGCTACAAGAAAAATTTTTATTAAGTTATTTTATACTTTCTATATATCAAGTGTAATACGAATCCTAATACAAAAACTTTATTTGTATTTAGTAGTCTATTAAAATTTAAAAATACTTCTAGATTTTCTAGTTGCTCTGCAGTTATTTTTACTATAAATATACTTATAAAACATTCTTTATCTTAATATTTATTTTTTGTATCCCCACACTCCATATCAATAACCACAGAAACGTTAATATATTTTTTTAACTGTTTATTGCGGATTTTATCCCCATCATTTGTAAAAACAAAATGGCTGAAGAAGTGCCTAAAATTAAGGATTTCTACATAGTTTTTCGTCGTAGCAACACATAAGTCTCCACATGCATTGAGTATACAAAAAAGATGCCAGCTGAGCCTGAAATCCCCTTGGCGGCAGGATATATTCCTGAAAAACATAACTTGTTATTGTAAGTAATAAAACTTTCAAAAGTGTGTTATCCCCTTGAAGGCTTTATTCGATACAATTTCGTCACCATAGCCATTTTATAAACGCTGCCGGTAGAGCAGAGAAGCATCAATGTTCTTCCTCCATATATCTCGAATCGAACAAAAAAACGAGAAGTCCTTCCACATGACCTCGTTCACGAAAATCCTGCACTTCGACATATAGAAAATAGCAGTTATCCTTAATCCATTTCTTTGCCTTTTTATAATCATCGATTTCAGGGAAATTCTGATTATCTTCAACTATGTACTTCTTCAACCTTGCGGTAGATTTATCAAATATTGCATAAACGTCTTTAAGTATTGTAAAAATTTATTTATCTTATCTCAGCATAAAATAATTAATTTTTTATTTACTATTTCATTGAATATTAACTTTATATATCGATTTCTTTAAATGGAATTGAATATTTCTCTGAAAGAAATTTAATATGAGGAAAAAGAGACTTTTTAAAAGTATCTATTAGTTTTAAATAGTCGTCGCATTTTAGTCTTTTATCATTTAAAACAACTTTATTTGAAGCTAAAGACGTAATTCCTTCTATAAGTATATTACATTGATCTATCATACTTTGTAATTCATTTTTTGTTTCCGATGGCAATGTATATTTGTATAATAAACCAAATATCTTATCTTTTAAATCAATAGCTGATAATGAACACCATTCCATGTCTTTTTCAATAGGAATTCTATTGTTTCTAGAAAACGGTAAGGTGACAAGCCTTTTACCTTCAAGTAAAATAAAAAGTAGATTAATTGCTTCATACTCTTGCTTTTTTTCTTCCGTATATTCCCATGATATTCCCCCAAAAGGTATACTAACTCCAGTAAGCCTTATACCAATATTTTTTTTCCTTTTTGATGTTTTTTTATTCTCCATATTTTTATCCTCTTAAAATCTTATTTACTATTTCAGTTTCACCTTGAAGCTATATATTAGCTCCATCATAATATATTTCAGTATAAAATCTGATATATAAACCTTCTTCAATATTTTTCCTACTTAAAAACTAGCACATTTTGTAAGCTAGTTCAATATTATTGATTTATTGTAAATGAAGAGTGATCAACCTACTATACCAAACATTGAGTTGTTCCTCGAATTCCTTATCTAATCTAATGACATACATATTTTAAATTTATAATTTCATAGTTATACTCCTTGCTTTCTAATACCTTACTTTTAGAGATCCCTAACTTAAATTCAAACTCCTTAATTGTAGATGTTAAATTGGGATATTTTTTATCTTTAAAACTCTTAAAATCATACTCCAGGTATGAAATTATCCAATTTATTTAACAATCAATTGCTCGTTTTGCGTTACTTAAGGCATCTACTAAACTTTTTTTATTATTTGCTTTAATACTCTCCGTTGCGAACATTAAAAGTCATCTGGAGTTATTTAAAAAATATTTTCATCTGTGCTGCTTTTCGCATCAATTATTATATAAAAACTGCTGCAATTAATGGTCATTATATTCTTTAGCTCAACTACTTTATCAATATCACCTGATCACTTTCTTATTACATCATGCTTTTCCAAAAGAGTAACCTTCTCCACATGTGCTGAAAGTTTCTTCTTATAATTCATAGCATAACTTTTTGTTGAAAATAGGTGCTGGGGAAAGATTTTCTCCATCCCTGCATAAATAATATTCAAACTAAATAGTCATAGTTGGTCTTATTACAATGCTTTCATTATCAATGTCCAAAAACTTGCCTTCCAAATAGCGGTCAAAATTGCTCATACATAAGAAAGTTACAACCCTATCTTTATCCTGCAATTCTATATCCAAAGGTTTTGATAACACAAATAGAAAATGGGTTTTTACATCTCCTTCTATGCCCACGAAGGATTTTAGTGCTTCTGGCTCATCTAAAACTAAATCGTAACGCCTTCTGCATCTATCATAATACCCATCCTCTGTAAATAGCTTCTCGTAATCTGTTACCATACCATTACTTGTCAATGAATCAGAAAAGAATTTAGCTTCAATTAGAAATAACTCTTTGATTTCTTTTGAATAAAATACCAAATCAAAATCTCCGTAGTTGATTTCTCTTGTTCCATAAATTCTATCGTACTTTACATCAATCTCATCAAAGGTGACACTATAGTGATTATGAAGTTTCTCTCTTAACTTATCTACCAAAATGCCTAAGAGTTCTTTATTTCTTCTCTCAATCGCAACCGTCAAATCATCCTTTGCATTAGTTTAGCATATTCCGCCATTTCCTATCAAAGAAACCCATAGTTGAATTGACTGCTGCAATGCACAGTAAGATATCATCACTCTATCGTTGTCCAAACATATAAACGGACTCAACTCATGCCGTATTTTATTTGTCCCCATCAGCCATATTATAGGGTCATTATTTTTTAGCTGACTCTTAACTCGTTCATGAGTTAGTGTAAAATTGTTTATAATGAATTCCGCTTCAACCGCTGGATTTGTAGCCCCTTTAATTAGCTGAGTAAATTGACTCTTGGATATAATAGTCAATTCTGCCCTTCCTCCGTACAATATTTCTTTCTGGAAATAACTCATAACTGCTGAAAATAGTAAAAACTCATCACCATATGTTTTTTTAAATCCAATGCCAAAATCTGTATTATTTGATTCAGCAGTTAAAGGAACTGGTGATAAGATATTTTGATTACCCGCAATAAGAGTACTAAAATAAATTACTGGATGTTCCTTTATAACCTCAGCCGGAATATCATCATGTGGCGTAATCTTTAAGCCGTAAAACAGTTCTTTTTCCTCAAATTTCTTACTCAATGTCAGCAATGACATGGCTTGGGATGCCAACCCATAAATGTACAAATCCACAAGTAATTCATAATTAAGGTCAAAACTTTCATCATGAATCGTTTCTTCCTCTGAGTGCTGTAATAGAACACTATTCTCAATCCATATATTTGTTGCGTCAATGATATTTCTTGCTATATTCCGATTTTTCTCAAATAAATCTCCAACATCTGATTCATTGAAGTTTTGCTCCTGCATTACCACCCTGGCTTCTTTTTGACGCATATAAAAATGATGATACTCGTCCAACACTTTATATAAATCCTTAATTACAATTTGCGTTTTTTCGCTATTGATCCAATTACAAAATTTAGGTTGCAAAGTATCTAAAATTTTTTTCAATAACTTTGTAACACCTTTTCTATTGTCAAGTGTGTATTCTTCATCACCAAAAAAATCTACAAACTTTCTCTTAACCACTGCATTTGGGATATTCAATTCTTTAATCTAATTTGAATTAATTTATATTAGATATCCAAATTTTCCATCCAAACAAGAAATTTTCCTCTCCGTCTCGTTAAATTTATATCGTTAACATTATGAATAAGTGTAATATGTTTTCTCTCCGCTTTATCAATTAATTCAGCGATAATTTTCAAATTCTTTTTTTGTTTATCCGTTGCATCCATCAACAAATCCAAGAACTCATTTTCTTTAATATTATCAATAAATTCAAAAAACTTCCCTAAAAGCCCTATTAAAGCATCTGAAATCTGAATTAGCCTATCTTTCTTTGAATCTACAAAAGCATAATTAAGTAATTCCTTATCACCATCTAACATTTTTATTTCTTTCATTTTTAATTCCGCCTCATCCTCTTCATCGAAGTAATGAAACGAATTTTTAAACATATAGCAGCGCCCTATTCGTAAAAGAAAATACTCTTGAACAAGTACATCTTTCTCATTGTCTTGTAAAAATAGCATTTTTTCTTTTTTCGAATTTACCTTTAGCATTTGCCTAAAGCATTCCAGAAAAAAATCATCAGAGTCACCCTTCTCTTCGATTAAATTTATAAGTTCTCTACAAAAATCCTTAATTTTATCCTCTTTAATGTCTGGATATTCATATGTTTTAAGTACAGCATAAAAATCATCCTGATTTTCAAAGGCAAATTTATATAATACAGATTTTAGAGAAAATTCCCATTCCCCTGAAAAGCAAAATTGTGGTTGTACATCCCATAAGTTGTCTACAATATCCACTATTGAATAGTATAAATTGTTTAAAGTAATATAATGAATATATAATCCACTATTACACAACCAATCTAAAAATTCAGATAATGTATTCCTATTAAGCCCTTTCCAAAAATTTTTATGGCCATTAACCAACTTATCATATTTTAATTCCTTTACTGTCGGTTGTAATCTTAATCTTCTATACAATTCATCAATATTAGCAGGACAAGCATCACCATCAAAAGCAACTCCCCCAAGAATAAAATCACGATTTACAGCGTTTAAATCATTTATTCCTTTTTCTGTTAAAGAAAATTTTCTAACATTAGCCGTTTCATCATAATAAAATGTCATTTTTTCATTAGGCGGTCTAAATTGATGGTGCATAGCTTCCAACTCACGAAGTTCATTTATATCAATATCCATTGACTATCCACTCCATTCTTTTTTACGGAAAAGTATCGTCTCCCAAAATGTATACCGCCATCTTCAAAGTTTCTTACCTCTGTGGTAAATCAATTTTCCCAAGCTATCCCGCGGAAACAAAAATACACATACAGTTTTCCCCAAAATCGGATGAAATCTTTGATTTACTGGGCTTTTCTCGACAGCAGATAAACCGTCTCCACATGCCCCATGCACAGGAACATATCTACTATTTATACACCTTCATACTTATTAACTATATATACCTCCCTAGAACAATCTATCCATCACCTCAAACCCTTGATTTTCAGCTATCTGGTAAAGTGGTGAAATACATTGTTTTAGTTTCTTAGTAAAATGTTCTTTAGGCCTGTACTTTAAATATTTTTGAAAGTTCTCTATTTTTAAAGCATCTATATAGCTTTCTAAATCTTTTTGTTTTCTTTTTTCTAAAATATATGTAACCGCCATATACTGCATATCACAAAAATCATCAATATATCTATTATAGTTAAGTAGCTTATCACTTTTAGAACTATTTATATTTTTAAATGTAGGCACAAGATTCCACATCTCATCATGAAGTACAAAACTCCAAGGTATAAAGTGATCTATACTAAGACCGCCATAAATTTCATAGTTTTCTTTTGTAAAATCCTTACCTGTATAAATGTCTTTAGCTCTCTTTGAAACAATAATCTCTTTCCAAATCTTTGTAGCTGAAGACAAATCTCTATTTTTAGGCGCTTCAAGCTTGAAGGCTATAGCTGGAACATTAGGATTTCTTTTTTGAAGAAAACATACAAGCTTATAATATATCCAAGATTTCATTACTCTATAGTTTTCATTAAGATACTGAGCCCAATCTTCATTTATTAAAATTCTATTTTTACCTTCTTTAATAATCTTATAAAAACATGTATCACTTTCTAGAGATAGCTTTTCTATTATTTTATTTTTACTACTCTTGTTTTTACCTTTAAGATCCTCTGTAAAAAATGGAGATAGTAATCTATAGGGAACCATACAAGTTAAATCCCTCATCATTTTTTTAAGTTCCTTATCCTCACTTTCACATAAGAATTTTAAAAGTTTATTTTCATCACAATTTGAAGCAAATCCATATTTTAAAGCCACATAATTTATAGGCTTTTGTAAGTTATCAAAAACACCAAAACTTAATTTATATTGCATAATAGGATACCAAGCTGCCACTATCATTCTAGCTACTATTCTATTAAATTCTATTTCAGTATTTCCTAAGGTTACTTCCTCTATTATTCCAAAAAGCCAATACATTTTGTAGCTAGCAACAACTTTATCATCATCAAGTAACCTAGAAAAGGTTCTTGAATCTACCTTATTACTTTTAGGTACCATAGCTGAATCTATTTGTTTAACTGATACATCACTAATTGAATTTTCTAAAAGATTATTCATATATTTCTAAGAATCACTTCTTTAGTAATTCTTTTTCCCCCTTATTCTATATTTATTTCAAACAATGCATATATTCTTCTGCCTCATCATATTTAACTAAAAATGCTTGTCCTTTGGAACAAAAGATTGAAGTTGAAGTATACTCAATATCTGCATTTTTATCATAGCCTATCTTTTCTATAATCTCTTTCTCATTATGGCAAATATCGTATCCATCAAATACAAAACTAAATTTACCCTTGCCTTTTGTAAAAGAAATAAACTCCACACTATAATTCATAAATGTTGCAACAGATCCTCTTCCTTTTATAATAGCTTTATTATGGATTGTTTCTGGAGGATTAAAAGAACCCTTTAACTTTTGTATATCTGATAAAATTCTTCCCATACAATCTAATGGCACTTCCATTTTAAAAGAATAATAAGGCTCTAATAATACATTTTTAGCTTTTTCTAATCCTTGTCTTAAAGCTCTAAAGGTAGATTCTCTAAAATCTCCTCCGCTGGTATGTTTATTATGTGCTCTTCCAGTTAAAAGCGTTATCTTTATATCTGTTATAGGAGAGCCTGTCAAAATTCCATGATGATCTTTTTCAAAAACGTGGGTCTTTATTAAATTTTGATTACCTGTAGTTAAATCATCTGTATGACACAAACTTTCAAATGTAATACCTGTATTTCGCTCAGCTGGCTCTAGTTTAAGATGAACTTCTGAATAGTGCCCTAAAGGTTCAAAATGTCCATATCCTATTACTGTATCTAAAATAGTTTCCTTATACAATATTTCACATGGTCCAAAATCTATTGATATATGAAATCTTTCTTCCATCAAATTATTTAAAATTTCTAATTGGATAACACCCATAATGTAAACTTGAATTTCTTGAAATTTTTCATTCCAAATTATATTTAAAGAAGGATCTTCTGCTTCTAGAATTTTAAAATACTTTAAAACATCCTTTACATTTAATGTTTCATCAAATATAACTTTTGATTTTAAAGTGGGAACCATATTATATGTAGCTTTATCTTTTAAAGTTCCAATTCCATCGCCTACATTAGCAGAATTTAAACCTGTTACTGCAAAAATCTGCCCTGCTTCAGCTTTATCTACATTTATATATTTATCTCCATTATATATTCTTATTTCATTAGCCTTCTCACAAAAATCATTTTCAATATTAGGTAAGGCTATCTCCTCTTTTACCTTTAAGCTGCCACTTAATGCCTTTATATAAGTTAATCTATTGTTTTGTTCATCATGTCGTATTTTATATACTCTTCCACTAAATTTTTCTTCTTCATTGTATTCTGTATAGGTTAAAACATGTAGGTTTTCTAAAAAATCTTCTATTCCTATATCCTGTAATGCTGAACCTATAAAACAAGGGAAAAGCTCAGTTTTCTTAATAAGTTTTTTCATAGACTCTAACCATAATTCTTTTTCATAATTATCTTCTAAATATTTCTCTAAAAGATATTCATCCTGCTCTGCAATAAATTCTATAAGCTCAGCTGAAAGCTCATCACTATTTAATGGTTTATCAATAAAACAAACCTTTTTAGTAAAATTAAGTTTTATATCTTTAATTACATTTTCAGCATTAGCTCCCACTCTATCTATTTTATTTATAAAAAAAAGAACAGGAATATTGTGTTTTCTTAAAAGATTCCATACTGTTTCTGTATGGCCTTGTATTCCTTCAACTCCACTTATTATAATTACAGCATAATCCATAACCTTTATGGCTCTTTCCATTTCTGATGAAAAATCCATATGTCCTGGAGTATCTATAAGATAATATGTAGAATCTTTATAATTAAAGGTTCCCTGCTCTGAAAATACTGTTATTCCTCTTTCTTTTTCAATTTTATGATTATCTAAAAAAGAGTTTTTATGATCCACTCTTCCTCTATTTCTAATACTTTTTGTATGATATAATATTTGTTCTGCAAAAGTAGTTTTACCTGCATCTACATGTGCTAATATTCCTATTGTCTTATGCATAACTTGTCTCCCATTATAATTTAATTTTTATACTGTAAAAACTATCACTATGTGAAAGCTTTTTATCTATTCTTATATTATTTATTTAACTCTCTAATAAGCATTATATTACCATATATCACCCATTTCTGTATAGTCTCAACAGCCTCCATTATAATGGATATATTATGTCTATGAGAGATACTTTTTTGTATGTTTTTTTAATTTTTCTAAGCAGTAATTACTATTATCTTTGTCTACTAAAATTATATTCTAATAACCAGAAGCATAACTTTATAATAATTTGACAACTGTATAAATCATTTAATATTTTTATAATAGATATATTATTCATTAATATATTAAAAAATTCTGTTATATTGTAGTAATTTTTTAGGTTTACTTTTATTTTTAATTTACATAATTATATTTAAGTAATCTTACCCTATTTAAACCATGTTTTCTGCTTTATGCTTCCACCTTTAGATATAGAAAAAGAGAACTCCATATAAGAAGTTCCCTTTTTTATTAATTTATTATTCTTCTTGCTCTCCAGAATTTATATATAGGTGCTACTTTTACAACATCGCCTGATTGTGGTGCGTGTATCATCTGTCCATTTCCAACATATATACCTACATGATTTGAATGTGGAAACACTAAATCTCCTGGCTGTAAATCTGCCCTAGATACTTCTCTACCAGAATTAATTTGTGCACCTGTCCATCCACCAATTTCTATCCCAAGGGCATGTCTATATACGTAAGATGTGAATCCAGAACAATCAAAAGCATCTGGCCCTTTTCCTGCTGTAACATAAGGTTTACCTAAATGTTTATAGGCCTCTCTTAAAACTAACTGTTGTTTAGATAATTGCTCATTTGAATTACTTGGCTCTTTTCCTGAAAAATATACAGGTAAATTTTCACTAGCTATTAAATTTTTATTAGAGTCATAATGTGTTGGTTTTGCATTTATCCATCCATAATATCCATTTGGTGTTTTAACTTTCCACCATCCAGCTACTGAACCTTCTACTACAGTAATCTTTTCACCTTTGGAATAATTATATATTATTCCAACTTCATTAACTGCTAACTTAGAATTAGCCTTTAACAATAGTGGGAATGTATTAGTGTTATTATCCCAATATGATGTTGGCCCTGCACTTATCCATCCAAGTCTATCATTTTCTGCAATCATCCACCAACCTGTCCTTGAATCAATAGCTTTTATTTGTTCACCAGGTTGTACCACTTTAATCTGTTGTAATGGGGCAATATCTGCTGTAAAATAAGCACCCACATTAGAACTAGCAACCAACTTACCACTACTGTTACGACTCGTGTTAGTACTATTCACCCATCCATAATATCCATCTGGTGTCTTAACCTTCCACCATCCAGTTACTGAACCATTAATTACTTGTATAATCTGTCCTTTCTTATAGTTATATACGACCTGTGCTTCATGTATATTCATCTTTTGATTAATTCTCAATAATATTGGGAAATTCCCCGTATTCTTGTCCCAATATGATGTTGGGCCTGCATTACACCAGCCTAGTTTCCCATTCTCTACAATTAACCACCAACCATATCTGCTATCTATTGCCTTTACTTGTTCACCTACCTGAACCTCTTTTAACACAGAACCAAGTTGAGGATCAGTATTAGTCATTGCTTGTACTTTAACTTCACTACATATAAAAAATATAGTGAAAATAAAAAAACTCATTAGTACACTTTTTAAATACTTATATTTTTTCATATTAATCCCCTCCATATAATAAATTATTGTTATATTATATAATCTTCGCTATATTATAATAATTTCCTCCATTTAAACAATATTTTACCAAATAGATTTTAATATAACTGTCGTAAAAAGTATTTATAATATATTGCAAGACAATAATTATTATCTAAGTGTTTAAACAATTATTTCTGTCTTAATGCCCCTCTATGCCTTTTATAACTATCATGCTTCATTAATTTCATAACATCAGAAAAGAAGAAGTTCTCTTTCTTACCTCTCCTAGACTTTTTCTTATTCTGTTTTTTTATCTTTATTTAATTTTATATATATTCCTGGTTGTTGTGTTTCTATTATTTTCCCTACCCTCAATCTCCCACCTCCCATATTTTATTTAATCTGAATATAATCTCCTAGGCAATTCTAGGTATGTAAAAAGCACCTAAGGTTTATATTCCTTAAGTGCTATTTGATATTTAACTATTTATTTGTTCCTTCATACTCTCTTACTTCAAAAGATGCTATCTTATCATGTACTATATATTCTTTAACTGTTTTATAAGGATTAATCTTTTTATTAAATGAATATAATGATGAACCTTTGCCATTAGATCTTTCCTCAAACCAGTTTATAAACTTCTCTACTTCCTGCATACTTACGTCATATTCTTTTGTAGCTCCATTTACTAAAGATATACTTAATATAGCATTATTTTTATTTTCTTCTACCTTTTTAGTAACGTTAACTTTACAAGTAGCTGTTAAATCAGTACCTTCTACTTTAGCTGTTATTGTTGCTTGTCCTTCTTTCATAGCTGTTACTTTACCATCTTTATCTACTGTAACTATTTTTTCATCACTTGATGACCATACTACTTTCTTATTCGTAGCATCTTCAGGTAATACTTTAGCATTTATCTTATCTGAACTACCTTCTAGTAAATCCATTGATGTTTTATCTAATGATATAGACTCTACCTTAGTAGTTTCTTCATAAGGTTTCAACTGTCCATTTTTGTCTATATCTATAGCATCAAAGTACATCATATTGTTTGTATTACTATCTAACAAATTAGTTATTTCTACAGTGTGCTCCTTATAAACTAAGTCTTTTTTTTCAAAACATACAGTCGGTCTAATTTGATTATAGCTTCTCGCTTCAAAAATATATGGAATTCCATCAATCTTTATTTCTATGTTATTAGTACAATAATATCTTGAAAACATAATTATTCTGATTTTATCTGTTACAACATTAAATTTTACTTTTGATAAATATCCATTTACTTCACTACTTGTATCATTTAGTATCATAGAATATCCGCCAGAATAAGCATTACTATCAGCGTGCCTTATCCAACTTGTATATTTCCCCTTTATATAAGAGAAGTTATTGTTATCTTCTTCTATTCTTTTCCAACCTTCTTCAGGTTGTAATAATTGTTGTCCTACTTTTGTCGCATTATTTTGAGCATAAACAGCATAATCATTTTTAGTAAAACTAAATACAAAAACAAATAATAATAACATACTCATAATTAAACCTATTTTCTTTTTCATTGTCTTGTCCCCCTTATTCTTGATACATATATTATATAATTACATCTTTCACCATATCAAGAATAAAATTCCCACAAATTCTCTTATATCTTACAAAATTATTGATTTTTTTTATGATAACTAAACTTATATTAAAGAATGATATGTTTTATATTAATCTGCTTACTTTAATATAAAAAGACACCTGGAATTAACCAAGTGCCTTTTTAGTACATACACAATATATTATTTTTATTTTAGCAGCTACCTTGTACGATAAGTCCCTGCTATTTCTATGCTACTATTATAACACACTTAAATTCTAAATTTGTTGCGATTTCGTTGGACGTTTTTATTTTATATATTTGAAATAAGACATGCAACCACCATAAAATTAAAATTTTTAATAATACGGTACTCAAGTAAATTATTCGTTTTTCAATTGTTACGCTAAATATAAATACTACACTCCAATTATATCAAGTAGAAATTTAGTGATATCCAATGTTAATTATATATCTTCATCAAAGATTTCAAATTCTTTAGGAACACGCTTTCTTATATGTTTCCATTATCTTTCCATTCCTTCTATTTGTTTTATAATCCCTTGTTCTGCTCTACTTATTCCAGTATTAGAAGTTTGTACTCTTTCTTCATATCCTATTGCCATTCCTAACTCTGCATCTATACTTATATTTATATTTCTTATATCTTGCCTTAAACTTTCTTTTGCTTTTTCTAATTCCATGCATCTATTTTCAAGCTTATCTATTTCTTCTATATCTCTAAAATATCTATATAATCTACCTTCTGTCTTTGAATATAGTTTTTTATCCAACATTAGTGTCCGCCTATTCATATAACCTACTTTTATTCCAGCTACTAAATTAATTATCCTATCCATATCTATTCTTCCTTTTATTCTTTTTCTGCCTCTCTTTAAAACGCATGGATAAGTAATCTTGTAGTCTTCCTCAAATAGCTTATACTCACCATCTAGGAGTTTGTCCAGTTTATCCCTCCATGCTTTCATAATTAGCCCTCTTTTATACTAGTGTAATAAAACAATAGTACAACTAAGATATAGAAATACATAGTTTAATTCCTACCCCTATTTAATTTTTTAAATTATAACTTAATATTTAAACTCCCAATACTTGATATTGGTTAATCCTTTAGCTTGTACATAATTCTTTATATGTTCTTTTATTTCTTCTAAAATTAAAAATTTGTTGTATATTTTAAATTAAGCTACTTAAGCTAGAAACATAACTTTATAATAATCTAATAACTATGCAAATCATTTAATATTTTTATGATAGATATTGTATATTAATATATTAAAGAATTGTATTATATTATAGTAATTTTTTAAGTTTACTTTTATTTTTACTTTACATAATTATATTTAAGTAACCTAACTCCATTTTCCTTATTTTTTCTGCTTTATGCCTTTAGCTTTGCCCCTATACCCACTCCCATCTTTCCCTTTATCCTCAGCCGCTCTTTACTCCCTCTTTGAAAAAAATCGAAGTATCGTGAAGAGTAGTCATTTGGTAAAAATCAACTTAATAATTAGAAAAACAAAAACTCCCACAATGTGAGAGCTTTTAAACTTAAAACATATCTATATATTATTTAATTATTCCATGTTCACTTATTAATATAAAATCAATAAATAATGAATGTGATTTTAATATTATATATATTCTTAATTTCTTCTATATCAATCCTACTATCATTTTAGCAATAAACTTCTATTATTTTTTTCCTATGCTCTTCTATATCCACATAGGTTTCTTCTACTATGCCTATTAAGCTTGCAGCTTTTCTAAAGTCAAATATTAAAAGATATCCTTCCTCTAATCCGTACTGATCTAAATATTCTCCTAACTGTATCAACCCTTTTTTATGATATTCTTCTCCCCTCCATATTTTAAGTTCTAGAATATACATTTTTTTATTATAGGTTATAACTATATCAAATCTTTTTTCTTCTCCACCCTTTACCTCTTTAAATGCAAATCCACTGCCATTTATAATAGGACTTAAAAATGCTAAGAAAACTAACCTGCCATCCTCTTCTAAAAAAGCTTCTCTTTTTTGTGAATACTCATGTTTCATAAAATCTTGGAATTTTAATAGTACTTTTTTAATATTTAAATCCCCATTGGAATCTATAAAATTTTCTTTACTATTATAGTTAACAAAATTAGATGAAGTTTGAATCTTTGATATTCTATAATCATATATAAGTTGTTCATATATCCTATTATTTATTTTTAAATTTCCTTTTTCATTTCTAAATATTCCATATAAATAACCTAAATTTATATCTGGATTATGGATATTAAAATTTAACTGTATCCCTTTTATAAGAAGATTATCTACTAATTCAGATAATTCTTTGTTGTTTTCTATATTCTTAATTAAACTATCAAAATTAGTATTGCTTTCATTTAAAAGTTCCTTTACTGCTAACTCTAAGTATTCTTTCTCCCATTTCAATTCATTTTGATTCATTATTTTTTCATCTATAATTTTACAAAGTTTACTTACTAAAAAAGGATACCCTGAGGTATAAAAATATAGCTTTTCTGCAAAATATTCTTTATCCAAATCTACTTTTTTATTTTTTACATAATCATCTAACATAGTTTTTATTTCACTTATTGAAAAGCTCATCTCTACATCAAAATCCGAAGCTATGTTCCATGGACTATTATATTTATGTTCTTCATCAGATCTAATTTTTAATTTTAAAGTCTTAACATCATGTACTCCTGCTAAAATTACACTATGGAAAGTATAGTCTCTTCCTTCATTTCTTAATAGATATTTACTTCTTAGCATTCCTAAAAAATCTAGGAAAAGTTGATTATTACTGCTTTTGTCAACCTCATCTATTATTAAAACTACTTTTTTTTCTGCGAATTCAATTAAATCTGTTATAAAACTATTAAACTCATTCATAGTAGTAATTTTATTCTCATGATTTTTAATAAATTTATACATTTCTTTGTTAGTTGAAAATCTAAAATAGTTAACTATTTGCATCATTATACTACTTAAAAATTTTTTTACTTCACTATAGCCCTCTGTGTCTATCGCTTCAAAACTTATTTTTATAGGTAAATATTCTTCCATTCTATTCAATCTTTTCTCTAACAAATACAAAGTAGTTGTTTTTCCATACTGTCTTGGTCTATTTATAATAAAATACTCTTCATTATTTACTAGCTTTAATATACTATCTAATTTATTTGATATATCTACCATATAGTGTTTTTCTGGTATACAGGTTCCAGTTACATTAAATCTCTTTTCCATATAACTTTCACGCTCCTTACACTATTATATTACCATATAATAAGCTATTTAAACAGAAAAAGAGCATTACACTTCATTAACGAAATACTAATATTCCTTTAATTATTTGTCCTTAATATTGCAGGCTAACAAATAATAACTATACATATAAAAAATATTGAGTTAGAGAAAAATACACCTCTAACCCAATACACTTGAATAATTTATATATTTAATTTTATTAATATACTAATTCTAACTTATTAACTCTCAAGGTGTCTCCCATGAATTTTGTACTTTTGTATCTGGAGCAAATCCTTGTGACCACCATTTTGCTTTATAAATCTTTCCTTTATAGCTAACCTTATCTCCTGCATTATAGCTTTTATTAGAGTTCCACTGATTTTCAGATAATTTAGGAATTTCATCTTCAGATGATTTTATTAGTCCATTATCAGTAATTTTATAAGTTATGCTATCGCCTTTTTCTAGCTCTAATTTATTATCTAAATTAGTAATTAATAATCTATCTTCTGATTCTTGGTGTTTTATTGTAATATAGTATCCAGTCTTAATAGGAATATTTTTAACTAAAGCCTCATTTGTTTTATTTCCTATAAAGTCCTTTGTATAAACAATATTTCCTTCATTATCTTTAATTAAAAGTGATGCATAACTATCATCAAAGTAAACATGTGGTTCACCTTTCTTTATGTCAATCTTAGCTTGATTAGATGATAAGTCTAAGGTTAATTGTCCAAATAGCCAATCTCCTAGACCTTTAAAAGTAAAATCAAAATGTTTACCTATATAAGGGCTTTTATTAGGGTCTGGTATTTCACTTTCACTAATTGGATTTAACTGATTTTTACTAATTTTATATGTGTTAGTTGCTCCTTTATCAAGGGCTAAATTTTTATCTGTATTTGTTATAAAAAGTCTATTTGAATATTCTCTGTGTTTAACTGTTAAGTAGTATCCTTCTTTTAAAGGAATGTCTTTAACCATAGCATCATTTACTTTATTACCTATGAAATCTTTATAGAAAACAGTTTGTCCAGAATTGTCTTGAATTAAAATTAATGCATAGCTGTCATTAAAATAATAATGAGTTTTTATATTTTGGACAGTAAGTTTACTAGTTAATTTATCAAGATTTAAATCTAGTTTAGCAAACTGCTGATCACTATATCCTTTAAAATCAAATGTAAAAGCTGAACCTTCATCTGGATTTTCTTTGTTTATTGTTGAATCTGACAAAAGGTCCTTGTATTTTGTTAACATTTCACTTTTTAAAGGTTCTGTTAATGCATCTATTGCAAGTTTTATCTCTATCTTAGCTTCTGCACAATCGCTTTGAGCCATAAGCTTTTCCGCAGAAATTTTAGTTGCAAAATTATCAATTCTTCCTGCTAATTCTTGATTTAGATTTTGATTTAAGCTTTCGTTTTTGAGTCCTTGGCTAGTAACAACTAATGTATTAGTCTTATTATTAGTAAGAGCAGTTTTATTATCTCTAATTTTTAAGCGAGATGGCTCACAGTGATATACTCTAATTTTATAACCTTCCTTTAAAGTTTGGCTACTATTTTCTAATATTGCATTTGTACCAGTAATTGATTTTGTATAGGTAACATTATTATTTTTATCTAATATTTCAATTTTAACATACTCTTCATTAGGAAAATAATAATGTGGTGATTTATCAAAAACGTTTATATTCAATTTTTCGTTTTCTAAATCTACATTGGCTGTAGCAAACAAACTATCGGATATTCCTAAGAAATCTATTTCTTGATTTACTAAAGTACTTTTTGTACGTAATTTATAATTTAAAGTTACATTATTATTAGCTTCTTTAACTTTTAAATAATGGTTATGAAGTGTATATGATTTATTAGAACTATTTGTACTATAAATAGTATAAATACCTGCTGGTAATTGACCTAGAGAAAGAGTTTGATTTGTAATAGCAATTTTTTTAACTTCTTTTTCTCCATTCATTACATAAAGAGTTTGATTTTTAATTTGATTGAAATCATCAATTTTAAAATTTAAAGTTACATCCCCTTTTAAACCAGTGGTAGCTAAATCCTCTGTAGCTACTAAAGATAATGGAGTTTCTAATTTCAATGATTGTTGTATTTGAGAAACTTGACTAGTAGAAACAACCTCATTTAATGGTGCAACAGGTTTATAATTTTTATATCTGTTTTCTTCCTTTTGCCAAGAGGTCATGACTCCTCCAAAGGATTCTATAACTGGTGTAAAATCTAGTTTACTTATTTCTCCATAAGCTTTACTGATTAAATCAAATTGTTTATAGTCGGATGTATTAAAACCAGAAGTATTTGCTAATTTACGATATTCTTGATTAAAATGAGTAAAACTATCATCACCAGCTTTATCCTTCATAAGTACATATCCGTATAGCTGCTCTCTTAACTCCCAAGTATTAAAAGCTGCTTTATCTTGATGCCAAAGTTTATTTACATTATAATCAACGACATCTTTTTTGCCATAATCATATAACCATCCATTTTTAAAAATATCTATATCTGGATCTTTTTTCTGAAGACTATGAGCATATATATTATTCCAAACTTCCCCTCTAGTGAAATCGTCTTGATATCCATGACCAATTTCATGTAAGGCTCCCCAACCTTTTGTTAACCAAAAGCTAGCTACTGAATCTGAAGTTTCTGCAGTATGATTGCCACCATAATAACCACCACCAGGACCACTCTTGTCAGCTTTTATAAAATATTTATTAGGAACATTTTTATCAGTTTGAACATTTGTATTAAAACTGATTCCAGCTAACTTATTGTAATACTCAAATACTTCACGATAATAAAGAATTAATTTATCAATAGAAGAAAAATCTTTCATATTTTTCATGTAAGCTTTATCTTTTTGTGGAACTAATAATTGAAAATAGTCATCTGTTACTAAAGCAAAAGGAGCTGATGCTTTGTCCCACTCATTAAAAAAGGATTGTTCATTTTGTCCTCTTTTATAAATAGGCAAAGTTTGCATGCTGCTAGTTACCCTATATTCAATTTTAGGTTTTTCACTACCACCATAAACCGTATCTACAAATGGAACGGAGCTGTATGGAGTTGATATAGTAGTTGATGTTTGATTAAATGTTTTAGATGTCTCATGTTGATTATTATCATTTAATAATCTTACAGTTAAATTCCCTTTAAAATTAGGATTTACTTGTCTAATTGTTAACTGTACATTTGCAGGTAAAATTATACCTAAATCTTGTTTATCATGACCAAGTCCTTTAGAAAAACCAGTTTTTTTAAACCAAGTAGGATTTTCTAAGGTATAAAGTTCTTTTTGCTTTACTTCATCAGCATAAACATTTGTTGCAGTTCCACATATAGCACAAATGAATAATACTTGAAGCATTAAAAATTTCATAAAACCTTTCATTGGCTTGTCCCCCTTTTATTGTAAATTAAGTCTGTTAAATTATATAAATTTTAAAATATAACAATAAACATAGAATATATTTTTTAATACTTATTAACAGACATAAATTGTATATTAAAATTCATTTATATATTAATAACAAAAAATGAATTTTAAACCATATGTATATTATATTTTTCGAATTAAAATTATAAAGTTTAATATAAAATTTAATATAAATATAAAATTTATAAATAAAATATACTATTTTATAACAATAAACTAAAATATGTAAGTAAAGGTGTGGAAAACACTTGTAATAGGTGTTAATTAGAGCTTACCATAGATATGTTTATTTTTAACTAAAATGGTATGAATGGTTATTGTGATAGAATAAATGGAGTTATTTAAATAAAAACGCCGCTAAATTAGATTTAGCGACGTTTTCTTATTTTAAATCTTATTTTGCAACTTCTTTAGATGATGGAAGAATTACTTCAACTTCAGAGTGTGGACGTGGTATAACGTGAACTGATACTAATTCTCCAACACGTTGTGCAGCTGCAGCACCAGCATCTGTAGCAGCTTTAACAGCTCCAACATCACCTCTAACCATAACAGTTACAAGTCCGCCTCCAACATATTCTTTACCTATTAAATATACGTTTGCTGCTTTAACCATAGCATCTGCTGCTTCTATTGATCCTACTAATCCTTTTGTTTCTATCATTCCTAATGCATCATATTTCATTTTAAAATCCTCCTAAAATATCTTTTTTTATTTATTTTAATTTTTAATTATAAGCAATTATTTATTTAATTTTTTATTTTACTATTGTTACTTTTGACTTTGAATTAATACCCATTGCGTTAGCTTCTTCAATGTCAAGATGACATTCAAGGCTTGAAGCGTCATTAGCTCTAACAGCTACATTATTGTATATTCCGCCTCTTAAATCTTCAAATTTTATTGACACTATTTCTCCATCATGTACTCCTAAATTTTTAGCATCTTCAGGTGTCATGTGAATGTGTCTTTGGGCAACTATTAATCCTTCTTCTAGTTGAACAGAACCCTTTGGTCCAACTATTGTAATAGGAGATGTTCTATTTAAATCTCCAGATAATTTTACATGGGATACGGATCCAAGCTTAATGCAGTCTCCTGCTAATACTTCAACCTGAGTTTTGCTTCTTACAGGGCCTAGGATTCTAATTTTTTCAATTGCACCCTTTGGTCCACAAATTGTTACAACTTCTTTGCAAGCATATTGTCCAGGTTGAGATAAATCTTTGATCTTAGTAAGCTCATAATTTTCGCCAAAAAGACTATCTAAATCCTTTTGTGAAAGATGTATATGTCTATTAGAAATCCCTACTGGAACCTCAGATGAATTTCTGTTAACTGCATTATTTAATTCTTTACCTTTAACAGCTTCTAGTAAAAGTTTTAATACTTCTTCACAATTATCCATTAGTTTGCCCCCTTCATAGCGGCAACTATTTGATTAACTAAATCTAAAAGTTCTTCATTTTTTGTATTTTCACTACTGCATTCAGTGCAAGTATTACTACTTTCAGCGCAATTATTAGCCTTATTTAAAACTTCTGCAGCTGCTGCAATTTGTGCTGGGCTCATATTCATAAATTGATTTTGAACTCCATGACAGTTTTCAGCAGTTTTTATGCAGTTAAAAGTTGGGTCATTAGATGCTAAGTTTGTGCAATCTTTTATACCATAAGCAACTCTTTTAATGTTCATAAGGTGCTTTGGAGTAACATTTTCAGATACTGAGCTTCCGCCCCAAGTACCGCATCCTAAAGTAAATGAAGGATTAAGTCCTGTACTTGCACCTGTTCCACCTTGAGTTCCACCAGTGTTAACAAGGATACGAGAAGCTGGTTTTCTAGCAAACTTCATAACCATATCTCTGTCTTCAGTATGGATGCTCATTGTGTGACCAATTCCATTTTGAAGTAATTCAATACTTAATTCACATGCTTCATGCCAATCTTTTACTGTGTAGAATCCAAGAACTGTTGTAAGTTTTTCAAAAGATAATGGGTAACCTTCTCCTACTCCATTTTGTCTTCCTATAAGTACTTTAGTTCCTGCTGGAATTGTGAATCCTGCAGCACTTGCAATAACTTGTGGACTTCTTCCAACAAATTTAGCATTCATAGCATTGCCTTTTTTGAATAATAGTTTACAAACTTTTTCAGTTTCTTCTTCTGTCATGAAGTATCCACCTTGTTTTTTAAATTCTGCAACAACTAGGTCATGATTACATTCTTCACAGATTATTGATTGTTCTGATGCACAGATTGTACCATTATCAAAAGTTTTACTTGCAATAATGTTTTTAACAGCTTTTTCTACATCAGCAGTTCTTTCAATGTATGCTGGAGAGTTTCCTGCACCAACACCAATAGCTGGTGTTCCTGAGCTGTAAGCTGCTTTAACCATTCCTGGACCACCTGTAGCTATTATTATAGCTACTTCTTTGCTTTTCATTAATTCATTTGTAGCTCCAATTGTTGGAATAGTTACAGCACTTATAATGTTTTCTGGTGCTCCAGCTTCTATTGCTGCATCCCTCATTAATTCAACTGCTTTAATTGTACATTTTGCAGCAGCTGGATGTGGTGCGAACACTATAGCATTACGAGATTTGATTGAAATCATAGCCTTGAAAATTGCGGTAGAAGTTGGGTTTGTTGAAGGTACTATACCCATAACTAAGCCAACTGGTTCAGCAAGTTCTATAAGCTTATTTTCCTTATCTTCATTAATTACACCTATAGTTTTCATATCTTTAATTGAATTATAAAGTATAGTAGCTGCTAAGTGGTTTTTGAAAGTTTTATCTTCAACTTTACCAAAGCCTGTCTCTTCAACTGCCATTTGTGCTAAACAAACAGCGTTTTCTTCTGCAACTCTTACCATATTACGTAAAATTTTGTCAATTTGCTCTTCAGTATAATCAGCAATTTTATCAGCTGCTACTTTTCCAAGTCTAGCAAGATCTCTCGCTTGTTGTATTGAACGCAAATCCTTATCAAAGTTTTCCATTATTCCTTACTTCCTTTCGTAACCTTTAAAATAGCTAATTTTTCTCGTAATATAATTTAAATTTGTTAATTAATAGATTTTTGCCTGCTTTTGAAATTGTTCTACCTGCAATTCCAAAATCCTTATATTCACGAGCTAGATTTCTAAGCTTAACAACTTTTAGCTTAGCTAATATTAAAATGGTTTTTTCTATACCATTTTGTCTTATTAAATTGTCTACATCTTCTTTGTTTAGATTTTCTAAATTTAACTTATGTAGTTTATCTAAATCCCCATCTAATCCATGTTGATTTTCTTTAATATTATTTTTAGTATCTACATCTACAGGTTCTGTGTTATCTACAGCTTTTACATATTTTACAGTTTCAGCTTTTTTTGTATTTTCTACATTCTTTGCATCTACTATATCTTTTGTAACTTCTACGGATTCTGTATCTTCCACACTGTCTACAGCTTTTGTATTTTCTACCTTTTCTGTATCCTCTGCTTTTTCTACAGCCTCTGTATCTTCTGCATCTTCCACATTTTCTGTATTATCATTAGATGATGGATCTTCTGGTGGAGTATTAGGTCCTATTATGCTTTCCAGTTCTTCATGGGGACGTGGAATTACATGTTCTGAGACTAAAAATCCTTCATCAAGTTTTTTTACAGCTGCTACTCCAGCTTCTATAGATGCTTTTACTGCACCTACATCCCCTGTAACTGAAATTGTAACAAGGCCGCCACCTACATAAGTTTTTTCGATAATACTTACATCTGCTGATTTCACCATTGTATCAGCTGCCTCAACAGCTGCAAGTAATCCCTTTGTTTCTATTAAACCAAGCGCTTGCATAGGTAAATCCTCCTAATCTTCTATAAAAGATCCGCCCAATTTGCTGGATATGTTGTATAAAATACCCTAGCTTTATCTGGGGATCCCCAAACCACTTTAGAACCTGATGGTACAAACAATACATCTCCAGGATAAGCTGTATATGTCTTTCCATTAATTTCAACGGTTAAAGTTCCCTCAATAACATAATCAATCTCTTCATAAGTTAATTCCCAATCAAATTTTGAGTTTTCGATAATTAAAAATCCTGCACTCATTTTTGATTCTTCTTTACTTACCAATTCTTGAAATTGAACCTTTGCATTTGGATTACCAGTATCAAATACATCCATTTTTACTGAATTTCCTCTAACAACTTTAAGTCCATTAGGATCACACTCAGCTTTAAATGGAAGATCCTTCCCTTTTAAACATTGAAGCATTTCTTGTAGAAGACCCTTGTCCATCATTGCTCTAAGGAATTTAAGCATCATTTCACTATCAATGCCCTCTATACTTGGAACATTTTTACCTATTAAATGCTCTACTTTAGGTGTAGGAGCTTCTGTAGTAATTACTATTCCATTATTTTTTACAAGATCCTTAGCTGATGGTGTAATTATTTCAGTGCCATCTACATAAAGCACTTTTTCACCCTTTAATATTATGGCTTCAATGTCCTTTGCAGCGATTAATTTTTTCATGTTCTCACATCCTTTCAAATTCTCAAATAATATCAAAATCTCTATATAAAACTCCTTCTCATATAATAGAATGAGTAAGCTAGCATATCAAAACCAATACTCTGTGTAAGTGATCACTTCAAAATTGTAGATTTTGCATGCTTATTTAAGATTTTGCATGTGTTTTAAATATTATGCTTATTTTAAGAAAGTTGTGTTCTAACCAAAATTGCAATCCTCATCAATTATTCCAATAACAACTGCATCTACAGGAATATTATCATCACCTAACATTCTGCGAGCAGATGATCCAGTACTAACAATAACTCTGTCACCAATACCTGCACTGATAATATCAACAACAATAAATCTGCGTCCTTCATCTATCCCACCAATTTCCTCAGCAAGCATAAATTTAAGTCCGCTAAGGGATTCTGCTTTTCTAGTGGCCCATACATTATCAATAAGTCTCGCTGCTATCATATTGCTTTTACCTCTTTCATTTTTAATTTAATCTCATTTAATGCGGCTTCAACTGATGATGTGTCACCAAAAATACCAAGTAAAACCATGTGCTGAGGACATGTACCTCTAATATCTTCAACGGTAACTCCAACAGCTTTCTCAGCAATATCTGCAGCATAAATCATATCGATAAGTTTACCTTGAACAAGTCCTATTGCATCAGCACTTTCTAAATCCGTTTTGCAGTTTCCACCCATTCGTCTTCTAAGAATATCTTTAGTGCTACTAGAAGGTGATTTTATAATTCTAAAATCCACTTTTAAACACTCTCCTTATTAGGCACATGAAAATAAATAACAAGTCAAAAATGGCAGTATATTTATTTTCATGTGTCTTATTCTATAATATCTTGTGTACAGCTTAATGCTATTCCAAGTGGTGTAACGAACATAGGATTTCTAGGCTTGTGAGTATATACTCCTGTTTGCTTTTCAATAATTTCTTCAATTCCTGTTAAACAACAAGTACCACCTACTAAAGAAATTTCATTAACATCATAATTTTTAATATGATTATTAATAATTGATGACACCTTTTCAACCACTGGTTTTAGTACTGGTAAAATTTCCTTGTGATTTTTATTATCTCTTTTGTATTCATCTGCTTTATTAAAAGGCATTTCATATGCACCTGAAATAACTAATGAAAAATGAGTACCACCTGTAGGTTCATCAACAACATAAACAACTTTTCCATCTTTTAAAATTGATATTCCAGTTGTTCCACCACCGATATCTACAACTGCACCATTTTTAATTTTAAGTACAGCATTGGCAGCAGTAGGTTCATCTAAAAGACATGTCAATTCAAATCCTGCTGATTGAACTACATTTTTAATTGCTCCAGAATCTAAGGCATCCGTTCCAGGTGGAATTGCAGCAGCAGCATAAATAAGTTCTGTATTTAATTTTTCTTCAATTTCTTCTTTAAGTTCTCTCACAATCCTTACTGCTCCAATATAGTCAACAACCATACCATCACGAACTACATCAGCATATCTATATGCACCCGCCACTGGGTTGTAGTTTTCATCTAAAACAGCTAATACCACACAGGCAGTACCTAGGTCCACACCTGTGTAATAAACAGAAGACCCATTAACAATTGGTTTTTCTATAACTTCTTCAAACTTTCGAACCATATTATCACAATATTCAAAAGTTAATTTTTCCTCTGACATTCTTTTCCTCCTACTGCTAAACAAATTAATTGGGACAGTGAATTAATTATTAAATTAACATTGTCCATAATTTTGCTTTTTAAACTTTCATCATCACTTTTATATGTGTCAATTATTTCAAACTGTAATTCCTGCACCGCACAACGAAGTACGTTCATTTTTAAAATTGCATTGCTTTTTGGAAGTTGCATATGAAATTCTGTTATTTCAAAACAATCATCAAGATCCGCTTCAGAATTTGATGAATTCATCCCGGTACATTCTTTTAAATAAATAGGTTCAAGAGTACCTTTTCCATCTAAAACATTTCTGATGTTTGATATTTTCCTACCTAAATTTATAATATTCTGTGCTAAAATAATATCTTCTTTTAATATTTCACTACTAACAACAAGAAATTTAGCCTCCATGGATTTCAATTTTAAGCAAAGCTTCTTATTCAAATCGAAATTTACATCACTATTTCCCACATCTTTTATTATTTCCTTAGATGTTTCTTCCGGTATTTTTCCTGAGCTTTTTGGGGAAATATTCGCATTTACTTTTGAAGACTTATTTACTTTTGAATCATCACTCAATTTTATTCCTTTATCAGATAAATACTCAGCTGCTCCAGGGGTAAGGCGCTGTCCTTGTTCTAACTTGTAGGTATTAAAAGGTTCTTTTCTATATAAATCTCTTAAATACTCTTCCGTAATAAATTTCATCATTGACCTTTACTCCTCACCTTTTTCAAATAAATACTTTTTTAAAGCATCAATTCCTGTTCCCATTTCAAAGCTAATATGAAAATATGGCTCTGATACCCCTATTTTTTTTAATTGCATTTCACATTTTTCTTTATTTTTAGGCATCAAATCACATTTTGTTATAACCCCAATTACTGGACATCTAAAAGACTTTGCAAATCCATGGGAGTATATTTCAGTGCAATTAGATTGGTCAACCAATATAAGCACACAAGATGCATCCTGAGCTGCTGCAATTATATGTTTGTACATCCATGCATTCTCTATATAGGAACCTGGAACATCAATGGTATTCTTACCATAAATTAAATCTGGTGTTCGCCTTAATGGACCATCATAATCATTTAATGCATTAACTAATGTAGTTTTGCCGCATTTTGAAGGGCCAATTACCATTATGCGCTTTTTTCTCATGTTCTTGTAATGGGAGCGGTGGTAAATCCAAGCATATCCTTTAGCGTATCATTAACTGCACTAAGAGCTGTTTCAACACTTTGAACATCACCACTTATTACAACAGAGCCTGTAAAACGATCAAGAAATCCAATTTCAACATCAGAGGCCTTTGTAGCAATATCTGCAGCAATAATAGCTGTTTCAAAGGGTGATAAAGTCAAAATACCTATTGCTCCTTTTTCATCAATTCCAAGACGATCATATATATCAGGCATTGGTGATGCAATAACATGAGCTATAGTAATCTGTTTTCCTGGCACTGACTCTTGTATAACACGCTGTATATTTCTATCAGAAAAATCTCCCATAAACCTTACCTTCCATCTTATTATCTATTTGAAAATTATTTAATGGCGGATCACCTTTACAGGTAAATCATATTTTTTAATCCAAGATTCTATCCTATCTAAATCCTCATTTTTAAGACTTGGATCATCTTTTATAGGATATTCCATTCCTAATTGGTTATATTTATTTACCCCCATCTTATGATAAGGAAGTAAATCAATTCCTTTAAAGTTTTTATAATCTTTATAAGGTAATAAAAATTCCATAGTTTTTTCAATCTCATCTTGAGAATCATTTATACCTTTAAGTAAAGGCATACGAATCTTTACATTATATTTATTTTTAAGTAATTCTTGAAGATTTTCTAAAATCCTCTCATTTCTTACTCCAGTTAATTCATGATGTCTATCAGAATTAATATTTTTAATATCAAATAAGAATAAGTCTACAAATTCTGCAACCTTAAGTATTGTTTCAAGTTTTGTATAACCACAAGTTTCAATTGCAGTGTTTATACCTTCTTGCTTACATGCCATTAGTAAACTAGTAGCAGCTTCTGGCTGCATTAAAACTTCGCCACCACCTAATGTAACTCCACCGCCGGACATTTCATAAAAGGTTCTATCTTCTTCTACTATTTTTAAAAGTTCAGAGATAGTTTTTTCTTCTCCAACTATTGATATAGCAGATTTAAGACAAGCTTCTTTACACTTTCCACATCCTATACAATCTATGTCACGATTAACTTCATGCTTTAGAGTTTTATTAGAAATAGTATGAATTCCTACAGGACATGCAGAAACACAAGCTCCACAATTTACACATAGATTACTTTTAAGCATAACTCTATATTTTTTTTCTAGTCCTTCAGGATTTGCACACCATTTACATCTAAGTGGACATCCTTGAAAAAATACTAAAGTTCTTATTCCATCTCCATCATACATATTATATTTTTGTATATTAAAAATCCTTGCTTTTCTCTCGATTATACCTAAATTTCCATTACTCATATTACTCATTCTCCAGTTTCATTTACTTTGATTTTTAATATATATCTTAATTTACATCTGCAATCTACAAAACAGGCTGTAGATTGCAGACTTTATATAAATTATTTTAAAGGGACTAAGTTATATATTTTCTATAAGTTATATATTTTCCATCAAATTTTTATTAGAAATGTGTAAGCATAGTTCTACTTATAATTTCATCTTGAACATCTTTACATAACTCAACGAAGAATGCACTGTATCCAGCAACACGAACAATTAAATCACGATATTGATCTGGATGTTTTTGAGCTTCTATTAAAGTCTTGTTGTCTAAATAGTTAAATTGAACTTCTCCAAGTTGAAGGGCACACGCACTACGTAATAATGTAATGATTCCTTGTTCTCCTTCTGGTGTATCAAGAAGACCAGATATTAACTTAAAGTTATGAACCATACCTATATTCATATCTTCACAAGACATCTTAGAAACAGATTTTATTATAGAAGTAGGGCCTTTAAAATCAGCGCCTTGTGATGGACTTATACCATCTGATAAAGGCATCCATGCTCTACGTCCATTTGCTGTAGCTCCAGTCATTTGTCCAAATGGAGTATTGTTTGATATTGATAAAGTACCATGACTAAGTACTGAATATAATGTCTTATATTTACGATGTTCTTGTTCTGTAAAGTTAATTAAATCAGCAGCAATTAAATCTGCATAATCATCATCGTTACCATACTTAGGTGCTTCTAAACAATCTTTTTTTAATTGTTCATATCCAACGAAATCAGCTTTTAAAGCTTCGTTCATTTCTTGTAGTGTGTATTTCTTATCTTCAAATACTAATTTCTTTATAGCTGCCATGGAATCTGTATAAGTAGCAAGTCCACTCCATACTACTCCTGGTCCGAAGTTGTACATAGCTCCGCCTGCTTCTACCCCTTTACCATTTTCCATACAACCTTCATACATCATAGACATAAGTGGTTTTGGTGCAAGTTCCTTATGAACACGTTGAGAAATTACTGTAGCAACACTTGTCCATTTAGTAATGAATTTAATTTGCTCTTTAACAGCTGCTTCAAATTGTTCGTAAGTTTTAAACTGGCTTAAATCTCCCATATCTGGGCATACTTGTTTACCATACCATAATGGTACACCATGGTTTAAAACAAGTTCTATACATATAGGCCATTGAGTGTATCCTGTAGAAGTCCATTGATAAAGTCTTCCGGATTTTTGTGGTTCAACGCATCCCATTAAGCAGTAATCTCTTGCGTCTTCTATAGAAACACCTTTAGCTAACATAATTTTTATATGAACATCGTCAAAGTGGCATGCTGGGAATCCCATACCTGCACGAATAACGTCAACTATCTTTTTAAGATATTTTTGTGGTGATCCTTTGTGTATACGGCAAGCTAAAGATGGTTGATATATTTTAACATGACGAACTGCATCCATTAAAAGGTATGTTAATTCGTTTGTTGCATCACGGCCTTCTCTAGTAACACCACCTAAACACATATTTACAAATGGTTGATAACCTGCGAAGAATTTAGAACCACCTTCACTTGTTATCCACATCATTTCAGACATTTTTATAAGCATACAACCTGATAATTCAAATGCTTCATAATCAGTCATACGTCCAGCTTCAATATCAGCTTTGTAGAATGGATACATGTATTGGTCAACACGTCCTATAGACATACCTGTTTGGTTTTCCTCAACTACAAGTAATGATTCTATAGTCCAAACTGCTTGAATTGCTTCCCAGTAAGTACTTGGCTTATGTGCTGGAACTCTAGCATTTATTTCAGAAATCTTTTGAAGTTCTGCTTTACGCTTAGGGTTAGTTTCTTTTTGAGCTAATTCAGCAGCATAATCTGACATACGTTTAGCATATATCATAACACCTTCAGCAGTATCAATTAATGATTTGTAAAAATAGATTTTATCTATATCTTCTGGATTTTCATATTTAAGTTCAGCTAATTTTTCTTCTGCTTCTCTTTTTATGTCAAGCATACCTTTTTTCATTAATACAACGTCATATCCTGGGTTAGAGTCTCCTCCACCATTTACTGCGTGGTATGAACAATCTGAAACAAAAGATTCTCCTGAAAGTTCCCATACTCCTGCTTCACGATATTGATCTTCGCAGTATTCATCAACGGATTTACCCGCCCAATATGGGAATAGTTCCTCACGCATAATTTTCTTATCTTCTTCTGAGATGTAGAATGGATCTTGTGGACGAGTTCCTATTGTATCAATTTCATCAACCATCCATCTCCAAGCTATATCAGGAGAAAATGCTCCTGCACGAGGTTTTCCGTTTGGTGCTCCAACAATAAGTTCGTGGTCTTGAATTAAAAGTGGTGCAGTTTCGCAACAATGTTTAAAACATTTACCACGTAAAACTGATTTAGGAATACCAGGGTTTTCTTTAGCTATTTTAGTAATAGCTCTTGCTCTATGAGTTGTTATTGATGGAACATGTTTCATATAATTTTCTTTTAACTTAACTAGACGTTCTGTCATTCCATCTGGTATTTCACCATTATTATCACACGCAACCTTTGATGTAGCTGGTTCTTCTTTTGTTATTTCATTAGAAACACTTTGAAACATCTTCATTAAGCCAGCGCGTTCTTCATCAGACATATTTTTAGTAGCTTCCATAAATTTATTTGAAAATTCACGTATATCCAATTTATTCCCTCACATTCTTTAATGTATTTCATATATTAAATATGATTTTTTATTTTAAGTCCTGTAGAACTTTTTTTAAAATACTCTCTAATAACTTATAGTTATCTATTTCATTTCCATTTAACTTCCCATTTAAAACTGCAGAAATAGAATCCTCTTTATCATTTACTGTTTTAACAATTTCATCCACCATGCGAACTCCATATCCAACTTTACGTATATATAATAGATTCATAGGTGAAACATTATCCGAAGTCATTCCCTGACCTGCTGAACCACTACCTAATGTCATTGAAGGGAACAAATTAGTAGTAGCCCCCATACTGCCAAAGGTTCCTGCAGTGTTTACAAGCACTCTACCAACAGGTTTTTTAAGTGCAAATTGACGAATAACTTCTTCATCCTTTGAATGTATCACAAGTGTATGTCCATATCTTTCAGTAAGTAATAATTCTATACATTTTTCACAAGCATGCATCCAGTCATCCTCTATATAAAAGGCTAAAACCGGGCAAAGTTTTTCTCTTGAATAAGGATTATTCTTAGAAACAAACTTCTCATTGGAAATAAGCACTTTTACACCTTCTGAAACTTGAAAGCCAGCTTTCTTAGCTAAAAACTGTGGAGACTTACCAATCATCTCTAAATCTGGGGTTCCATTTTGATTAAACAAAATCTTTCCTAGTTTTAAAGCTTCTTCTTCTGTCATAAAATACCCACCATTTTTAATAAGTTCTTGCTTTACTTCAGATGCAATTAAGCTATCTACAACAATTGATTGTTCTGCGGCAGACACAACTCCATAATCAAAATTCTTGCTTGTAATAATATCTTTAACCGCTTTTTCTATATCAGCTGTACGTTCTATAAAGGCAGGTCCGTTTCCATTGCCTCCATATATTACTGGCTTACCAGATTTATAGGCTCTATCAAGCATTTCTATAACTCCAGTGTTCATTATTAAAGATGTATCTTTATGCTTCATAAGCTCTAATGAACCACTTTCAGTTACTGTGTGAAGATATGCAAGAGCGCCTTCTGGAAGTCCTACACCTTCTGCAGCTTTAATTAAAATATCCACTGTTTTAGAAATTGAATTTTTAGCTCTTTTATGAGGTGAAAATATAATTGTATTTCCTGACTTTATTGCAATTAATGCTTTATATATAGTAGTAGATACTGGACTTGTCGCTGGTGGGAAGGCTATAACAACCCCCATTGGTACACCAACATCCATGGTTTTATTAATTTTATCTTCATTGATAATACCTACACACCTCATACCTTTGAGTTTGTTTTTTAAATACTCACATACAAAGTGATTTTTAACATATTTATCTTGCCACTTTCCATACTCTGTTTCTTCATTAGATATTTTTGCAAGCTCTTTTAAATGTTTTTCAACTTCTTCAGCCATACGCTCAACTATCTCATCAAGTTTTTCTTGTGGGAAAGTAGCTAATTTTTTTTGTGCCTCTCGGGCATTTTCAACAAGAATTCTAGCTTCCTGCATGGAGAGTAAATCATTATCTATAATATTCATCTTTCTCTCTCCTTTTCTTTAGAAAAAATTCATTTTTCTATTCTGTTATAAGATCTGTAATGGCATAACGTTTTATTATTTTTTCAAGATCTTCGTGTGGTCTTGGAATAACTATTGAGCTATATAGGCTTCCACCTTCCATTCCATTGACTGCTGCAACACCAGCATCTACTGCTGTTTTACAAGCACCAACATCACCACGAACTAATACAGATATATAACCTGATGCAACATTTTCATATCCTATAAGTTCAACATCTGCTGATTTGCACATAGCGTCTGCTGCTTCTAAAGCAAAAACCAGACCAAAAGTTTCGATTAATCCTAAAGCTTCATATCTTGCCATATGTATATCATTTCCTTTCTATTTTATGAATCGATATCGTGTACTGAAACAATATCTCCAACTTCTCTAATAGGACGTGGCATAACATTGTGTGCTGTTAATTTACCGATAGCTCTAGCTGCTTCAGCACCTGCTTCTACAGCAGATTTTACTGCACCAACATCCCCTTTTACCATAATTGTTACAAGGGTTGAACCAATATTTTCATAAGAAATTAATTCAACATTAGCTGCCTTAAGCATTTTGTCTGCAGCTTCAAGTGCAGGAACTAATCCTATTGTTTCCACAAGGCCTAAAGCCTCATCTCCATAATATCTCATTTTTAATTCCTCCTTCCTAATTTTAGCCCAATATACTTTTTATTAACTATAACTTCTATTATTAACTCTTCTATATATTCTGTGTAGGTTTTCATGCATTTTTTATTGCTATATCCTGATTATATCCCTTACCCTTTGGGGGAAAGTCAATATATTTTTTATAGTAAAAATATTGAAAAAACTTATAGCAAATCTTATATTTTAAGTTGAAATTTAATTATTATGCTTACTAAAATTAAATATTTAAAGCTATTATTATAAAATTTCATAAGATTTATTTTTCACAAGGATTCCCCTATGGTTAATGTTAGAAATTAATCCGGAATATACTTGTTGATTGTTTCCGCACCTTCTGCATGTGCATGGTAGTAAACTCTTAACTCATTGTTATTATCTAAATCGAATCTTGTTTCTTCAATAAGACCATTAGCTTCTGCTGTAAGTAGTGCATTAATTACAGCTTTTTTGTTTAGAGCCTTAAAATTTCCATATTGTCCTTTTAACGCCTTTATAACATCATCAGCACAAGCTTCTGAAACTTTAGTAAAATATTTTAAAATTGCATAATTAAGCGGTTTCATCTATATCTACCTCCATTTTCTTTCCTTTGAATAAATCAAGTGGATTCATAGATATTGTAAGAATACCAAACATCATTATTACAGCTCCAATCCAAGCTACAGGAGGTAATGACCATCCGTCCATTCCACCATATACTCCTAATACTAATAAGCAGAATAATGGTCCAAAGAAAGAATATGTACCATTGCATGCAGTACCAAGTCCTGCTCCACACATACTGTTTCCAGCATACCATGTCATGAATGTTACAAATGATAAAAGTCCACTTAAAGCAAACCAAACCATTGCAGGAGAACTTGTAAATGCTTTTACAGCAAGGTCAGTAGAGATTCCAATTCCACCAGCCATCATTCCGAAAATTGGAACTAAGATGAATAAGTTTGCTATACCTGATGTTACTTGACGAATACAAATACCAATCTCAGGGTCAATCATTGCTGTACCATATCCAGCTACACAACCTTCAAATCCCCAACCTAAAGCTGCAATAATAGCTATTGCAATACCAATTAATGTATTTGCTGAAGCACCGCCACTAAGGCCTGTACTACCAATTAGAAAACTTGCACATACGCATATTAAAATACCAAAAGCCATACGCTTATTTAGTTCTTGCTTATACAAAATTTTACCTAGTATAGCTGCAATTGCAGGGCAAAGAGCTGATATTGGAACAACTATTGAACCAGCCATTTGAAGAGCTATAACATAAGCAGTACCAGCTATAGGTCCTCCGATAAGAGCTGCTAATATCATGATGCGTCCTGGTTTTGTGTTGATGCATCTTAAAAAGTCTCCAAATTTACCTTTAACTCCTGCATACAAAAGTGCCCAAACAGCACTGCATGTATCGTTTATTGCGTTACCAAGAGCTGCAAGCAAGTATGCTATAGCAAATGCTGATAAACCTGCTGTATTAGGACCATACCAGTCCCCCCAAACGCCTTTAGTCATACCCATAGTTAAAAACGCTGTATATAATCCATAGGCAAGTCCTGAAAATAAAGCCAGGGATATACCCTTTTTGAAGAAATCACTTGATAATTTCTTCTTTGCAGCAACTGCTTCTAAGCTTACTGCTTTTGAATCTCCATTCATAAAATAATTCTCCTTTCGCTTATAAAAAATTAATAATATTATAAATTCATATTGTTAAATAAAAATTTATAATAAATATACATTAAGATTGTTATAATTTGGTGCATTCTACATTAAAATTACTGAACACCTTTTCACTTTCTATCTTGTAGGTACTTTATTCTTAAGTAGATTATATTCCCTGCCCTATAGGGTAAGGTCAATATGTATTTTTCAAGAATATTTAAATAAGATTAAAAAAATTAGTATTATATCTACCAATGGAAACTCAATAAATACTTCTAAACCCTTTATTAAGTTAAAGTTACATTTGATGTTCTTAAGCGATAAATATAGAAATACCTGGATAATAATCCAGGTATTTTTAATTCTATAAAAACAATAAATTTGTGTTTTGTTTGATATTATTGTGTTTTTTTTAACAAAAGGAGTATTATTAACCCTTTATAGTCTACCCTAGGGTCAACGTTTTCACCGGGGCTAAATTATTTTTGTCTACTGATTTTTATTAAAACTTCTGTTACAAATCTATTTCTATTTTTAGTTGTCCAATAATCTGTTACATATCTTTCATAGGATTCTTCAGAACATATATAACCATGTTTTTCAGTCCAATCCTTTATTTTTTTATATGTTTCATTAATAGTTTCATGAGGTCCTATATGATAACAAGCGGCTACCATCCAACCACCAAATTCCACACTCAATTCTTCCTTACATTTTAAAATTGTCTCCTGCATTATCCTCATCTTATTGCATTTTCCATTCATTTTATCTTGAAAGCATGGAAAACGTATGATTACAGGCCCTGTTATTGCATTATCTATACTATCTATGTAATTTGTAAATTCTATGTTAATTATAGAATCCATATAGTCATATTCAAAATCTTGATCTAAAAAAGTTAAAGTACGATTATCTATATATTTTATAGCTACATCAGAAACATTATTTTCAATTACCATTTGGGCTTCAACTATAAGATCATCCCAATCCTTAACGGATCTTAATTTTAAATTTATTTCTTTTTCAAGATCTTTTAATTCATCTATTTTATTTCTAAAACTTGTATGAAAAAAATCATAGGTCTTCCCCTCTAAAAAACCTTTCATTTCTTCAAGCTTAAATCCACTTTGTTTATAATATTTTATAACTGGAACAGATAATAAAGTATTCTTGCTATAATATCTGTAACCACTTTCATCAGCTACTTTATCAGGTGATAATATGTCCATTTTGTCATAATATCTTAATGCTTTTTTTGTTATTTTGCATATCTTACCAACTTTACCTATTGAATATAATTCATCTTCCATATTAATCCCCCTTATTTTTTATATTATAAATTGTATTTAATTTTTCAATTTTTCTGAAAATTTGAGCAAAATACCACCCATTACTGAGTGGTATAAAATAGTCTATCCTAAAACTTTTTCTAAAATTTTTAATAAATCTTCCTTTGTAGCTTCTCTAGGATTTGCTGTTGTACACACATCCTTAAGAGCTGCATTAACAATCTCTTCTCTTGACGCTTCAGCCAAAGCCATATCAGCGCCTTGTTCTTTTAATGTGGCTGGAATCATTAATGTATTTTGAAGTTCTACAATACTTTTAATTAGATTATTAACACCAATATTTACATTTGGCGCATGCAATTTTAATAACTTAGCAAGCCTTTGATATTTCTTAGCTGCTACGTCATATTCAACATTAAAGGTTTCTTTATTTAAACTAGCGTTATATTCAACTACATAAGGAAGTATTATTGCATTACTTCTTCCATGAGAAATATGTAACTTCCCACCTACTGCATGAGCTAAACTATGAGTAATTCCAAGTCCTGCTGCATTAAAAGCCATACCAGCAAGGCATGATGCATTGTGAAGTTTTTCTCTTGCTATAATATCATTCCCATCAGCATAAGCCTGTGGTAAAAATCTAAAAGCTAAAGTAAAGGCTTTTTCTGCAAGAGCATCTGAAAAATCAGTAGCATTTTTTGAAACATAGGCCTCCATGGCATGTGTGATTACATCCATTCCTGTATCCGCAGTTATAGCTTTGGGTACAGATTTAACCAACTCAGGGTCAAGAATAGCAACCGTAGGAAGAAGTGATTTATCTGTAAGAGCATACTTTAATCCTTCTTGTTTATTTGTAATTACTGCATATTCAGTTACTTCAGAGCCTGTACCACTTGTAGTAGGTATAGCATAAAACTCTTCTATAGTGGAAACTCCTCCAGTAATTTTTTTGGCATATTCTTTCATGGCCTTAGCTCCATCAATTGATGAACCTCCACCAAGAGCTATCATAACCTCTGCATTACAACTTTGAAGTTTTTGAATACCAGATGCAATAACTTCTACAGATGGATCAGGTACAATATCGCTATATATAGCTACTTCACAATCAACAAGTTTTTGTTGTACTTTTGCAGCCATACCTGAAGTTTCCATAAATTTATCACATACAATTAGTACTCTTTTATTTTTAATTTCCTTTAGTCTATCTAAAGATCCTTCTCCAAAATAGACATCTGTATTAATACTAAATTCTTTCATATGCATTTTCTCCTATAAAAAAATATCAAGATATGAATGAATTTGGTATTCTTTAACTTAAATATAAAATTAACCTACAATTATAACAATCAAACTAAGTTTATAATAAACTTTTCTTAATGTATTATACCAATATTATATTAAGAATACAATACTATTACAACGGGATTTGTGTCAAATTATAGTGAAAAATTGTGATTTCCCTCTAAATAAATAAGCTCGCCAAAGTTTCTTTCTGCATTTTCTTCTCTTAGTTATATAGTCACCTGTAAATGCCATACTTGTTTGCTGTATAGGGTTATACTTACCTTTCTTTATTCTTTTATCCGCATCAGCTTTTAAGTTTATATCTTCTTGACAAAATCTAATGGAATATGATATTATTTAGAAAATTTAATAATTAAACACCAATAAGTTGCCACCGGGTAACTCATTTCATAGTACTTAACTTTATTCCTTTAGGTCTTAGTAGGAATAAATGTTAGGTATTTTTTTATGTTTATTTTTAGGAGGAATCATGAAAATGAGTATTAAAAATACATTTATGCGCTATATTTTAACAAATGTTATAGGAATGCTTGGTCTTTCATGCTATATTTTAGCGGATACTTTTTTTGTATCTAACGGATTAGGAGTAACGGGATTAACAGCTCTAAATTTATCAATTTCCATTTACAGTTTTATTAATGCGACAGGACTTTTAATTGGAATTGGTGGTGCTACAAAATATTCTATTTATCAAGCACGAAATAAGCATAACAAAGCAAATATTATTTTTACCAACTCCATTAAAATTGGGATTCTCTTGGGAATATTTTTTTTACTGATTGGTTTATTGGGATCTTCAACACTTAGTAGTTTATTAGGAGCAGATGAAAATATCTTTCGTATGACAAATACCTATCTAAAAACACTACTGTGTTTTGCACCTTTTTTTATTCTTAATAATATTTTTATAGCTTTTATTAGAAATGACGGAAATCCTAAGCTGTCAATGGCTGGAATGTTAATCGGAAGTCTAGCAAACATTATTTTAGACTATATCTTTATTTTTCCTCTTCAGTGGGGAATGTTTGGAGCGGCTTTTGCAACAGGGCTAGCACCTATTATTAGTATGTGTATTTTAACAAGGCACTATATTAAAAAGAAAAATCGCTTCCATTTTCATAAGTCAAAATTATCAATAAAGCAGATAACTTATATTTGTAGTTTAGGGGTATCATCCTTCATTACGGAAATTGCTTCTGGTATTATTCTTATTGTATTTAATTTACTTATATTAAATATTTCCGGAAATATAGGTGTGGCAGCCTATGGTATTGTGGCTAATTTGGCTTTGGTAGCAACTTCTATTTTCACAGGCATTGCTCAAGGAACACAACCTTTATTAAGTGAAAATTTTGGACAAGGGAATAATAAAAAAATTCTACAATTATTTAAATATGCAATCTATGCATCCCTTGTAGTTTCAATTGTTTTATATGCTCTTATTGTTATTTTTAATAATCAATTAGTAGAAATATTCAATAGAGATCATATAAAAATTCTCTCAAAAACTGCATCTAATGGATTGATTATTTATTTTGCTGGTTTCTTCTTTGCAGGAATTAATATCATTACATCAGCTGTATTAAGTTCTATAAATGAACCAAGACATGCTTTCACTATTTCAATTTTACGTAGTGGTTGCATTATTGTTCCTGTAGCTTTATTTCTATCTTATTTCTTTCAAATGATTGGAATATGGCTAAGCTTCCCTTTGTCAGAAATAATAACACTAATTGTAGGTGTATTTCTTGCTAAGAAATCCTTAAAAAGATTATGAGCAAATGCATAAACTCAAAATGAAAATAACCCAAAATTATCAAAACTCCCTATCATTATCATAGTTATAATGATGGAGAGTTTTGTTTTTGTTTTACATAGATTTCATCTACCTTACCACTTTTAAGTATGAGGCTACATACCTATTACGAGATGCGCCTAGACCAAATATAAATAACAAGACTGTAATACCGATTAGTGCTTGAAGTGGAACCTTCCAGCCATTAGTTACATCGTGAAGAAATCCGAACAATATTGGTCCAAAGGCGGCAAGCAGATATCCCAATGACTGTGCCATTCCAGACAATTGAGCAGCTTCATTTGAATTTTCCGTACGTAAACTAAAAAACATCATTGATAAACTGAATGCAAAACCTCCACCGATTCCTAATATAATAATCCATAGAAACACAAATTGTGAACTTCCATAAAGTAATCCGGCGATTCCAATTAATATAAATAAACACCCACTTATAACTAAAGAGCGTTGATTAGATCTGCGTCCTGCAAGAACTGAAACAATAAAAGTGAAAGGAATCAGAGCTAATTGCATAAGAGAAAGCATCCAACCAGCTTTATTGGAACTCATACCTTTCTGCATTAGAATCTCTGGCATCCATGCTACCATAGAATAAAACACTAAAGATTGCAGTCCCATAAACAAACTCACCTGCCATGCTAAGGATGACTTCCACAAATTCACATTGCTACTAACTGTTTTATGACCCTCAGATACTCCTTCATCATTGCCTTTTACTTGAGGTAACCAAAGTATAATTGATATAAAACTTAAAATTCCCCATATTCCTAATGCTCCAGACCATTTTAATCCTAATCTAGTAGCTATTGGAACACTTATACCAGAAGCTATTGCTCCAAATGTATTCATAGATATTGAATAAACACCTGTCATAACACCGATTTTCTCTGGAAAATCTCGTTTAATAAGACTGGGTATTAATACGTTAGCAACGGAAATAGCTAGACCTATTATAGCAGTACCAATAAATAAACCAGCAACCCCTGACAAAGAACGTAGAATAATACCAACAGTAAGAAATATAACTGACAATAGTAGTACTAGTTCAACTCCAAACTTACGTCCCAATCTAGGTGCAACCGGTGAAAAAAGTGCAAAAGCGAATAATGGTAGTGTAGTAATCATACCAGCTAGTGTGTTTGATATATGTAAATTGTCTCTAATAAATTTTACTAAAGGTCCAACGGAAGTTAAAGGTGCTCGTAAATTGGCCGCAATAAATATAATACCTATAATAAGCATCAGCGATGCTGATTTGCGTACCTTAAAATCCATATTATTTGGTTTTTTATCTGATTTATTTAGTGACATCATATGAGTTTCCTCCTAGTATTTCGTATATTTTCCTTTTATTAATTTATCATGGTATACAGAGCTTCTTTTGCCTTGTTCAAATATTCATTAACACTCTCAACAGCTAATTTTGTATCTCCTGTTTTAATTGCCTCAAGTAAACTATAATGAATTTCACTCTCAAAGCTTGTGGTATTCTTTATTTCCATTACTTTATCAACGGAATTTTGTAATGAATCGGTAATATGTTCATAAAGCTCAATAAACATCTTATTATGTGTAGCCTGTACAATAGACTTGTGAAAATCAATATCCATTTTAATGAATTGGAGTGGGTCATTGTTTTCAGCAGCTATCTTGCATTTTTTTAGGCAAGTTTGGATTTGTTCTAGATCTTCTACATCTCTTCTCTCAGCAGCTAGTTGCGCTGCTTCCCTTTCAAGCGCCAAACGAACCTCTAATGTTTCTAAAAGATCGCTTTTTTCAATTTTTTTCTCCAACGCCATTCCTAAATTACTGTTGGATTTTACAATAGTTCCTATACCTTGTCTAGTTTCAAGCATACCAACATGAACTAAAGATTGAATTGCTTCTCTTAAAGTGTTTCTACTCACATCAAATTTATTCATTAATTCCGGTTCTGCAGGAATCTTCTCCCCTACTTTCCATAAGCCACTTTCTATCATATTTTCAATCTGAGCAGTTACCTGCCCTACTAAAGTTGAACGATTTATTTTTTGAATAGCCATATAATAATATTCCCCTTTCCAAACGTAGGATGATTGGTTTATTGTATGATAACATGAATCAGTTGATATTGTCAAGGTATGCTAAAAACTTATATATTGCAGTGCAAATCTCAATATAGTATAATAATTTCATTGATAATATCAACGAATGGAGATGTTAAATTGAATAAGGCAGAAATAGTTAGAAAGGAACTAAGACTAATCATAAGAGAATTAGGACTACTTAATTATAATTGTCTAAATTCTGGACTTACATTAGTACAAGCTCATGTATTGAACTATCTTAAACAAAATGGCATTACTCCTTTTAACGAATTGGCAATACAATTAGGAATTGATAAAGCTTCCTTAAGTAGAATTCTTAATAGTTTAAAAGCTAAAAATTTTATTAAAATAGAAAAATCTCCTACTGACAAAAGAATAAAACACATTAGCCTTCTTTCATCAGGATTGGAAGCTATGATAAATGGAGATATGGAAGCTAATAAGTTTATCAATGAAATCCTAGATTTAGGAAATGACACTGTTAATGATAACATTTCAAAATCCTTAAAAGAATTTCGTATTCTTGCATTAAAAAATAATCTTATAAAGGATGATTCTCGAATAAAAATAGAAAGATTATCATCAAATTATCTGGATGATGCAATAAGGTTAACCACAGAAATATTTGCTTATGAACAAAATATCCCTAAAGAATTAATACCTATAAATAAAGATTTGAAGCAAATTTGGTGGTGTGCAAGAGTAGGTGAAGACATTATTGGAGTGGTAGCCTGTTGGTGCCAAGATAATCAATGGCATTGGGGAAGATTTGCAGTGGATAAAAGGCTCCGTGGCTTAGGAATAGGCAAAAAAATGGCTATATTTTCTCTAAATGAAATGTTTAATCTTGATGTAGAAAAAGTTTTTATAGATGCAAGGGATGTAACTGTAATAATATTAAAACAGCTTGGGTGTGAAGTATTAGGAAAACCAATAGATTTTTACGGTGAGCCAGTTACTCCCGTTGTAGTAAAGAAGCAGGATTTTATGAATAAGATAAAACAGCAAACAAAATAATTAAAATAAGTAATAACTACCTTGAAACACTATATAAAAGGCGAATAATTTAAATATAAATAAAGTTTTAATTAAAATAAGGTAGTCAACACTGACTACCTTATTTTGTGTTATAAATCAATCTTTTAATCTAACATATCCTTTTAATAAAAAATTAATTGTTTTAAAGTTTAATCTTGAAATCTTTCTGGAAACTGTTCTATAATGCCCTCTGCCATCATATCTGCCATTTCTAAAGCCTGCATTTCAAGATCATCATATATGGAAATACCTTTTTCATAATCTGATGTAAGTATAGTAACTGCTTGAGCTTTAACAAGTGCTAAATGTTCATGTAACATTGCTTGCCAATCTTCAAAGTACCAATAAGGATTAATTTTGCTAAGTAGCTCAGCAATTTGGTCTGCATTTTCGTACCATCTTTTTTCAGCATCTGCTGCTGCATCAGTATTCCCCGCCTTAGAGGCCTTAACAATTTCTGAAGCTATAACAAGATGACTTGTAAGCAACTTATTAAATTCAGCAGCAACCTCATCACCATAGAAAGGTCTTAATGCTTCCTCAAAATCTTTAGGATTTCTAAGAAGCCTAGCTACAACAAGATCCTCATTGGGTGAACCTGCTACTATACTCATTATAGCTAATCTTGTCCAAACAGAATGTTGTTCCCAAAGCATACGCATGGTATCTCTTAGGGCCATTTCTGATTCAGTAACTCTAAACATATCAGGACAATCCATATCATCTATAGATCTGTATTCGGCATATATATAATTAGGGTCTACTCCTGAATCTGCTTCGGTAACTGGATAAATGTTTGGATCATATATTTGTTCTAACAATTCATCTGTGCGATATGGTTCACTACCATAAAAATTTGTCATTGGATATAAATACATCCTTCTCACCACTTTAATAATCTTTACATTTTATAATATGGTTATATCAGAAACAAAGTTACATATACTTATACTTAACAGCAATCCCAATTATATAAAACTTTAGTAAAATCAAGTTTCTTTAAATCTTCTTCATTTATAAAAAAGTTGGCTACTCCAGCATCTCCAAACATTAAATCACATTCATCTTCACAATCTAATTGAAGCAATAATGTA
>NZ_BAAAAP010000006.1:0-215288 GCF_054768215.1 Clostridium sp. CTA-1
ATCTAAGCGTGAAGCCAACCTCAAGATGAGATTTCCCATAGCGTAAGCTAGTAAGACTCCTGGAAGAACACCAGGTTGATAGGTCAGAGATGTAAGCATGGCAACATGTTAAGTTGACTGATACTAATAAGTCGAGGGCTTGACCAAATAAAATTCACTGTGCAATTTTGAGAGAACATTCTTTCAGAAAAGATATTAACTTTTTAAAAGGTAACTCACTCAGCAAGGCTGAGGAGTACTGATTTAAAACGAAATCAAAGATTTCTGTAAATCAGCATCTGGTGATTATGGCTTGAAGGTAACACCCGTTCCCATGCCGAACACGAAGGTTAAGCTTCAAAGCGCTGATGGTACTGCAGGGGAGGCCCTGTGGAAGAGTAAGTCGTTGCCAGATAAAAATATTCCGCGATAGCTCAACGGTGGAGCACTCGGCTGTTAACCGATAGGTTGAAGGTTCGAATCCTTTTCGCGGAGCCATTTTTATTTTTTGATAAATATAATATGAATATAAAAAGGATGTTGGTATATTTTATTCCAATATCCTTATTTGCGTATCAAAGTTTAACTTAAAATAGATTTAATTTTAATACCGCAAAAATAAAAAATACATTCATAAACTATTCATTTTGCTAAGTAGTTCTAAATATGGCTACATTAAAAATTTTCTACCCAGTAGAGGCGCCATCCTTGGCTTCACTACTGGCTCCTCACGTCCTGTGAGGAATTACGTAAATTTTTAATTCCGCCAAATTAAGAACTACTAAAGCTCTTTCATATGTTTATTTCATATATTTTTTTATTTTTGCTATATTAAAATTAAATCTATTTTCTAGTTCTTTTTAATGTTTTCTCCATCACTTGTTAAAAGTATATTTCCATCTATATCTGTTCTATAAACTTCAATATTTCTTTTTTTCAATTCTTTCATAGTTTCCTTGTGTGGATGCCCATAATCATTGTTTTTACCACAACTTATTATAGCCATTTTAGGGTTAACTTTATCTAAAAATTCTTTAGAGGAGGAAGAATGGCTACCATGATGACCAACCTTAAGGATATTAGAAGATAGATCAACATTTGAGTTTAAAATATCTTTTTCACTTGTTTTTTCTGCATCCCCTGTAAATAAGAACTTTGTATTTCCATGGGTTAATTTTATTACTGCAGAATAGTCATTTGTATTTTCATAATTATCTTTAACTGGAGCTAAAAAATCTAAGGAGCTATCATTAGATAGATCTAAAGATATCCCTTTTTTAGCTACATTGATTTTTAAATTTTTCTTTTTAAGTTGTAATATCATATCCTTGAAAATTTTAGTATTGGCAGTCTTTTTAGGAGCATAAAAGTTACTAATTTCAAACTCATCAATAACCTTTGGCATTCCACCTATATGATCTTCATGAGGATGAGTGGCTATTACATAATCTAACTTTTTTATATGTTGTTTTTTTAAATAATTTATTAGATTATCAGAACTTTTACGAGTTCCAGCATCTATTAATATATTTTTGTCCTTTGTTTGAACCAGAATACTATCTCCTTGTCCAACATCTATATAATGAACTTTTAACTCATTAGATTTGTTAGAAGTATTAATAGCGTTAGAGGACTGCTGAGAACAAGCCGTAAATATAATTGATAAACATATCAATAAACAAGCTATTATTAAATTTTTTTTCTTAAGTTTCATAAATTCAACTCCCTGTGTTATGTTAAATAAAGTATACATTATTTAATTCTAACATAAATTAACCAAAAGTAGATAAGTTTTTTTATATATATTATAATAGTAAAGTGAAGTTACATAACAAAAGGAGAGAATTTATAATGAAATCATTTATTTTATATTTAGGTTTTGCATTTTATATGATGCTATCTCTTTTAAGAATAATAAAATTAAAATATTTAAAGAGAAAAGGCAATAAAGAAGAAATAGAAAAGTATATTAATAAAAGTGTTTTAGGGTGGGCAAATTTCATAGTTAAGGGTATAGGCATAAGAATAAATAAAAAAGGATTAGAGAATGTGCCTGATGGGCCTTGTTTATTTGTTGGAAACCATCAAGGATTATTAGATGTACCTGTTATAGTTTCATCTTTAGATAGATATGTAGGTTTTGTAGCTAAAAAAGAAATGCTAAAGCTTAGAATATTGACTTATTGGATGAAAGAAATGAAATGTGTTTTTATGGATAGACAAAACGTTAGAGCAGCAGTAAAAACAATAAATGAAGGTGTAGAAAATCTAAAAAATGGATATAGTATGTTGATATTTCCAGAAGGTACAAGAAGTAGGGGAGAAAATTTAGGGGAATTTAAGAAGGGAAGTATGAAATTAGGCATAAAAGCGGGAGTACCTATAGTGCCTATAGCTATTAATGGTACCTACAAGGTGAGAGAAGCTAATGGTGGAAAGATAAAAGCTGCAGATGTAGATTTAATAGTATGTCCACCGATATATCCTAAAGAACTTTCTAAAGAAGAACAAAATAATTTATCTGAGACTATTAAAGAAATTATACAAAAGGAATTAGAGAAAGTAAGAAATCAATAAATGATATCCCAAAACAGATTGGGTGATATAGAGAATACACTTAATAAATCATATCATATGTTTATTAAGTGTATTTTTTTATATTTAATGTGTTAAAAAAAGTAGATTTAGTCTATTTTAAGTATTTTTCTTTGAGATAAACAAGGTTCTATGCAAGATGATAAAAAAAAATATCAATTGTATGATTTTTAAAGCAAAAGCAAACAATTGCAATATATTTATTTGAAATTGCAAAAATAGAGCGAAAAGATAGTTGATTAATTTTTATTAGGGTGATAGAATACCAATTATAAAGCATATATAATATTAAAATACAAGTTAAACAGTAATATAAATTAATACATATTAAATATATTTAACAATTATAATATGATGGATAAAAGTTAAATACTATCTAAAAATGAAGGAAAAAAATTAAAAAATGCATAATACGGTTTTTGAAAAAAATGTGGGGTAAGAACAATAAATAAATTTAGGGGGAATTATGATGGTTAAAATAGTTAAATCTTCATATAATCATGTGCTTCAAAATATATCAAGTGCTAATTTGTATAAGGATTTATTTCCATATGATGAAATACCAAAGGTAACATTCAATGATATACAGGTTCCAATGGATTTACCAAAGGATATATGGATTACTGATACAACATTTAGGGATGGACAACAATCGATGCCACCATATACTACAGAACAAATAGTAAAAATATATGACTATCTTCATAAATTAGATAACGAATCTGGGATAATAAGACAAACAGAATTTTTCTTGTATTCTGAGAAGGATAGAAAGGCAGCGGAAATATGTTTAGATAGAGGTTATAAGTTCCCAGAAGTTACTTCATGGATAAGAGCAAGCAAAGAAGATTTTAAATTAGTTAAAGAAATGGGAATAAAAGAAACTGGCATGCTTATGTCTTGTTCAGATTATCATATATTTAAGAAACTTAATACAACAAGGGAAAAGGCTATGAATATGTATTTAGAAATTGCTGAAGAAGCTTTAGCTAATGGGATTGTTCCAAGATGCCATTTAGAAGATATAACAAGAGCAGACTTTTATGGTTTTGTAGTTCCTTTTGTAAATAAATTAATGGAACTTTCTAATAAAGCTAATATTCCTGTTAAAATAAGAGCCTGCGATACTTTAGGATTAGGGGTTCCTTATAGTGGAGCATCACTACCAAGAAGTGTTCAAGGAATTATTCATGGACTTAGATATTGTTGTAATGTTCCTTCAGAGAGAATAGAGTGGCATGGACACAATGATTTTTATGGTGTAGTAGCCAATGCTTCCACATCATGGCTTTATGGTTGCTCATCTGTAAACACTTCTCTTTTAGGTATAGGAGAAAGAACAGGAAATTGTCCACTAGAGGCTATGATTATAGAATATGGACAATTAAAAGGCAATACCGCTAATATGAATTTACATGTCATAAATGAAATAGCAGAATATTTCCAACAGGAAATGAATTATAATATACCACCAAGAACACCTTTTGTAGGAAGTGAGTTTAATGTTACAAGGGCTGGTATACATGCAGATGGTATATTAAAAAATGAGGAAATATATAATATTTTCAATACAGAAAAGATTTTAGACAGACCAGTTGTGGTTGCTGTAAATCAATATTCAGGATTAGCTGGTATTGCGGCTTGGATAAACACTTACTTTAAATTAAAGGGTGAAAATAAGATAGATAAAAAAGATGAAAGAATTCTGGCAATAAAAGAATGGGTAGATAATCAATATGAAAATGGTAGAACAACAATAATAGGAAATAATGAATTAGAAATTATAGTAAAACAGCTTATACCAGACTTATTTCAAAGAGCTAGTTAGTGATTAATATATAATTTTACAAAATTCCAAAGTTAAAATTGGTGAAAGATCAGTATCTGAAAAGTAAAAACTAGGATAAATCAAAGGTTAGTAAGAAAAAACAAAAGATAAATATTAAAGTACAAATTGATTGGGGGAATAACAGTTGGGTTTAACATTAACAGAAAAAATAATAAAATCCCATTTAGTAAAAGGAAATATGACTAAAGGAGAAGAAATTGCTATTAAAATAGATAATACTTTAACTCAGGATTCTACAGGAACTATGGCTTATCTTCAGTTTGAAGCCTTAGGTATAGATAGAGTAAAGACTAAAAGATCAGTGGCTTATATAGACCACAATATGTTGCAAAGTGGACCAGAGAATGCGGATGACCATTTATATATACAAACAGTAGCTAAAAAACACGGAATTTATTTTTCAAAACCAGGTAATGGAATATGCCATCAAGTTAATTTAGAAAGATTTGGTGTGCCTGGAGAAACTTTATTAGGATCCGATAGCCATACTCCAACAGGAGGAGGTATAGGAATGTTAGCTATAGGTGCTGGTGGATTGGATGTAGCAGTAGCTATGGCAGGTGGAGAATATTATATAAATATGCCTAAAGTAGTTAAGGTAAATTTAATAGGAAAATTAAGACCATTTGTATCTGCTAAAGATGTTATATTAGAAGTTTTAAGAAGATTATCTGTAAAGGGTGGAGTAGGAAAAATATTTGAATATACAGGAGAAGGAGTAAAAACTCTTACAGTTCCAGAGAGAGCAACTATAACTAATATGGGAGCAGAACTTGGAGCTACTACATCAATCTTTCCATCAGATGAAATTACTAAGGAGTTTTTACAAGCTCAAGAAAGAGAGGAAGATTATAAGTATTTAATAGCAGATGAGGATGCTATTTATGATGAAGAATTAGAAATAAATTTATCAGAGCTAAAACCTTTAGCAGCCTGTCCACATAGTCCTGATAATATAGTGCCAGTATCAGAACTTAAAAATATAAAAGTAAATCAAGTAGCTATAGGTAGTTGCACAAATTCCTCTTATAGAGATATGTTAAGAACTGCTAGTATATTAAAGGGAAAAACTGTATCAGAAAATGTATCTTTGGTTATAGCACCGGGTTCTAAACAGGTTCTGAACATGATGGCTAACAATGGAGCTTTAACAGATTTAGTTATGGCAGGAGCGAGAATACTAGAATGTGCTTGTGGACCATGTATAGGAATGGGGCAATCTCCTTGTACAGATGCTGTATCTTTAAGAACTTTTAATAGAAATTTTGAGGGTAGGTCTGGAACAAAATCCGCTAATGTATATTTAGTAAGTCCAGAAGTGGCAGCAGTTTCAGCTTTAACAGGATATATAACAGATCCTACTGAGTTAACTGATTTTGAAGATATAAAAATGCCTAATAAATTTTTGATAAATGATAATTTAATAATGGAGCCAGCCAAAGAAGGAGAAGTTATAGAGGTTAAAAGAGGACCAAATATAAAGCCTTTTCCTAAATCAGAAGCTTTAAAAGAATTAGTGACTGGAAAGGTATTAACTAAGGTGGGAGATAATATTACAACGGATCATATAATGCCATCTAATGCTAAACTTTTGCCTTATAGATCTAATGTGCCTTATTTATCAAACTTTTGCTTAACTCCATGTGATGAAAAATTCCCTGAAAAAGCTAAAGAAAATGGAGGAGGTATAATAGTTGCAGGAACAAATTACGGCCAAGGTTCTAGTAGAGAACATGCAGCTTTAGCCCCTGTTTATTTAGGAATAAAAGCAGTTTTAGCAAAATCTTTTGCTAGAATTCATAAAGCAAATCTAATAAATAATGGTATATTACCTTTAGTTTTTGAAAGAGAAGAAGATTATGATTCTATAGGTGAAATGGATGAATTAGTAATAGAAAATGTACTAAATCAAGTGGAAATAGGTAAAATAGATATAATAAATAAAACTAAGGGCATAAAATATAAAACTTTATTAGAAGCAACAGATAGACAAAAGAAGATGATTTTAAAGGGCGGATTATTAAATTTAATAAAAAGTTCTCAACAATAGCTACAAAAATTTAGAATTAGAATAAATATGGATAGTAACAAATTATTATTAACATGTTTAAATAAATATAATTTATAGGGAATATTATATATAATAATAGTAAAAATAATAAAAAATATTATAATTATAAATTAAATTGATAATTTACAAATATAGTAAATACTTAAAAGTATTCTACTTATAGATTTTCGGAGGGATATGATGAAACACAATATAACTTTAATACCAGGAGATGGTATAGGCCCAGAAGTAACTGAAGCTGCAAGAAAAGTTATAGATGCAGTGGGAGTAGATATTAATTGGCATGTAGTAGAGGCGGGAGAAAAAGTTTTAGACCAATATGGAACCCCTCTTCCAGACTATGTTTTAGATAGTATAAAGGAGAATAAAGTAGCATTAAAAGGGCCTGTAACTACTCCTGTAGGAAAAGGCTTTAGAAGTGTAAATGTTACTTTAAGAAAAAGTTTAAATTTATATGCAAATATAAGACCTGTAAAAAGTTATAAAGGAATAAAATCTAGATATGAAAATGTGGATTTAATAATTGTAAGAGAAAACACAGAGGATTTATATGCAGGTATTGAGCATATGATTGGTGATGATATAGCAGAAAGTATAAAGGTAATTACTAAAAAAGCTAGTGATAGAATAGTTGATTATGCTTTTAATCTAGCAAGAAAAGAAAATAGAAATAAGGTAACTGCAGTGCATAAAGCTAACATAATGAAATTATCAGATGGATTATTTTTAAAATGTGCAAAGGAAGTTGCTAGTAGAAATAAGGATATAAATTTTGAAGATGTAATAGTAGATGCTATGGCTATGAAATTAGTTTTAGATCCAGAAAAATATGATGTTTTAGTAATGCCTAATTTATATGGTGATATTTTATCAGATATGGCAGCTGGTTTAGTTGGTGGATTGGGATTACTTCCAGGAGCTAATATAGGACATAAAGGAGCTGTATTTGAAGCTGCCCATGGTGCTGCTCCTGATATTGCAGGTAAAAATAAAGCTAACCCAACAGCTTGCATACTAAGTGGTGCTATGATGTTAAAGTATATCGGAGAAAATGAAAAAGCTAAAAAAATAGAAAATGCTATAGAAAAAGTATTTGTAGAGGGAAAATACCTTACAGAGGATTTAGGCGGAAATTCTACAACAGAAGAATTTACAGCGGCAATTATAGAAAATTTTTAAATTAATATATAATTTTTAATTCCCTATTACCCTTTAATTAGATATATAAATAGAGTTCTTGTCTTTAGAGGGAGTTTTTATTCCCTCTAAAGCTTATTAACAGACTTCTAAGGAGTTTTACTCCTTAGAAGTCGTTATCCTCTTTAGGAGAAAATGGTTATCCAGAAACGTAGCCGCTCTTTACTCCAACTTTGAAGAAGATGGGAGTATTAGAGTGGTTAGTTATCGGATAAATTTTCAAGTCATATTTTACAATTATATTAAAGTTTTTCTTATGATTTTAAGATTATAAGAAAAACTTTTTTTATAAAAAATTATTTTATTATTTTCAAAAACAAATTAATATGATAAAGTATTAATATAGAATTTATTACTGTATTAAGATAAAGCGATAAAATTACAAAGATAAAAATTAAATACATTGGAGGAGTAATGATGGAAAAATCCTTAATTATAGATAACTACAATAAGATGATAGATAAAGAAGAGGTTATGATAGAAACTAAAAATATTAAAAAAATTTTTGGTGAGTTAATAGTTTTTGAAAATTTAAATTTGAAAGTTAAAAAGGGTGAAGTGGTAGTAATAATAGGGTCTTCTGGATCAGGAAAAAGTACTTTTTTAAGGTGCTTAAACGGTTTAGAAGAAATAAATGGTGGAATTATAGAAATAGAAGGAAAAATTTTAAACTCCAAGGATAAAAAATCCATGAAAGAAGCATGTTCTAAAATGGGAATGGTATTTCAAAATTTTAACTTATTTCCTCATATGACTGCATTAGATAATGTAATGATAGGGCCATTAGTTTCTAAAAAGGAGAATAAAGAAGAAGTTTTAGAAAGATCTAAAGATCTTCTTAAAAAGGTTGGATTAGAGGATAAAATGGATTATTATCCTAGTAAATTATCTGGAGGACAAAAGCAAAGGGTAGCCATAGCAAGGGCATTAGCTATGAATCCAGATATAATGCTTTTTGATGAACCAACTTCTGCCTTAGATCCAGAGCTAGTAGGAGAAGTTTTATCTGTTATGAAAAAGTTGGCAGAAGAAGGTATAACTATGGTAGTTGTAACTCATGAAATGGGATTTGCCAAGGAAGTTGCAGATAGAGTTATTTTTATGGATGGAGGTAAATTTGTAGAAGAGGCTAGTCCACAGGTATTTTTTACATGGCCCAAAGAAGAAAGAACTAAGGAATTTTTAAAAAAAGTACTATAGAAATAAAATAAAATTTAAGGTATCAAATATTTTTAGTAATATATAAACTTTTTAAAAATTTTAATTTTAATAATTTTTAATGGATTTTTTACAGAAAAATTTATATAATATTATGAAAGTGTTAAAATCCTTTAGAAAATAACTTGACTATATATGATATAAATACTATAATTAACTAAAAGTGAATAACAAGTAGATAGAGGTGCGGTGTTAATTAGTACTTTTACAGAGATAAGCACTATGAAGTAAGAGGAAAGGGAATATCGCCGAAGTATACAATTGAGGCTTTAAGGTTGTATGCTGGGGTTACATAGAATATGTGTAACACTGTCACAAATTTATTTTGTGGAGAGCTATCATTCAAAGTATTCGTACTGTTTTATTTATGTGCGCACAAGTACGTCTATATGCCTTGAGTGTAAAGCTTAAGGCTTTTTTGTTTTTGATGATGGTTTTCCTCCCCATATTCACTTAAATTTTAAAGCTTATAGGGCTTGAAATTTATAAATAGAGGAGGAGATTTTTATGAAAAAAAATAGGGGAATATTATTAACTTTTTCATTTGTTTTAATGATTTTATTATTTAGTAACATGTCAGTATTAGCAGCAGACTTAGACCCAAAGGTTGTAGCACAAAATGCTAGCAGATTGGGAATATGGACTATTTTACCGCCAGTAATAGCTATTGTATTAGCCTTTATTACGAAAAATGTAGTTATTTCTTTAGCACTAGGTGTTTTTAGTGGAAGCTTTTTATTACAGCTAAATGGAAACAATATTTTCGGTGCTATTTTCAAAGCTTTTTTAGATTTAATAAATAGAATATTAAATTCTCTTGCAGATCCTTGGAATGCAGGAATAATACTTCAATGTATGGTTATAGGTGGACTTATAGCAGTAATTTCTAAAATGGGTGGGGCTAAAGCTGTTGCGGAATCCTTAGCTAAAAAAGCTAAAACTCCAAAGAGTGCTCAAATTATAACTTGGTTTTTAGGTTTATTAGTTTTCTTTGATGATTATGCTAATGCTCTTATAGTAGGACCTATCATGAGGCCTGTTGCAGATAAAATGAAAATATCAAGGGAAAAATTAGCCTTTATAATAGATGGTACAGCAGCACCAATAGCTGGTATAGCAGTTATATCTACATGGATAGGGTATGAAATAAGCTTAATAAAAGATGCTTATGCAAGTATTGGCCAAAGTGTAAATGCATATGGATTGTTCTTATCAACTATACCTTATAGATTTTATAACATATTAATATTAGTATTTATAGTATTAATAGCTTTAATGGGAAGAGACTTTGGTCCAATGCTTAAAGCTGAAAGAAGAGCAAGAACTACAGGTAAGCTTTTATCAGATACAGCAAAACCAATGGTTTCTGATGAAACTACAGAACTTGAACCAAGAGAAGGAATAAAGTTAAGTATTTGGAATGCTATAATTCCAATAGGAATATTAATAATTGGAGCCTTTGCAGGTTTTTATTATAATGGTTATCAAGCTATAATGGGAGGAGAAGATAAGGCTTTAATACAAATGCTACAAACATCACCTGCATCCTTTGATGCTTTAAGAGAAACCTTCAGTGCATCAGATGCCAGTGTAGTTTTATTCCAATCCGCATTACTTGCAAGCATAGTAGCAATAATAATGGGAGCATCACAAAAGATTTTTAAAGTGGGAGAAGCTATAGATGTTTGGATTACAGGAATGAAATCTTTAATTATAACAGCAGTTATATTACTTCTTGCTTGGTCTTTAAGTGCAGTTATAAAAGAACTTGGAACAGCTACTTTTTTAGTTTCAATTTTGTCCAACTCTATACCAAAATTTTTATTACCAAGCATAATATTCATATTTGGATCTGTTATATCTTTTGCTACAGGGTCAGCTTATGGAACAATGGGTATATTGATGCCTTTAACAATTCCATTAGCCTATGCCATATCACCAGATCCAACTTATGTAGTAATAAATGTAAGCGCGGTTTTAACTGGAGCAATATTTGGAGATCATTGCTCTCCAATATCAGATACAACTATAATGTCTTCTATGGGATCTGCTTGTGATCATTTGGATCATACATCAACGCAAATGGTATATGCTTTAACTATAGCAGCATGTACAATATTATTCGGATACATTCCAGCAGGATTAGGGTTACCAATATATATAGTTTTACCATTATCAATAGGATTAGTTGCAGTAGTAATTAGATTTGTAGGTAAACCAAACGATATAGTAGAGGAAGAAAGTTTAAAAGAAGAGACATTAGAAATGAATGCATAAAATAAGGAAAGTGCTAAGCACTTTCCTTATTTTTCTTCTCTAGGTTCTTCGTTTCTGTCCCTACCATAGAATGAAATTGCATATAAACCTGCTATTCCTACAAGAGCATATATAACTCTTGTAAATGCAGACATATCTCCAAATAAAGCCGCAACTAAATCAAATCTAAAAAAACCAATAAGTCCCCAGTTTATAGCGCCAATTACTACTAATGTAAGTGAAATAATATCTAATGTTCTCATATTTACATCTCCTTTATTAGTTCTATAATGTTAGTATTTCCAAAATTTAATAAAATATAAGTATTAGGAAAACATTAATAAAAAATAATTATATTATTTCACCATGTCTTTCATAATTAGTTAGTTTTTCTATGCTATTTTTATTATCTACAAATAATACTGTAGGATTAAATTTTTTAGCTTCATCTATAGTTAAATCACAGTAACTCATTATTATAATTTTGTCGCCTTTTTGAACCATACGTGCAGCGGCTCCATTTAAACAGATTACACCACTATTTTTTTCACCAGCTATTACATAGGTTTCAAACCTACTTCCATTATCTATATCTACTATCTGAACTTTTTCATATTCTAAAATATTAGCTTTATCCATTAGATTTTTATCTATAGTTATACTTCCTACATAGTTAAGATTAGCTTCTGTTATAGTAGCTCTATGAATTTTTGATTTTAACATAGTTATTGTCATTTATTTATACCTCACTTATAATATCTTGAGTAGCACAACATGTACTATATGGAGTATATATTAGTTGTTATTATATATAATAAACATAGTCTATATTTCACCATGAATTTTATCTTAAAACCATGATAAAATTATTTTATAAAAGTAAAATTATCTATAAGTCTTGTTTTACCTATATAAACTGCTATGGCTACTAATATTGAAGATTTTATTTCTTCAACAGGTTGTAAGCTATCGCTATCTACTATACTTACATAATCTATTTTTGCTAGAGGCTCTTTATTTAGCCTGTTTACTATAATATTTTTTATAGTATTTGATTTTGTTTCACCAGATTCTAATGCATTTATGGCTTCTTTTAGACTTTTATTTAATACTAATGCAGATTTTCTTTCTTTTATATTTAAGTAAGCATTTCTTGAACTTTTAGCTAAACCATCAGATTCTCTAATAATAGGACAACCTATTATTTCTATAGGGAAATTTAAATCTTGAACCATCTTTTTTACTACAGCCAATTGCTGAGCGTCTTTTTCACCAAAATAAGCTTTTGTAGGGACTATTATATTAAAAAATTTTGTTAAAACTGTGCATACCCCTTGGAAATGACCAGGCCTTTTTTCTCCACATAAATTTTCTGTAAGTGTACCCACATTTACATGGCTATATATTTTATTAGGATACATTTCTGAAGCTTCAGGATTAAAAATTAAATTTGCTCCAAATTCGTAACATAAGGATGAATCTTTATCTAAATCTCTAGGATAAGTAGAATAATCCTCCTTTGGTCCAAATTGAATTGGATTTACAAAAATTGAAACCACAACTTTATCATTTTCTTCTCTAGCTTTTTTTATAAGAGAGGCATGACCTTCATGTAAATAGCCCATAGTAGGTACATAGCCTATAGATAAATTTTCGTCTTTCCATTTTTTTATAATTTCTTTAACATCTTTTATTGTGTGAACTATATTCATATTGTTTAGCTGATATAATCAGCTTTTACCCTCCCTTTAGTTATTAAATAAGTATTTAATAACATTTATTAGTTTCTTTATTAATATAATTTATTTATTACATCATCATCTATTTTAAAAGTATGTTTTTCTTCAGGAAATGTAACTTCTTTAACTTCTTCTATATATTGAGATACACCATCTTTTATAGATTTACCTATATTTCCAAAGGATTTAACAAATTTAGGTTTGAAATCTGAAAACATAGAAAGCATATCTTGATAAACCAGAATTTGGCCATCACAATATTTTCCTGCGCCTATGCCTATAGTTGGAATAGATATGGATTCTGATATTATTTTTGATAATTTTTCTGGAATACATTCCAAAACTATAGAAAAAGCTCCCGCATCTTCTAAAATTTTAGCATCTTCTATTAGTTTTTTTGCTATTTTTTCATTTTTCCCTTGAACTTTAAATCCTCCAAACATATTTACAGATTGAGGGGTTAAACCTATGTGTCCCATTACAGGAATTTGGGCTTTAACTATAGCTTTAACTTCTTCAGCTACAGTGGCACCACCCTCTAATTTTACAGCGTGAGCGCCAGCTTCTTTTATAAATCTTCCTGCATTATACACCGCATCATAAATAGAAGTTTGGTAAGACATAAAAGGCATATCTCCTACAACTAAAGCATTAGAAGTTCCTCTTACAACTGCTTTGGTATGATGAAGCATATCTTCCATAGTTACACTAAGTGTATTTTCGTATCCTAGACACACCATTCCTAAGGAGTCTCCAACTAGTATTCCATTAATTCCAGAGGAGTCTATAAGTTTTGCCATAGAATAATCATAGGCAGTTAACATAGTTATTTTTTCACCTTTGTTTTTTAATTCTTGAAAAGTTGATACAGTATTACGCATTGTATCCCTCCTAAAATATTAATATTATATTGTAAATAATTTTGTAAAAATTTATTAGGATGGATAGAATACCAATGAGCATCCGAATTGTTTTTATAAAAAGATTAGACAAAATACTTTAAATAAGGATATCTAAAGTATATATGAATAGAAAAAATTTGAGATAAACATACTGTTTTGAGAAAAAATTTTCAAATACAGTTGCATTAGTATTATAATTTAAGACATTAAGATAATAGTTTGTCTTAATTTTATTGATGTGAGCAGTTTTTATACAAATTTAAAAATAAAAACAATCAGGTGCAGTTCCAAATTGGATACTACCCAAATTTATTTTAGCACAAATAATAATGATAATAAATATAATAGATTTAATTTTAACACCACAAATATATAAAATATACTTATAAAGTGACTTATTTTGCTAAAAAGTTCTAAACTGAGCTCTATTAAAAATTTTCTACATTACAGATTTAAATTTGGTAGAATGTATATAGATGAAATTTAAGTGTAACTTATTTAAAGAAATGATTTTTAGGTCCAGATAAAGTTCTTAGAATAATTATATCTTGACCTCTAAAGAGTATTAACGATGATAGTAATGAGATAAAATTTTAAATATGTATATACTATATTCAATTTATTTAAATGTATAGAATTTAGGGAGTGGATTTTATGAGTCTAAGATTTATATATGGAAGGGCTGGCAGTGGAAAAAGTCAATATTGTTTAAATAGTATAAAAAAAAGAATAGAAGAAGATGTAGATAGGCCACTTATATTATTGGTACCAGAACAATTTTCTTTCCAAGCAGAAAAAAATTTAATAGAAGTATTAGGTGAAAAAACCGGGTTTAAAACACAGGTATTAAGTTTTAAAAGAATGGCTTATAGGGTCTTTAATGAAGTGGGAGGTATAACTGCTAAACATATGAATGAATCCGGTAAAAGCATGCTTTTATATAATATAATTGAAGATAATAAAAATAATTTAAAAGTATTTAAAAAAGCTGCTAAAAGGCAAGGATTCATTACCACAATTTCAGATATTATAACAGAATTTAAAAGATATAATGTAACTCCTGAAATTATAATAAATAATTTAGATAGTATTGAAGAGGATAATTTAAAATATAAAATGGAAGATTTGTCTTTGATATTTTCTGAGTTTGAAAGAAGATTACATAAAAACTATATAGATAATGAAGATGATTTAACTATATTGGTAGAAAAATTAAATAAAAGTAAGCAGTTTGATAATGCAGAAATATGGATAGATGAATTTTCAAGTTTTTCTCCTCAAGAATATTCTGTACTAGAAAAATTACTTTTAAAATCCTATAGAATAAATATAACTTTGTGTACAGATTATTTAAATCAAGGTAGATTTGTTGATACTACAGATGTGTTTTCTCCTATTAAAAATACAGAAAATAAATTGCTAGAAATAATAGAAGATAATAATATAAAATTAGATAAACCAATAGCACTTAAATGTGACCCTTGTGTAAGGTTCAAGAATAGTATAGAACTTCAGCATTTAGAGAAAAATATGTTTTCTTTTCCTTATAAAGAGTATAAAAATGAAACAAAAGATATTTGCATGCTTAAAACTTTAAATCAATTTACAGAAATAGAAAACACCGCAAAGGATATTATAAAACTTTGTAGAGATAAAGGTTGTAGATTTAAGGATATAGCAGTAATTACGGGAGATTTGGAAGGATATGAAAATATAATAAGTTCTGTCTTTTTGCAATATAATATTCCATTTTTTATAGATAAAAAGAGAGAAATAAATAATAATCCAATAATAGTATTAATACTCTCTGCCCTAGAGGTTTTATCTAAAAATTGGACTTATGAATCAGTATTTAGATATTTAAAAACTGGACTTTTAGATATTAATAATGAAGAAATGGATATTTTAGAAAATTATGTGCTTGCTAATGGCATTAAAGGATATCAATGGACTAATGATAAGCCTTGGGAACATAAATCTTTTAGCAATTATGAATTACAAGAGCAGGTTGAAAAAGAGCTATTAGATAAAATAAATGATATAAGATATGAAGCTATGGATCCTATTGTATCTCTTAATAAAAGTTTTAAAAGTAAAGATAGGGCAAAAGAGTTTTGTGAAGTATTATATGAATTTTTATGTAGTATAAACCTACCAGATAAAATACAGAATATGATAGAAAATTTTAAAGTAGAAGGTGAAGTAGAAAAAGCTAGTGAATACAATCAAATATGGAATATAGTGATGGAAGTTTTAGATCAAATAGCGGAGGTTATAGGTGAAGAAAAAATATCCTTAAAAGAATTTTTTAAGATACTTCAAACAGGATTTTCAGAATATGAAATAGGGCTTATACCACCTACCTTAGATCAAGTAATAGTGGGAAGTATAACAAGACTTAGAAGTCACAATATAAATATCTTATATATAGTAGGGGTAAATGATGGAATATTCCCAGCCCCATTAAAAGAAGAAGGAATTTTAAGCGATGAGGATAGGCAATTTTTAGGAGAAAAGGGCTTAGAAATAGCTAAAGATACTAAAAGTATAGCCTTTGAGGAACAATTTTTAGTATATTCTACATTAACTACCCCAAGTAAATATTTAAGATTGAGCTACCCTATAGCAGATGGAGAGGGAAAAACTTTAAGACCATCTATAATTATATCAAGGATAAAGAAAATATTTACTAATATATGTGAAGAAAATGATATAGTAAGACTCAATGGTGAAGAAGAAGAACTAAAAAATATATCCTCTGCAAAGCCAACTTTTAATTATCTAATATCTAATTTAAGAAAAGATGTAGAGGGGGTAAAAATAGATAATATATGGGGAGATACATATAAATGGTATTTAGAAAATGAATTTTGGATTGAAAAATTAAATAGATTAATAAAAGGTTTTGATTATACAAATCAAAGCAAATATATAGAAACAAAAAAAATAAGGAATTTATATGGTAAACCATTGAAAATAAGTGTATCTAGAGTAGAAAAATTTTCTCAATGTCCCTTTGCCTACTTTGTACAATATGGATTAAAGGCTAAAGATAGAAAAATATTTAATTTAAGTTATCCAGATTTAGGAATATTCATGCATAGCATATTGGAGAAGTTTTCACATGAGCTAGAAAAGGAAGGGCTAGAGTGGAATACCATGGATTTAAATTGGGCAGAAGAAGAAATTGATAAACTAATTAATGAGGAATTAGATAATAAATCCTTAGACATATTAAATAGTTCAAAAAGATATGAATATGTAACGAAAAGTGTAAAGAAGATTTTAAAAAGATCTATATGGCTTATAGGAGAACATATAAAAAGAGGAAATTTTAAACCAAGTTATTATGAATTATCCTTTGATGTAGATGGAGACTATCCTCCTATAGCAATGGAACTTCATTCAGGGGAAGTTGTAAATTTAATAGGTAGAGTAGATAGAGTAGATCTCTTGCAAAAGGATGGCGCTACTTATTTAAAAATAATAGATTATAAATCCGGTACAAAGGAATTTAAATTATCTGATGTCTATTATGGATTACAATTACAACTATTAATATATTTAGATGCTATACTTACAGAATTAGCTGAAAGATCTGGCGTAAATGGAGAACCAGGGGCACTTTTATATTTAAAATTAGATGATCCTATAGTAAAAAATACTGTAGATATCAGTGATGAGGAAATTGAAAAAAATATAATAAAAAATTTAAAAATGAAAGGACTAATATTAAATGATCCTAATGTTATAAAAGATATGGATAATATAATATCTGGTATATCGGATATCATACCTGTTATGCTTAAAAAAGATGGAGGAGTATCAGAAGGTAAATCCTCTGTAGCTACAAAAGAAGAGTTTGAAACATTAAGAAAATATGTAAGGTATACAATAATTGAAATTTGTGAGGAAATGTTAGAGGGAAACATAGAAATAAAGCCATATAAAAAGAAGGATGGATCCTCTTGTGATTATTGTATATATTCTTCAGTTTGTAAATTTGATACAGAAATAAGAGGAAACAAATATAATATATTAATAGATAAAAAAGATGAAGAGGTATGGGAATCTATTAAGACAAAATTAGAATGCTAAAAAATCATTTTTTATAACTATAAACAAAGAGTTTATTAATAGTATAGTTTTATTAATAAACTCTTTGTAAATTTGTAGAAAATATTTTTATGTTTCTTAAAAAGGATAATTAGTGAAAAATATTAGTCATCATAGTCATCATCAAAATCATAATAGTCGTTGTCATCATCAAAAGCATAATAATTATAATTAGGATTATGATCAGAATGTCTTCTTCTTCTCCTTCTTCGTCTACCAAAAAGTTCACCTATAAGTATTATTCTTATAAGATCATTTATAGCATGACGTCTTCTATAACGGCGTTGTCTAGTGTAATCATCATCATCATCATCTAATTCATGTTTTATTCTTTTGTAGATTTCTTTACAAGCATCAGCCATTTCCTTTTCACAAGGACAATAGTTCTTACCCTTTTCTCTTTCCATCATGTCACAGTGTCTTTTTACTAAAGGATAGACTTTAAAATAAATTCTTGGATATAAGCATTTTAAGTCATCATCATTTTCTTTAGTTTCATTCACATGATCGCAGCCATATCCCATAGGCATCATTGGATAAGGGGCTTTAAGATAAATAGGAATAGGCATGCACATAGAACAAGGATTATAATAATTAAACATTTATGAACCTCCTATAAAATAAACACACTTTATTCTATGCAGAAAATAAATAAGTGTTAATGAAAGGATTTTCTTTGAAAATAAGAATAGATTTAACTTTAATATAGTTAGGATAAAAATATAACCTTATACTTATTTAGTAATACAAATATTTATATTTTCTAAGTGTAAATTAAGTAGATAAAAATCAAATAGGACAAATTTCCTATATATTTATATAAAATTAATTACAAAAATATATAAAATTTTGCATGTAAATGAAAAAATATTGTATACTTATATGTGTTATATTATTTATTTTGAAGGGAGAATAATGGGCAGGAATGAAAAAAAACTTAAGTAAGAAGTACGAAAAACTTCTTTTAGATAATTATAGACAAAATATAGATAATTCTAATTATAAAGATTTAATATTAGAAGGAATAAGTAATCATAAAGCTATACATAGATATTTAAAAGATTATATAAAAAATAACAAAGAAGTCTTGGATTTAAATTGGGGAAAGCAAATGCTTTTGTTTATAATTTCTTTTAATGAAAAGGATCTGGAACTAGCAGAGGTTTGTTATAAATCATTAAAGAAATATCCAGATAATTATTTTACAGAGTCCGTAATGGCAGATATTGATTTAAGATTTTATGGGAATTTGTTTAAAGCTAGAGATAAATATTTAAATGCTTTAAGTTTATATGATAGAGATGCTCTTGTGTACTATAACTTAGGATTAATATATTATTTGTTAGGTATGTTTCAAAAGAGCATGGATTTTTATAATAAGAGTTTAAACTACATAAATAAGATGGATAATAAAGAATTTATAAAATCTAAATGTTTATATAACATAGCAGTTTGTGAGATTAATTATAACGATAATTATAAAGAAGGGGAAAAGTTGCTTAAAAGAAGTTTAAAATTAAATCCACATTATAAGGAAGCAAATGATTTATTAGAAAAATTAAGAGGTGAAAAATAGTAATGATGCCAAAACAAAAGGAGTTATGGATACCTAATGATGAGGTAGCAGAAAAAATAATATCAATACAAATAGAATGTTCTTTAAATGAAAAATACGAAAAATTAGAAAACAATACTATATTTATTGAAGCAATGAAAAGAAAAGATAATTCACCAGTATTAGATGTAGCACCTAAATTAAAAAATACTAATATATTAGGTTTATATGAAAGAATGTTACCACTTACTAACGGGGATTTAATATATGCTTCAGTTTACTCTAAAACTGGTGGAGTACTTAATTTATTTAATGAAAAAATTTCTAAAAACATAGATATACAATTTAAAGAGTTAAGTAGTAAATCTAAAGATAAAAATGAAGCTATAAAGAAATGGCAAAATGAACCTTCAGAATTATGGAGCGGATTAACACCAGCACAAATATGGGCAGGTGGAGGAAAGGTAGAAAAAGTTTTACTAATGGATTTTTTAAACAAGCTTACAGAGTTAATGAATGGAAAGCAATTTACTGCAAAAGGAGCAGCTTTTATGAATTGCATAGATGTATTAAGAACTTGGCAGCTTAATAAAAATGATATTTGTGAAGGTAAAACTCCTATGGAAGCTATAATAGAAGAAAGAAATCTTATACTAAAAGATAAAATAGAATTTATAAAAGAAAATAATATAGAGTGTGACTTTATATAATGAAATTACGACTTAACAGCCTTTAAAGCTTGAGAATTAAAATAAGAAATACTTTTGGTCCATAGATAGCTATAAAAATAAAGAATACTAATATTTGTGCCCTAATATCACGTCCTGTTTACTATTTACTTCACGCTTAAATATTAGTTCACAAATAAAGTATTCTTATTATTTTTTTAGATATCTATTTTTCCTAAAAGTATTTCTTATTTTAATACATTTAAAAGCTGTTATAGTAATTTTAGAACAAAAAAACTAATCTCTAGTCAAGAAATAATAACTAATTACGGCTCTTTCTATAAATTTTTATTCTTTGAAAAATTTCATATCTAAGTTTTTCATATCATTTAAATTTTTAGTGGCGCACAAAATATCAAAATTTTTATTATAATTACTGATAGAAGCCATATTTAAATCTTTAGATATAAAAATAGTACTAAAATTATAGCTTGATTTACTATTTTTAATTTGACCTATGTATTTGTTGTGCACGGACTTATCGTTTATAAAGTTAAGTCTTTTTATATCATATTTAGTATTATTTATGAACAATTCTCCTTTAAACTCATCTGATTTGGTCAATTTAAATAAATGAAATTTAGTATAAGATTTAAAAACTAATTTTACTTTAATAGGATCTTTAGTTTGTATTTTTTTTGATTGATATGAATAGTAATATCCATTATATTCTTTTGTAGATTTGTTATATTTAATAGGAACTAAACCAAAGAAGGAATCAATTAAAAGTATGAACACCATAATATTCCATATATATTTAAAAGATAGCTTTTTCATAATAACTCCTTATTAAAAAATTAACTTTTTGACTATTAATTACAATATAATATATAATTTGGAATATGTAAATATTATAATTAAATATTTTATATAAATAAGTTGAATAAAGTTATTCATGTTATTATTTTATATTTTTACTTTACTCTATGATATTCGCTTTTTTATTTTTAAATCTATAATCTTCTATACTCTGAAATTTGCATTTATTACTCTTTCATCGCTATTCTGCGTTTTTTACTTTATTATATAATATTGACTTTTTTATTTTTGGATCTGTACTCTTTTCTCTATACTCTGTAATCTGAAATTCGTGTTCTATTTTAGAAATAAAGCTTATAATATAGATAGAGTTAATAGTATTTAAAAAGAGGTGAAACATGAAGAAGAGAAAGAATTTAATTTTTATATTTTTATTTAGTATATTTTGTATATTTAACTTATCTATTACAGTATCAGCTAGATCTGGTGGTGGACATAGTAGCGGAGGGGGACATAGTAGTAGCAGTCATAGCAGTAGCGGTGGACATGGTAGTGGTATCCATAGAAGCAGAGGAAGTTCTTCTAGAGGATATTATGAATCAAGAGAATCTAATGTTGGCCATTTAATAGAATTTTTGATAGTGCCTTTATTTATAATACTAATTTGGAAAAAAGATACTATAATTTGTAGAACTAAAATTTCAAGAAAGAGTAAAGAGGCAGAAGAAGTTATTAGGAGATTAAAAAAAGTAGATATGAGCTATTCAAAAGATATGCTACAAAATAGAGTTGAAAAAACTTATTTTAAGATGCAAGAAGCGTGGACAAGCCTCAATCTTGAAATATCCAAGGAATATATGAGTGAAGACATCTATAAACTACATAATTCTAAGTTAGCCTGGATGGAAATTAGAAATCAAAGAAATGTTTTAAAAAATATAAAGCTTCTAAATGCAAAACCAGTAGGATTAGAGCATTATGAAGATAACTCAAAAGATTTTATTTGGTTTTACATTCATGGAGCAATGATAGATTATACAATAGATGAAACAAGCACACAAGTTGTCGATGGAAACACTAGAAACAGCAGTTTTGTTGAGTATTGGAAATTTATTAAGAAAAATGATTTATGGGTTGTTGATTTAATAATGCAGGAAGATGAAGTAGATATGGATAGAGATTTTGTTATAGTATCAGAAGAATAAAAATTTTTAATTGTGTAGTATAGAGGTTGTGTACATTATAATCTTTATTTTCTAATATTGTACTCTTTTCATGTTTTGTACTCTATTTTTAAAATACGGGTTATAATATATATGTAGTTATAGAGTAGTATTTAAAACGAGGTGAAAAAATGAGTAGCACTAAGTGGACAGATGAACAAAGGCAGGCTATTTTTACTAAGAATTGTAACTTGCTTGTAGCAGCAGGGGCAGGGGCTGGTAAGACTGCTGTTTTGGTTCAGAGAATAATTGAAAAAATATTAGATAAAGAGGAACCTATAGATATAGATAAATTATTAGTAGTTACTTTTACTAATGCAGCGGCGGCAGAAATGAGAGAGAGAATAGGAGATGCTATTTCTAAAGGGTTAGATGAAGACCCAGAGTCAAAGGTATTAAGAAAACAACTTACTTTATTAAATAAGTCAAATATAATGACCATTCACTCCTTTTGTCTTCAAGTCATAAAAAATAATTTTCATACTATAGAAATAGATCCTAATTTTAGAATATGTGATGAAACAGAAGGAATACTTATGAAACAAGAGGCAATGGATGAGCTTTTTGATGAATTATATGAAATAGAGAATGAAGATTTTATTAATTTAGTAGAAAGCTACGCTAGTAGAAAGGATACTAGATTACAAGAAGTGGTTTTAGAATTACATAGATTTGCTAAAAGTGCACCTCTTCCTTATGATTGGCTTTTAAATATGGCAGAGGAATTCAATGTGGGAGAAGAGTTTAATTTTGAAGAAACATTGTGGGCAGATATGATTATGGAGGATATGAAAGTATTATTACATGGATTTAAAAATATGCTACAGCAATCTATAGATGTAATATTAAATTCAGAGGGCATAGACTATTATTATGAACCTTTCAAAATGGATTTGAATTTTATAAATAATTTACTTCAAAAATCAAGTTTTAAAGAATTTAGAAATGAAATAATAGTTTATGACTTTCCTAAGTTGCCAGTAAAAAGAAACAAAGATGCGGATAAAGAGGCTAAGGAAAGGGTTAAAAAATTAAGGGATAAGGTAAAGAAAAAGATAGTAGAGCTTAAAAATATACTAGATTCCTATGAAAATGAATTTATAAGGAAGGAATTTATATTTTTATATCCATCAATGAAAGCATTATCCAATTTAGTAATACTATTTGATAAAAAATATGAGGCTAAAAAAAGAGAACGAGATTTAATTGATTTTAATGATATAGAGCATTTATGTTTATCTATATTAACAGATAAAACTGATGAGGGACATATAATTCCTTCAAATACTGCTTTAGATTATAGAAAAAAATTTGCAGAAGTACTTATAGATGAATACCAAGATAGTAATTTGGTACAAGAAGTTATTATGAGTATGGTATCTAGGGTAAAAGGTTATTGGAGTTTTTTTAATAGTCAATTAGTGTTTAATGAAGAAGAAATAAATTTTGAAGAACCTCAAGTAGGGCTAGATATTCCTAATAGATTTATGGTGGGGGACGTAAAACAAAGTATATATAGATTTAGACAGGCAAAACCTGAGATATTTTTAGATAAATATAATCAATATAGCGAAGAAGAAGGTTCAAAATATAGAAAAATAAAGCTCTTTAAAAACTTTAGAAGCAGGGAAGAAGTAATCAATGGTGTAAATTATTTATTTAAACAAATAATGTCTAAAACTATAGGTGAATTAGATTATACAGAAAAAGAGGCTTTAACTGTTGGAGCTAGCTACGGGGAAGAGGTAAAAGGTGAACCTATAGAATTATGTTTAATGGATAAAAAATATGAAATAAGTGAAGAAGTATTAAAAGAATATAATATGGATGAAGAAGAAGCTCTAGATAATATACAATTAGAGGGAAGATTGGTAGCCAAAAAGATACAGGAAGTAATAGGAAATAATTTAAAAGGTGGATTAAAGGTATTTGATAAAAAGCTTGGTGAATATAGAGGAATCCAATATAGGGATATAGTAATACTTATGAGAGCTACATCTAACTGGGCACCAGTATTCGTAGAAGAGCTTGCAAAGGAAGGAATACCAGTTTTTGCAGATACAAATTCAGGATATTTTGATACAACAGAAATAAAAACTATTATATCCTTACTGCAAATAATAGATAATCCTCTTCAAGATATACCATTACTTTCAGTATTAAGATCGCCCATAGCTTCTTTTACAGATGATGATCTTATTGATATAAGAATGGTAAATAAAAATATAGCTTTTTATGAATGTATGGAAATAATATATAGATTGTATAAAAATGAAAAGTTAGATTCTTATTATAGCTTTTATGTAGAAGATGAAGATAAAATAAATAAAATAGTAAAGGATATGAAAGAAGAATTAAAAAATAAAATATGTAGTTTTATAGAAAAGTTAAATTTATGGAGAAAAAAATCTATTCATATAGATATAGATGAATTTATATGGTTTTTATATGTAGAAACAGGCTACTATGGCTATGTAGGAGCTCTTCCAGCAGGAGAGCAAAGGCAGGCAAATTTAAGGATACTTTTCCAAAGGGCAAAGCAATATGAAAAGACTAGTTATAAAGGATTATTCAATTTTATAAACTTTATAAATAAATTAAAATTCAGTAGTGGAGATATGGGAAGTGCAAAAATACTTGGAGAAAATGAAAATGTAGTAAGAATAATGAGTATTCATAAGAGTAAAGGGCTAGAGTTCCCAGTAGTTATATTAAGTGGTATCGGTAAGAATTTTAATATGACAGACCTTAATAAAAATATATTATTTCATAGAGATTTAGGATATGGTCCAGATTATGTAGATATAGAAAGAAGAATAGCTTATCCATCTTTAGTTAAGAATATCATAAAAAATAAAATAAGGTTAGAAACTTTATCAGAAGAAATTAGAATATTATATGTAGCTTTAACAAGGGCGAGAGAAAAACTCATAATAACAGGATTAATAAATAATGTAGATAAAACCGTGGAAAATTGGTTCAATTTATCAGAAGAAAAAAATAAAGTACCAGAATATGCTGTTATGAGTGGGAAAACATATTTAGATTGGATAGGGCCAGCTGTTATAAAACATAAAGATGCTGTAAGTTTTAGAGAAGAGTTAAAAATGACATCAGAGCTTTCTAATATAGTAGATGATAAGTCAAAATGGAAAATAGAATTATGGAATAAAAAAGAATTATTGAAGGAAAAAGTTGAAGAGGATGAAGTGGAAGTTAGTGAAAAAATAAAGGAAACACTAATGAATTTAGAAGAAAGTAATTATAAAGAAGAAATATATAAAAGACTTTCCTTTAAATACAAATATGATAATGCCTCAAACATACCAACAAAATTATCAGTTTCAGATGTGAAAAAACAATTTATATTAGATAATGAAGAAAATACAGAAGAATTATTTAAAAAAGTAGAGCTTAGAAAACCTATGTTTATGGAAGAAAAAAAGAAAATATCTCCTTCAGAGAGAGGGACTATTATACATTTATTTATGCAGCATTTAGATTTAAAAAAGGTAGAAAATGAAGATAGCATAAAAGAGCAAATAAATAGACTAATAGAAAAAGAATTTATAACCTATGAGCAGTCCAAGGTTATAAATCCATATAAAATATTAAAATTTTGTAGAAGTGAACTAGGAAAAAGAATGATTAATTCTAATAATATAAATAGAGAAATGCCTTTTTCTATTGAAATACCTGTATTAGAAATTTATAAAGATTTAGATAAAGAAATATATAAAGATGAAAAGCTAATAATCCAAGGAATAATAGACTGTTATTTTGAAGAGGAAGAGGGACTAGTATTATTAGATTATAAAACAGACTATGTTAATGATATAGAGGAGATAAAGAATAGATATAAAATACAGATTAAATATTATGAAGAAGCCTTAAAGAGAATAACGGGAAAAACTGTAAAAGATAAATATTTATATTTATTTTCTATAGATAWTTATATAAAAATTAATTGATTTAAGATGATGCTAATTGTAATTTGTTAATATATATAGTTTGTAAAAAAATTAACAAATAAGAAGGGAAAAAAATAATATTGTAGAAAATTATATATATTATGTAAAATTAAAATTTTCATAAATTTAGGGAAGGTTGGTGAGTGGCTTGAAAAATAAGCTTATAAGACAGATAGCTCTTTTGTTTAATGCATTAATACTTATATTATGTGCCACTTTTTTTGTTGGGACTAGATCTATTTTAAAAGGGTTAGGAAATAATGATTCTAATTTATTAGCAAGTTTTAGCAGTTCCTACTTAAAATTTATAGTTATAATGTTTATAGTAATGCTGGCGGTTTCTTATATAATGGTTAAGGTTTTTGTGACTAAAGCATACAGATCCATAGAAGAAGTAGCGGAAATAATAGATAGAGTATCTAAGGGGGAATTTGCAACTAGGGTGCCAGAAAAGGGAGCTTTAGCACCTATTGGAGTAAGTGTAAATGCTATAGTTAAAAATACTAAAAAGATATTATCAGATTTATTACAAATATCACAAAAAAATAGGATTATATCAAAAACCTTACATGAAAATGCATTAGACAGTAATCAAGCTACAGAAAATATAGCATCTTCTGTAGTTTCTGTAGCAGAAACAGCGACAGCCCAAGCAGATTCAACAACATTTACAAGAGATAATACAAGTGAAATGGCAGAAAATTCAGCTGTAATAGCAGAAAAAGCACAGAATACTAAAAATATAGCTGAAGAAATGGTTAAAATAATAAAAGAAAATCAAAAGACATTTGAAACCATGATACACAAAATAAAAGCTACAGGGGATGTTAGTAAAAAATTAGCTAAAAATGTGAAAATATTAGAAAACGAAGCAGAAGAAATAAGTAAAATAACAGATGTAGTAACAGAAATAAGTGAGAGAACTAATTTACTTGCATTAAATGCAGCCATTGAAGCTGCTAGGGCAGGGGAGCATGGTAAAGGTTTCTCAGTAGTAGCGGATGAAGTAAGAAAGCTTGCAGAGCAATCCTCAGAATCTGCTGGAGAAATAAGAAAATTAATAGAAAAAATTACTTCTCAAATAATTAATATAACTGAAGAAGCAGAAAAGCAAAGTAGAGAAGTAGAAGAGGATATAGTTTATGCAGATGAGTCTAAAGAATCATTTAATGAAATAATATCTTCAACAGATGAAACATATAATTCAGTGGAACAGATATATGATTTATCAGATACTAATACTACAATATCTAAAGAAGTAGATCAAATGATGGAAACTATATCTTCAGGAGCTCAGCAAAGTGCTTCTATGACAGAAGAAATTTCTGCAGCAGTAGAAGAACAATCTGCATCAATAAATGAAATAACTCAATTAATAAAAGAAATGAATGGATGTACAGATGAAATAGATAGTGAATTAAAAGCTTTTGTAACCAATATAACTATAAAAGAAGAGCAAAAACAACTAGTTAATGAAGGATTTAATATATTAGAAAAAGTAAGTAGAGAAATAAGTTCTAATGGATTAAGTGTAGATGCCTGTTCTAACATATGTAAAAAGTATGTAGAGGCAAATAATCAATTTGAATATATTGGGGTAATAAATAAAGAGGGCATAATGAAATCTGCTAATGTACCTATAACAAAAGGAAATGATAATTTTTCCCATAGACCTTATTTTAAAAAGGCTATTTTAGGAGAAAAATATGCCAGCAAACCATATATATCTAGTGTTAGTTACAACTATTGTATAGCTATAGCTATTCCATTAAAAGATAAAGAGGGAAATATTCAAGCTGTAGTAATGGGAGATGTTTGCATAGAACAATAGTATATTGTAAAATATAAGTAAACAATTACAAAAATAAGAATAAAAACCAAAATTTGTTTTAGAGGGGGACTATTAATGAAAGATGTATTAGAAAGATTTTTAGGGTATATAAAAATAGATACCCAATCATCAGAGGAATCAGAAACTGTGCCAACTACTAAAACTCAATTAGAGTTTGCAAAAAAATTAGGAGAAGAATTAAAGACAATAGGACTTAAGGATGTATCTGTAGATGAAAATGGATACGTTATGGCTACTTTAGAATCAAACATAGAAAAAGAAGTTCAAACAGTTGGTTTTATAGCACATATGGATACAAGTCCAGATTTATCAGGAACTAATATTAATCCTAGAATTGTAGAAAAATATGAGGGGCAAGATATAGTTTTAAATAAAGAAAAAAATATAGTATTAAAAGTTGATGAATTCCCAGAAATACTAGAATATAAAGGTCAAGATATAGTTGTAACAGATGGAAATACTCTTTTAGGAGCAGATGATAAAGCTGGAATAGCAGAAATAGTTACAGCTATGGAATATTTAATAAATCATCCAGAAATAAAACATGGAACTATAAAAGTTGGATTTACTCCAGATGAAGAAGTGGGTAAAGGAGCAGATCACTTTGATGTTAAAAAATTTGGAGCAGATTTAGCCTATACTTTAGATGGTGGCGGTATCGGAGAATTAGAATGTGAAACTTTTAATGCTGCAAAAGCTAAAGTTATTATAGAAGGAAGAAATGTTCATCCAGGTTCTGCAAAAAATAAAATGACAAATGCAGTATTAGTAGCTAATAAGTTCATAAGTATGCTTCCAGAAAATGAAGTGCCAGAAAGAACAGAAGGATATGAAGGATTTTTCCATCTACTATCTGTAAAGAGTGAAGTAGAAACAGCAGAACTAAATTATATTATAAGAGATTTTGATAGAAAAAAATTTGAAGAAAGAAAAGAACAAATAAAAGAAGTTGGTAAAAAAATAAATGAAGAATACAATAAAGAAATAGTATGTGTAGAAGTAGAAGACCAGTATTACAATATGAAAGAAAAAATAGATGAAGTAAAATATGTGGTAGATATAGCTCATGATGCTATGAAAGCTATTGATATTGAGCCAATATTAGTGCCTATAAGAGGTGGTACAGATGGTTCAAGACTATCTTTTATGGGATTACCAACTCCAAATTTATTTGCAGGTGGACATAATTTCCACGGAAGATTTGAGTTTGTTCCAGTGCTATCAATGGAAAAAGCAGCAGAACTTGTAGTTAAAATAGCTGAACTATATGCTAATAGATAATAAAGCTTTTTAATAAATTTGCATAACGTTAGTCAGTAATTTAAATATTGGAAATAAAATATACATCAGGGTATGTTTATTCAATCCAATATAACATAATTTAGTGTATAAAATTTATTAATCAGAAAGAGTAACTTTTGTTATATAGAATATAAAAGTATAATATATAATAAAAAATTATATGATATTTAGATAGATTAATAAAAGATGTAGGTATATTTGTGTAAAAACAAATTTATCTGCATTTTTTTTATTTAGCATATATTGTGATAGAGCATGTATTAATTTTGATAATTATGAAAGTTAATGCTATAATTTTCATATATTTATGGTTGCATTAAGTAATTATGAAAAATAGTTTTAAAAGTCATACAATTACTTTAAGGCGGATGTTTATGTCTAATGTTAAAATAGGTATAGTTGGACTTGGGAATATATCTCATAAGGTGTATTCTTTGTAAAGAAGAAAATTGGTCCTTAGTAGGTGTTTATTCGCCTAACAAAATTAAACCAAGAAAAATCTGCAATTGGTATAGAATTAATGAATTTTCAAATTTAATAGATTTACTCCATAAATGTGATGCTGTTTTTGTTAATAGTTCAACGGATTCTCATTTTGAAGTGGTATTTGAAGCTATAAAAAAACATAAAGATGTATATGTGGATAAACTCTAAAAAATAAATATGAAAATAATTTTTTTATTTAAAAATCAATATAAGATTATGTTTAGGCTGTTGATAAATATATTTTGTCAACAGCCTTTTAAATTTAAGCACTACCTTCTTTTTTATACTTATTTTTATATTCTTCAAAATCCCAGATTTTAATAAATTTTTCCGCGGATTTATATCCGGATTTATATAGTTTTAAAGTTTTTTCTTTGGATAAATCAAAGTCTGTGGAACTAATTCCTAGGGTAGGAATTAGTATAGTTCTATCTATATTTTTATTTGTCATCCATTCTTTAGAGTCTTTTTTATTCATGGTATCGGCTATGTCAAATAGAAAGGATAGAGGATCATTTTTACCTTGTTTAGTATTACTTAATTCAATATTATCAAATTTAAAACCTATTGTAGGCACATTTTCCTTATCATTGTAGCTATCAAATATAGAAATTGGATAAGCACAGCAAACACCACCATCTACTATATAACTTAAACCATCACCATGAATAAATTCTACAGGTTTAAAGAAAAATGGTATACTTATACTCATTCTAATGGCTTTAGAAACTCTAAAATTGCTTAAGCTAAATCCATAAATATAAAGGTCATCAGGGAAGGTAATCATTCTTTTTTCAGTGATATCTGAAGCTATTATTTTTAGTTTACAAGTACCGTTATTCATAAGGTCGCTAAAAGTATTTATTCCCTTAACTTTAAGCATATCATCAATCCATTTTTCTATAAAATCTCCAGAATAAACTCCATTAAACTTAAAGAAATTTATTGCTTTACCAACAAATGTAGATTTTTGAATGCCTTCTTTATTAAGAAGCTCCATAAAGTCTGTATTTACAGTTATATGTTTTAAATCTTTTGCAGTATATCCAGAAATTAGTAATGCTCCTATTAAAGCTCCAACAGAAGTTCCAGCAATATTATTCCAAGTAAATCCTTTACTTTCCATATGGTTTAAAGCGCCAATTGTGCCAATACCTCTAATGCCACCACTATCTAATACAGCATTACACTTCAATTATAGAAACCCCCCTTAGTTTTTAATTGCGCATAAGTTAATTTAATATAAAAACGCATACATAAATCAAATAAAATTAGTTTTTAACTATGTATAAGTTAATCTTAACAATCTTTATATAGATTATACAATAAAAATACAATATAAGGAAATTATGATTTAACACATTTAAAGGTGGAGAATTAAACCAAGAAATACTTTTGTTCAATAGATAGCTATAAAAATAAAGTACATAAGTAAAAATATATATTGTATTGAATTTAATCCTTAAAATGTATAAAATTAAATTATTATTTAGTATATATTTGTAAAAGTTTATTTGTTAATAATAGTAAAGTATCACAAATATTATAGGGAATATATTGGGATTTAGAAAATATGCACGGAAAAAGAAATTTCAAAACGAAAAATATAAATAAACATAGGTAATTTTTATAAATATAAAATAATTATATCGCAATAAAAAATAATAAAGATAAAAAATGGGGTGAATATATGTTTAAACAATTAACTGAAAGAGTTTATTATTTGGAACATAATGAAGATACAGATAGGCCTGTTTTGGGATATATTAAGGGAGATAAATTTTCTCTAATGATAGATGGAGGTAATTCAGCTAATCATGTGACAATTTATATGGAGGAGCTGGATAAAAGGCAATTATCACATCCTAAATTTGTGGCTATTACGCATTGGCATTGGGATCACACCTTTGGTCTTTCAGCAACAAATGCTGTTATTATTGCAAATTCATTAACAAATAAGCAGCTATGTAAGATGAGAGGATGGAAATGGGATGAAGAATCTATGGACAAGCGGGTGGAGATAGGTGAAGAAATTGAATTTTGTAATAGTATGATTAAGAAAGAATATCCTGAAAAAGATAAAATTGAAGTTATTAGTGCAGACATGATATTTAATGATTATCTTATGCTTGATTTAGGTGGAATTACTTGCCAGATGATAAAAATAGGTGGATGTCATAGTGATGATTCAACAATTTTTTATTTGCCAGAAGAAAAGATATTATTTATTGGAGATGCTGTATGTGAAGATTTATACCATGGAGAAAGTTATGATAAAGATAAGCTAAAAAAGGTTATTAGTATTTTATCAGAAATTAAATTTGGTATTGTTATAGAAGGTCATAATGAGCATACAGACAAAGCTGAATTATTAGAGTATTTACAAGGAAAGCTTACAGAAATTTAAAATAGAGTAGATGTGTATATTTATAGTTACATTTATGGAATAGAATGGAAAGCTTGATATATGGAACATACTTTAAAGATTTATTCGGCTTATGAAGAAACAATATTTAATGAAACTCTGCTTTTTTACATAGGTGGAGTAAGCAACTAATACAAGATCAAAGATTCTGATTTTCTGCTTAAATATGAAAAAAATATAGATTATCATAAAATATTATTTATATAAAGGGGAATTTTATATGGAATTTAAATTGGCATTATTAGCAGTTAAAAATGTTAATGTTTCTAAACAGTTCTATGAAGAATTGTTTGACCAAAAAGTTATTCTTGATTTAGGTAAAAATGTAACATTTAGTGGTGGATTTGCAATACAAGAGGATTTTGCATGGCTTACAGACTTGCCTAGTGATTCTGTTATAGAGAAGTCAAATAATATGGAATTATATTTTGAGGTAGATGACTTTGAAGCATTTATGCAAAAGATACAAGAGTATGGAAATATTGAATACGTTCATCAGCCTAAGAAATATGAGTGGCAACAACGAGTCGTTCGTATTTATGACCCAGATCATCATATTATAGAGATAGGTGAATCTATGTCGATTATAGCAAAGCGTTATCTTGATGAGGGGTATTCCATAGAGGAAACGTCAAAAATTATTCAACATCCTATTGAATTTGTTGAAATGTGTAAATAAGGATAATGAGTATTAGTATGATATTGTATAATAAAAGGAAGGTAATTAAATGAGGAATGTATATCATATTTTAATTAATCCTAAAATTCTAAATCATGAGGTTCCAAACCTCCGTCAATCAGTAGGGTGGGAGCGGAGAGATAACGATTATCCAGCTTTGTTTAAGCACTGTTTGTTTTGGGCAGGTTTACGCGATAAGAATGGTAGTTTGATTGCATTTGGGTATATTGTAGGCTCAGGTATAGAGCATGGATATATGGAGGATATTATTGTACATCCCAATTATCAAGGGGAAGGCATCGGAAGGGCTTTAGTACAAAAGTTATTAAAAGAATCTCAGAAGCGAGGGATTTCTATTGTAACAGTAACATTTGAGGAAAAAAATATGCCTTTTTATATGAGTTGTGGCTTTAATCCATGCCATGGTGGAGTATGGAGAAAGAAATAAAAACAGCAATCTCTTGTTTATGGGAAGTAAGTATAATTATATATTTTTTATATTGTTCAATAGTTTTAAAAGGTATAATTGAAAGTTTAAGGGGGTAATAATTCTGAATTCTTCACATAACAGTAGCAATGATCAAGATAAAGAAGTATTAGAAAAACTTGAAGAATTAGAGAATAAATATGATAAAGATAGCGATAAAAAAGGTGTAATTAAAAAATTAATAGATAATTTAAAAGCATTAGAAGTTAGTGGCCCTGAAACAGATATTAAGAAGATAAAAAAAGATTTAATTCCAGCAATAATAGAGTTATTATCTTGGTTATAAATTTAATATAATACTAATTAAAACTCATCCCTTTTATACCTCTCTTGTCTATAGGAAATTATCTTTAAAGAGTTATGCTAACTTCAGCCTATTAAAAAGAGGGATATGTGTCGTAAAAGGCATTCGAAAAAGTTTAGAGATTCTTATTCGTTTTTTGAAAATATATTAGGTAAAAAATGATTGTTTGAGCGTTTAGCGAGTTTCATTTTTTACCAATATATTTTATGAAAAACAAATTAGAATCTTTTAGTGAATTGAGGCGCCTTTCTAGACACATATCCCTTTTTAATAGGCTGTTGGTATAACTACCTTTTAAGCTATAATTTCCTTAATATGCACATTTTTTTTCTAAAGTCCTAAATATGAGTACTAAAAGTGCGGTTATTAGTAAATATATAGCTGCAGCTATAAAGAAAGGTGTTATAGTGAAATCTCTAGTTACTACTTCTTTTGCAGCTCTTAGCATATCTCCTATTCCTATGGCAGCTACTAATGCAGAATCTTTAATTAAATTTATACTTTCGTTACATATTGGTGGGATAACATTTCTTATAGCCTGCGGTATAACTATTTTGAACATAGTTTGATTGTAAGTAAATCCTAATACTTTAGCAGCTTCTACTTGACCCTTATCAATGGATTCTATACCTGCTCTAAAGGTTTCTGCTAGATATGCTCCGTAGTTAATTATAAATGTTAAATAAGCTGCGGTTAATGGTTCTAATCTTATTCCTATTACAGGAAGACCAAAATAAGCAAAGAACAATTGTAGCATTAAAGGAGTTCCTCTAAATACCCAAGTATAAAGACTTAGTATGATTTTTAGAAGTTTCATTTTAGAGTTTTTTCCCATAGCTACTAAAATACCTAGTGGAATAGAAAATATTATTGTTACTATGAATAATTTAAAAGAAATAATACTGCCTTTTAATATAAATATAGTTATATCTGAGAAATTAGACACATTCATCACATCCTATTTTTTTAAGATTCCTTTACCAAACCATTTTTTAGATATTTTATCTGCGGTTCCATCTTTTATAACCTCATCTAAAGCTTTATCTACTGCTTCTCTAAAGCTATTGTCGGTTTTTCTAAAACCTACTCCATAAGATTCTCCTCCAAAGTCTTCATCTAATACTTTGAATACATTAGGCTTTTTACTAATATAATATCTACCAACTACTTCATCTACTACAACAGCATCAACTCTTTTTGCTTGTAAATCCATAAGTGCTTCAGTGTTATTTGAGTATTTTTTTAATTCTTTTAATGATTTTACAAAGTCTTTATCTGAGTCTAAAGCAACTTCACTACTACTACCTAATTGTATAGCTACAGTTTTTTTATTTAAATCCTTTTTTGACTTTATATTAGAGTCATTATTAACAACTATTATTTGTTTATTTTCTACATAAGGTTTTGAAAAATTTATTTGTTCTTTTCTTTTTTCAGTTATAGTAAGTCCATTCCAAATAACATCAATATCTTTATTATTTAAACTAAGAACTACACCATCCCATTGAACTGGCTTAAATACCACTTTAACTCCCATTTTTTTAGCTACTTCTTTAGCTAAATCAATATCGAATCCAACTATTTCACCTTTATCATTTTTAAATCCCATAGGAGGGAAGCTATCATCTAAACCTACAACAAATTCACCTTTGTTTTTGATATCCTTAAGGGAAGTATCTTCTTTTGATTTGTTACCACAGCCTGTTAGCATAAAGATTAACCCCATTATTAAAATTGAAAATAATATATTCTTTTTCTTCATATAAAAAATCCCCCTTGTTTTATTTTATTATATTATACTTTAGCATGATGAATTTGTAAAGTAATAAAATTAAAGATTGTAACATAATTTATAGTTTTTCATATATATAATAGTTGTAACAGAAATAAACTAAAAATTTTTTCTTGAAAATTTTTTTTATTAATGATAAAATCTACAATTATCAATGGGAGAAAATTAAGAAGGGAGTGTTATATAATATGAAGAAATATACAAAGCCATATTATGGTCCAAATAATTATTTTAGTGCTATTAAGTTTTTCTCTGCAGGAATTCTAGGTTTGATAACTTTTATGTTTCTTCTTCAACATAAAGAAATAAAAAGTTATATAGCTTATTTTATATTATTCATATCCATATTATTTATAGTTAATGGTTTAAGAATAATAAATTTTATATTTGTAGGAAGATTTAAACACATAAATAGAATAATTTCTAAGGTTAATTGGACAGGGAATGAAAATGTATTAGATGTAGGTATTGGAAAAGGTATTTTAGCTATAGCGGTGGCTAAAAAACTAAAGAATGGATCAGGAAAAGTAACTGGTATAGATATATGGAATAGTGAAGGTATATTGGATAAAACTAAATATTATGTGAATCAAAATATAGAATTAGAAGGTGTAGCAGATAAGGTTAAAACAAAAACTCAAAATGCCTCAGCATTATCCTTTAAAGATGAAACTTTTGATGTAATTGTAAGCAAACAATGTATTCACAATATAGAAGATGTACAAGAGAGAAAAATGGCCATAGAAGAAATGTTAAGAGTTTTAAAATCAGGTGGGAAATTAATAATTTCAGATTCTATGTATATAGATGAATATGAAAAAATATTGTTGGACAAAGGATTGAAGGTAAATATATCTCCAAAGTATTTTTTAGATACCTATCCTGCCTCAAGTATATTAGAAGTTACTAAAAAGTAACTATTATATTTTAAAATTTATTTTAAAAATAGGGTTAATGTTAATTTATATAAAACAGTATAATAGATTAATATAAAAAAGTATAAGATAAAAATTTCATTACAAAGATTCTATCTTATACTTTTTATTTATAAAATTAAATTATATAGATTATTTAAAGATTGAATTTATTTGTCCAATTTAGAGCATTTATATAAATAGTAGTTAATTCATTAGGAGATAAATTCAGATGTTTACATATAGCATTAACTTTTTTCCATTTACCTTTTTCATAGTTTAATACAAGATTAAGTATATAATTTAGCCTATTTTTTTTACCAAGAAGAGCGGATTTGGTATCTTCAGATATAGGAAGATCATGTAAAATATCTTTTAAGGGTTTATTTAAAAAGTCTTCTATTCCATAAAATAATCCCATAAAAAATAATTCATCTGATTTGTTTATATAATTTGTTTTCTTAGATAGAAGATCTAGAAATTTTGCCCTTACTAAGGTTGTCTTTACATATTCTTTGTTGTTACTTGTTATATCGTATACTAATATAAATGAAATAAATCTTATAGTTTGTTTTTCACCAATTAAAGCTATAGCTTTTTTTACAGAGGTTATATTTTTCTTAAAAGAAAAAGATGAATTTATAAATTTAAGTAGTTTGTAATATAAGGATAAGTCTGTTTTAATTAATTCTTCTAGATAGTTAAAATCTATACTTTCCTTATTTATTTCTTTTAAGATTTTATATTTAGTAGTGCTATGTATAGGAATATCCTTTTCGTTAAATATGGTAGGCTTGCTAAAAAAATATCCTTGAAATAGAGAATATCCCATAGAGGCAGCGGCAGTAAATTCTTCTCTAGTCTCAATCTTTTCAGCTAGAAATTTTATTTTGTTATTTATTTTAAGTATCTTATCTATAATTTTTTTTCTTTCAGCACCTTTAGTAATAGTAAAATCTATTTTTATAATATCTGCTAATCTTATTAGTTCTTTTAAATTATCCATTAAAACAAAATCATCTAATGCTATAGTATATCCTTCTTGTTTTAATTTTTTACAGGAGCATATTATAGCTTTAGAGGGAGTTACATTTTCTAAGATTTCTATTGTTACGTATTCTTTTGGGAGAAGTGAGGCTATATCATTTAAAATAAGATTTTCTGTAAAATTGATAAAAGCTTTTTTGCCATCAGTTAAGTTTTTTATTCCTATTAATAGAAAACTGTTAATTATTACTTTAGAGGTTGCTATATCTCCATCTATATTATTAAATTTATTATCTTCATTATTAGTTCTAAATAACAATTCATAGGCTACTACATTTTCATTTATGTCAAAAATAGGTTGTCTAGCAACAAATGTATCCAAAAAAATTCCCCCAATAAAAGTTTATTTTAAGTATATTCTAATATATATAATAAACAGAAGTCTACTAAATTAAGTAAATACTAAGGGTAAACTTTAATTTTAGTGTAAAAACTTAATTTTTTATATTAAATATATTAGAGTAGAAAAATGGACATGCTAAAAAATAATAGATTTAATTCTAATACTACTAAGATAAAAAGTATGCTGATATTTTATCATTAATGTATTAAAATTAAATCTATTTTAAGTTACAGTATTAAATTAAGGAAGTTATTTATTTATTAAAAGATTATTTGCAGCAATGTTTATATCATCTTCATCTAATATGGCTGAAATTACAGAAATTCCTTCTATACCAGTGTTTAAAACATCTTTAAAGTTAGTTTTATTTATGCCACCTATGGCTACAGAAGGGATAGATATATTATTTTTTATTTTTGATAATCCATCAATACCAATAATTGCATCCACATCTTTCTTACTACCTGTAGGGAATATAGTTCCTATTCCTAGATAATCTGCACCATTATTTTCAGCTTCTAAGGCTTCTTTAATATTTCCTACAGATATGCCTATTATTTTATCCTTACCTAAAATTCTTCTAGCTATATTAAGATGCATATCTTTTTGACCTAAATGAACACCATGAGCATTTATAGCTTGAGCAATATCTAATCTATCATTTATAATTATAGGAACTTTGTAATGGTCTGTTACTTCTTTTACTTCTTTAGCTACATTATAAAATTCTCTAGTAGATACGTCTTTTTCTCTAACCTGTACTATAGTTACTCCTCCGAGGATAGCGTCTTCTACAACTTTTTTTAATTCACGTCCCTTTAAAAATCTTCTATCTGTAATTAAATAAAGTTCATAATTTAAATCCATTCTACATTACCTCTTTTCCAAATTTCTTCATCAGATAGTGTATATATATTATCTATTAAAGCAATTCTAAAACTACCTGGTAGCTGTGCTTTTTCGTATGCTTTTTCTCCAGCAATATTCATAGATAATATGGCGGCTGTAGTAGATACTAATTTATCTTCAAAATTTGCACAGGTAGCAGCACATAGGGCACCAAGCATACAACCAGCTCCAGTTACTTTAGTTAGCATTTCTGTACCATTTTTTATTATAGCACCGCTTTTTCCATCGGATACAAAATCTTTTTCACCAGTAGCAGCCACAACACAATTATATTTTTTTGCTAATTGTGTACAAGCTTCTAAAGCATTTTCACCATTATCTAAAGAATCCACACCTCTAGTTTCAGAATTCATTCCTGCTAAAAATTTAATTTCTCCTATGTTTCCTTTGATAATATCTATTTTGCCAACTTCAGCTATTCTATTTATAACTTGAATTTTTCTTTTTATAGCAGGGCATCCTACAGGGTCTATAACCACAGGTACATTATGATTTTTGGCAGATATGGAAGCAAGTACCGCTGAGGTTTCTTGTTCTTTAGTTAGAGTTCCTAAATTTATATATAAGGCTGATGATATAGATGCAAATTCATAAACTTCATCATAGGCTTCACACATAGCAGGGGAAGCCCCAAAGGAAAGAAGTATATTAGCACAATCGTTTATAGTAACATAGTTAGTTATGCAGTGAATAAGTGGGGTTTTTTCTCTCATTTTTTGTATAACATTTTTATTTTTCATATAGATCGCTCCTTTTATTTAATTTATAGATTATTATAGTTAACATTTAATAATAGCACAGCAGGATTTTTTAATAATCTAAGTGAGATTTTTTATAAAGATCTATAAAATGCCCAACAGGACCTACCCCTTCACCAATAGGGAAGGAATTTTCAATAGCTTTTGTAATATATTCTTTAGATAGAGATACTGATTTTTCTATATTAAATCCTTTAGCTAGATAAGAAGCTATAGCAGAGGATAATGTACAACCAGTACCATGAGTATTTTTAGTTTCTATTCTGTTGCCAGGAATTGTTATGAAGTTATCTTTATAAAGAAGTATGTCATTTGCATCATTACATCTATGGCCACCTTTAACTAAAACGTTTTTAACTCCCATGGATTGGATTATAGTGGCGGCTTTTTTCATATCATCTTCTGAATTGATTTTCATTCCACTTAGAACTTCAGCCTCTGGTATATTAGGAGTTACAATGTAAGATATAGAAATTAAATTTTTAAGTTCTTCTACAGCCTCTGGTTTCAGGAGAAAATAACCACTTTTAGAAACCATAACTGGATCTAAAACTATGTTTTTAGCCTTATATTTTTCTAAGTATTTTTTTATAGATTTTATAGTTTCAGAATTGGAAAGCATGCCTATTTTTATAGCGTCTACATCTATATCATCAAATATAGATTTGATTTGGGCTTCAACCATATTCTTTGGTACTTCATGAACATCTTGTACACCTATGGAATTCTGAGCAGTTACAGCAGTTATAATGCTCATAGCGTATACCCCTAAGGAACTCATAGTTTTTATGTCTGCTTGAATACCAGCTCCTCCACAACTATCAGAGCCAGCTATAGTTAAAACTTTTTTCATAATAAAAAACCTCCTATGTAATAAATAAAAAAAGATGTATTGAAAAGCAATACATCTTTTTAATAAATCTTATAAAAATCTATTATTAGATAAGTTGCTTCCCTACGCCAGTATTATCTGGATCAGGTTATTAGAGTTAGATGTTTAAATCTTCTCAGCCCCAAGGCACCCCCACAACATAAAGGACATTTGATTTTATAGTTTCATTTTATACTTAATAGGTTTAATTTTCAATATTTAAATATTAATGCTAGAATAAAAATGGTTCTTTCCAATATTTGTTGATTTAATACTAAATCTATAATAAAATTATAATTAGTTTTATATTATTTATTAGGAGAAATTATGAAAAATAAAAAAAGATTATTAATAATTATTACTATTTTCGCTACATGTCTAATAATATATTTATTTTATAAAAATGAAAATAAATCTCCGTATCAATATTTTATAAAACAATCAGAAAAACAAGAAGAGGATAATAGTAAAATATATAATATGATAGATAAGCTAAATAAAGATGAAAAAGACAAACTTGTTAGCGAAATATATTCTGTTCGTAATATTCCTGAAAAAGAGAAAAAAAAGATTGCTATAAGTTTATTTGATGAATATATAAACAGTATGAGAACGAACTGGCAGTATGTTAAAAATAATGGTGGAGGTACAGTTGTACTAACCCTTACTGATTATAGGATAACAGAGGCAAAGTTTGAAAAACAAGAAGGAAATAGATTCACATTTTTAATGACATATGATATTAAATGTACAGATGAAAGTAATTATTGGCGTGCAGGTAATGGACAAGATAGAGAAAATAATTGGATAATAGGTAAATTTCAATACATTGATATAGTAAAATATAAAGATAAGTATTATATAGATAATATTTATACAGGTTAATTAAAAAGCTAGGGACTGTTACATGGTGATTTTTAATCATTATGTAACAGTCCTAAAATTTTTAATATAAGAATTAATTAAATTATTAAAAGTAATGCTCCATTAGACAGTATATTTTTGTTGGTGTGCCCAGCATGGGTAGCAACTTGAGAGTGAAAGTCCGTTATAGCCTTGGTAGTGGGAATCACTGCTTAGCGGCAAGGTGTTCATCCTGAGGGACCACCTGCAAAGTAAAAAACAAGTTAGGTGGTACTTTATTATACTTAAAAAATGTATAGAATATAGTAAGAGGGTAAATAAAATCTGTGGTAATATATAATAAAAGTTTATTATATATTGTATATACTCTTAATTAATAAGATTAGGATGATAGGATTTATTATAAATAAAGAAATAGTAAACATAAAAAATATTTATCTTAAAGTTAATATCAATAACATTAATATATAGATATTGGAGGAGTAAATAATGAAAATTGGAGTTATAATGGGTGGAATATCTACAGAAAGAGAGGTTTCCTTAAATTCTGGTAGAGAAGTTATAAAATATTTAGAGCTTTTAGAACATGAAATTATTCCTATTATTATAGATAAAAAAGAAGATGTTATGGAAAAAGCTAAGGGTATAGATTTTGCTTTCCTAGCATTGCATGGTGAGTTTGGTGAAGATGGAACAGTTCAATCAGTTCTTCAAACTTTAGATATACCTTATTCAGGATGTGGTCCTTTAACAAGTGCTATATGTATGGATAAAGATATGACTAAGAAAATTTTAAAATATGCTAATATAAATACAGCAGATTGGGTAAATGTATCTAGTGTAGAGAATATAGATTACGAAGCTATAGAAAAAATAGGGTATCCAGTGTTCGTAAAACCTAATAGCGGTGGTTCTAGTGTAGCTACAAACTTAGTAAAAAATAAAGAGGGAATAAAAGAAGCAGTAGAACTTGCATTAAAATATGATAAAGAAGTTATGATAGAAAATTATACAAAAGGTGAAGAAATAACTTGCTGTATGCTAAATGGCAAAATGCTACCAGTATTAGCTATAAGACCACATGCAGAATTCTTTGACTACACAGCAAAATATGCAGATGGTGGATCAGATGAAGTGGTTATAGAATTAGAAGAAAATCTTCATAAAAAGGTAGAAGAAATGGCCTTAGCTTGTTGGAAAGAATTGAAATGTGAAGTATATGTAAGGGTAGATATGATAGTTAAAGAGGGAGTACCTTATGTATTAGAATTAAATACATTACCTGGTATGACAAAAAATAGTTTGTTCCCTAAGAGTGCTAATGCAGTAGGAATATCCTTTGCAGAATTATTAGATTTAATAGTTAAATATTCATTAGAAGTAGAAAGATAATAAAATAAATTAGGATAAAAAATACTTATAGATGGTAAGTGATCTATAAGTATTTTTTATTTGAATGAAGTTTTTTTACATGATATTCTGTTAAAGAATAATTAAAAAATAATTAAAAAATAGTTAAAAAACAATAAAAAGGGGAGAGAATTATAGTGAAATTTGCAAAATTTAAGAAAAAATCTTTAATTGCACTATCTAGCATATTAGTATTAAGTAGTTTAGTTGGTTGCCAATCAAACTCAAGTGAGAAAGATGGAACTATAAAGATTGGATTAGTAGCACCATTATCTGGAGCTATGGCACAGGATGGTAAAAGTATATTAAATGCAGCTCAATTAGCAGTTGATGAAGTTAATAAAGAAGGGGGAATTAACAAGAAAAAAATAGAATTAGTTTACGAAGATGATAAGGGAGAGCCAAAGGAGGCTGCATCCATTGCAAATAAATATTCATCAGATAAAGATATTATGGCGGTTATGGGAAGCTTTTCTGCACCATGTACTTTAGCTGGAATACCTATTTATACTAAAGCTAAAATTCCAATGATGGGACCTTGTGGTTCAGCACCAGCTTTAAGTGGTAGCAGTGAATATTATAGAAAAGTAACTCCATCAGATTTAACAACAGGAAAAGAATTATCAAAATGGATGTTAAAAGATATGAATTATAAAAAAGTTGCTATTATATATGTAAACAACGATTATGGTAAAGGTGTTGCGGAAAGTGTAGATAATTTTTATAAAGAAAATGGAGGACAAGTTGTAGCTAAAGAAAGTTACATGCCTAAAACTCAAGACTTTGGAAGTATAATAACAAAAGTAAAAAGTAAAAATCCAGATATAATTATAATGGGATCTTTTTATGGTGATGCAGGTGCTTTTCTTAAACAAGCTCATAATGTAGGATACAATCCTAAAGTAGCAGGCCCTACTCCATTACTTTCAAAATCATTAGTAGATTTAGCAGGTAAAGATGCAGAAGGAATATTTACTATAGGATCTTTTTCTACTAATCTTGAAAATGAAAAAGTAAAAGAATTTACAGAAAAATATAAAAAGAAATATAACCAAGCTCCAAGTAGTTTTGCAGCTTATTCTTATGATGCAACTAAGATATTAATAGAAGGAATTAAAAAGGGTGGAAATGATAGAGAAAAAATCAATGAGGCATTAAAAAATATGGGAACTTATACTGGAGTGACAGGAAATACTAAGTTTGAAAAAAGTGGAGATGCAGAAAAGAATCTAATAAGATTCATAGTTAAAGATGGAAAATTTGTTGAATGGAAGAAATAACATATGATTATAGAAGTATTAGTAAATGGAATTACCCTAGGCAGCATATATTGTTTGGCTGCCCTGGGTTTTAATATGATTTTTGGTGTATTAAAAATGTTAAACTTTGCTCATGGTGAAATATTAATGTTTGGAACTTTTGTTTTTTTTACCATGGTAAGCATATTTAAAATACCATTAATTTTAGCTATTATTTTAACTATAGTTATTACTGGACTTATAGGGGTTTTATTATATTTTATAGCTTATAAACCAGTATTAAAAGGAGATACAATGGCTCCCCTTTTAAGTTCATTAGGAGTTTCTATAATGTTAGAAGCTTTAGGACAACTTATATGGGGAACGGAAATAATACCTTTTCCAATAAATATACCTAAAGGAACATATTCTATTGCTTCAATAAAGCTGTCTAATATACAAATATTTATTTTCTTATTTTCTATAACTTTAATGATAATTTTATACAAATTTATAATGAAAAGTAATATTGGATTACAGATAAGAGCACTGTCTTATAATAGAAAATATGCAGAACTTATGGGAATAGAAACAGATAAAATTACTATGATAGTTTTTTCTTTAGCTACTATATTAGCTATGGTTTCAGGAATATTAAGTAGTATGTATTACGATGCCCTTTATGTCACTATGGGAAGTGGCGTAATGATTAAAGCTTTTGCTGCTGCTATTTTAGGTGGTATTGGGAGTATTCCAGGAGCCTTGGTTGGAGGATATATATTAGGAGTATCTGAGAGTTTAGTTGGAGCTTATATTTCTACATCCTATGTAGATGGAATAGCCTTTATAATATTAGTTCTAGTATTAATTATTAAACCTAATGGAATATTTGGTGAAGAAATTAAGGAGAAAGTATAGATGAAGTTATTTAATAATAACAAAATTATATTTTTAATAATTTTGGCAATATTGTTTATAGTACCTTTTATGATTACAAATCAATATATTCTACATATTATTATAACTATACTTTTATATAGCATATTAAGTATGAGTCTTAATTTTGTTAGTGGTAATGCAGGGCAAATTTCTGTAGGACATGCCGCTTTCTATGGGATAGGAGCTTATACAACTAGTATACTTATGATTAATGCTCACCTCTCTTTTATAAATGCTATGTTATTAGGTGGAGTGCTAGCAGGCATATGTGGAATATTTTTAGGGATACCATCTTTACGTGTAAAAGGGAACTACCTTTGCATAATAACTCTTGGATTTGGAGAAATAGTAAAATTAATATTGTTAAATTGGGATAAAGTAACCGGTGGACCTATGGGTATTTCCTCTATACCTAATCCAGAATTTTTAAACATATTTAAGGATAAAAACTTAGGATTTTATTATCTAATATTATTTTTATTTGTGATTTTCTTTGTTATATTATATAAATTAACTTATTCTAATTATGGATTGCTTATGTTAGCTGTTAGAGAAAATGAAATAGCGGCTACATCATTAGGAGTAAATATAACTAGCATAAAATTTTTTGCTTTTATAATAAGCTCCTTTATAGCAGGTATAGCTGGAGGATTTTATGCAACTTATGTTTCCTTTATAAGTCCAGAGTCTTTTATGTTTAAAGAATCTATAACTATTTTAGCTATGGTTATAATAGGAGGAAAAGGAAATATAGTTGGATCAATTATTGGAGCCATAGTGCTAGCTATTATTCCAGAGTTTTTAAGAGAATTTAATGATTACAGAATGTTATTTTATGGGTTAGGTTTAGTATTGATGATTGTATTTAGACCTGATGGAATTTATGGATTGAAATATAGAAAGAAATTTACGTATAAATCATAGAAGGGGTATATATGAACATATTAGAAGTAAAAGATTTAAATATAAATTTTGGGGGAATAACTGCAGTAGATAATTTGAATTTTTCAGTGAAAAAAGGAGAGATATTAGGGGTTATAGGTCCAAATGGAGCTGGTAAAACTACATTATATAATACTATTACAGGAATATATAAACCAAGTAAAGGGGATATATTTTTAAATAATAAAAAAATAACGGGAATGAAACCTTATAAAATAAGTAGATTAGGTATTGCAAGAACCTTTCAAAATATAAGGCTATTTAATTCTTTAACGGTTCTTGAGAATATTTTAGTAGGTAGGGTAAGTGAATTAAAAAAACTTGTTAAATTAAATCCTTATATGGAAGAAACCTGTGATATTTTAAAAGTTGTAGGATTAGAAAACGTAATTAACAATATGGCTTCTGATTTACCCTATGGACAGCAAAGAAAGGTAGAAATAGCTAGGGCTTTGGCTATTTCACCTAAGGTATTACTTTTAGATGAACCAGCCGCGGGTATGAATAATTATGAAAAACGGGATTTGAAAAATTTAATCAATATACTTAGAGAAGATTTGAATATAACAGTACTTATCATAGAGCATGACATGGGAGTTATAATGGAGTTATGTGACAGAATTCTAGTATTAGATTACGGGAAAAAAATTGCTGAAGGTAGCCCAGAGGAAATAAGCAATGATGATAATGTAATAAAAGCTTATATGGGTAAAGGTATAAAGGAGATTTAACATGTTAATAGTTAAAGATATTAATGTAAATTATGGGGTTATTCCTGCTCTAAAGCAAATATCTATAAACGTTAATGAAGGGGAAATAGTAACTATAATAGGTAATAATGGTTCTGGAAAATCTACATTATTAAAAGCATTAACAGCACAATTAAAATATACTGGAGATATTTCTTTTTATGGGGAATCTTTAAAAGGGATGAGCACTCATAAAATAGCTCAAAAGGGGATATGCTTAGTTCCGGAAGGTAGAGGCATATTTCCTTTGATTACAGTAGAGGAAAATTTACTTTTGGCCTTTTGTAACAAGATAAATAAAGGTACTAAAGATGAAAAATTACAAGAGGTTTATACAAGATTTCCAAGATTAAAAGAAAGAAGAACCCAATTGGCAGGTAGTTTAAGTGGAGGAGAACAACAAATGCTTGCTATAGGACGAGCTATCCTATCTAGCGCTAAGTTGATATTACTAGATGAACCTTCTATGGGATTAGCTCCTATTATGGTGGAGGAAGTTTTTGAAACTATAAAATCTATAAATAAGGAAGGAACATCTATACTTTTAATTGAGCAAAATGCTTCTATGGCTTTAAAAGTATGTAATAGAGGATATGCTTTAGAAAACGGGAAAATAGTATTAGAGGGTAGTACAGAAGAGTTGATTAAAAGCAATTTTATTAAAAAAATTTATCTTGGAAGATAGAGTTCATATTAAAAGAGAGGTTAGTTTTATGGATATAAAAAACATATGCCAGAATTTATATGCTACATTAAATTTAGAGAGAAAAATGGTAGGGATTAAATTTATATTTACAAAAGAGCATTTTGAAAAATTAGACATTCCTAAATTAAATAGCAAAGTGAATTATTGCTACATGGTTAAAATGGCTTCTAATGGAAGAGAATTTAAAGCTAATGAAGAAAATTTTAAATGTTTAGCCTCTGCAAGAGCTTTAGGTATAATTTCTAGTAATAATTATGTAGACTCAGGACAGCACTATGGAAAACATGGCCTATATGATAGCTTAGCTACGGCTAAAAAGGTACAAAAGGATATTACATTTATAAATCATTCAATATATGGTATAGAAATTAGACCTTTAGAAAATTTTGTAGAAGAGCCAGATGTAGTTGTTATTATAACTAATCCATATAGTGTAATGAGAATAGTTCAGGCATATACTTATAAATATGGAGTACATAAAAATATAACTTTAGGCGGCAATCAAGGAATATGTTCTGAATGTACAGCAGTTCCTTACGAAAACAATGATATTAATATATCAACTTTGTGTTCTGGAACAAGATTTTTTTGTAAATGGGATGAAAGTGATATGGGGGTAGGATTTCCATTTAATAAGCTTAAAGACATTGAAAATGGAATATTAAAAACATTAAATCCAACCGAGCCAAATCATAAGAAAAAAGAGATAGAATTAAAGACTAAAAATATAGAGAATAATATTGATGTAAAGTATAATGAAAACTATTTTGTTAATTATAAATAATGCTAGAATTAAACTTAAAAAATAAATTTTCATTATATTGGCTTTATTTTAAAATTTTTATTAAAGAATTAGTATTGCATAACATAAAGCACTATGTAGATTATTTTAGAGTGAATAATTTATATAGTGCTTATTTTATATTTATTGTAGATTATAAATTGTAGATTATAATAAGTATAGTTAAGCTTTTATTATATTTATTTTGTAATGTTTTATTGTGTTTAAATAGTAGGAATTTCATCATTTTTAATGATAATAAGTAGAATTTTTATAGTATTTAATGTAATTAGAAATTATTTAATTAAACATATTACAATTGTACAAAAAATTTGATATATTATTTATAAATAGAATATGGTATTAAATACATTATTTATTTGAAGTGGGTGTGTAAAATAAATAGGTGAAGGGGTATAAATATGGAAGCTAAGCAGGTTTTAGAGATTTCACTTTCTGTAGGAAAAATGCTTCTAAGTAATGGAGCAGAATCCTATAGAGTTGAAGAGACAATTGAGAGAATTTGCAGGGCATATAATTTACAATGTGAGTGTATGGTTACTGCTAAGGGTGTTTTTTTGTCTATTATAGATGATAATAATGAAAAGGTAACTTCACTTAAAAAAGTAAAAACAAGAGGAGTAGACTTAGCTAGAATAGATCGCCTTAATTCTTTTTCTAGAAGCCTTCAAGATAATCCTATTTCTTATAATGAGGCTAAAGAAACTTTAAAAGAAATAGATTCTCTGCCATTTTTCAGTTTGCCAGTAAGGATTGTAGCTGCAGGCATGACTTCTTTTGTTTATTCCTTATTTTTTAATGGTACAATTTACGATGCCATTGTTTCAACTTTTATTAGTATGGGGATTTATTACATGTTAGATAGGGTATCTAAGGTTGGATTTTTTCAATTTTTTCAATTTTTCTTTGCAGGCTTTATCATAGGAATATCAAGTTTAGTTGCGGAAAATATATTCCCACTTGTAAGTAGAGGAAACATTATAACTGGAGGAATAATGATATTAGTTCCAGGAGTGCCACTTACAAATGGTATAAAAGATATTATCTATGATGATTTTATGTCTGGTATAGTAAAGTTTGGAGAGGCAATGCTAGTAGTAACTGCTATGGGAGCAGGAATTGCTACAGCATTGACATTGGGAGTAGGTGTTAAGTGGTGATAAAACAAATTATATTAGCGTTTTTCGGAAGTGTGTTTCCCGTTGTACTCTTTAATATTGATAGAAAAAAAATAATATGGACTGGTTTTGCAGGTTCCATTGGTTGGACGGCATATCTTATAGTATATAATTATATATATAGCCCTGTTATGGCATCCTTTGTTGGAGCTTTTATGGTAGGGTTATATAGTGAATTTATGGCAAGAAAGCTTAAAACACCTGCTATGCAGTTTTCTATACCAGGTATATTCCCATTGGTACCAGGAATTACTGCTTATTATGCTATAAATTCTATAGTTGAGCAAAATTATTCTTTAGCCTATTCTAAGGGATTTCAAACTGTAGCTGTAGGTGGAGCAATTGCTTTTGGCATAATGCTTTCTTCCACTACTGTTAGGTTTATTACGAAAATAACACAAACTAAAAGAGTGAAATAAAGCATATTTAATTTTAATGTAACAAATATAAAAAATATGCGCAATAAACCATGCGAATAAGCTTTAGAAGTTCTTAATTTGGCGGAATTTAAAATTTGCGTAATTCCTCACAGGACGTGAGGAGCCGATGGTGAAGCTACGGATGGCGCCTCTAGCGGGTAGAAAATTTTTAATGTAGCCCAATTTAGAATTTCTTAGCGAAATGAGTTGATTTATAAGGGAATTTTTATATTTGTGGAATTAAAATTAAATATATTTTCAGATTTGATCTGTACAATAAGCTTTTGGGAGGAATTTTATGTTATTTGATATAAAATTAGATAAAAATTCACCAGTATATATTCAGATAAGTGATTATATAAAATCTATGATACTAAAGGGAATGATAAGAAAAGATGAAAAATTGCCATCTACTAGAGAGTTAGCTTCTATGCTTAAGGTTAGTAGGAATACTATTATATCTGCTTATGAGTTTTTAGAGGATGATGGATTTATATATATAAAAAAGGGAAAGGGCGCTTTTGTTTCCAATGTTAACATTCATGTTGAAGAAAAATGGACAGTTAATTGGGAAAAGAATATAAACGATTATGCTAAGAAAGCTGAAAGTTTAGATATTATAAAACATGAAATCCCCTGGGAAAAGGGAATGATATCTTTTAAAAGTATTTCTCCAGATGAGAATTTATTTGATTTAGAGGAATTTAAAAAAGCTTTTTTAAATAGATTTTCTTTAGAAGGAGAAAAAATATTAAATTACGGTTATGCTATAGGATATAGGGATTTAATAAATTATATTATGAAATATATGAAAAATAAAGGAGTGGATACATCAAATAAAAAGATATTGATAACTAATGGTTTTACAGAAGGCTTTGATATCGTATTATCTTCTCTAATACAAAAAGGAGATAAAGTATTATGTGAAAATCCTACTCATAATACAGCTATAAAAATAATGAAAATGCATGATATTGAAATTGTAGGTATTGATATGGACAAAGACGGTATAAATATAGATAAATTAAAAGAGACTATATGTAAAAACAATATAAAATTAGCTTATTTGGTACCCTCTTATCATAACCCTACAGGTATAGTTATGAGTCCAGAAAAAAGAATAAAAATATACAATATATTAAAAGATAATAACATACCTATAGTAGAGGATGGTTTTAACGAAGAACTAAGATATTCTGGTGATCATGTATCTCCTATGATTGCTTTTTCTGGTAAGGGTAATAGTATTATCTATATAGGAAGCTTTTCAAAGGTACTTTTCCCTGGAATAAGAATAGGTTGGGTATTAGGAGATGAAAAGCTCATAGACTATTTAGAAAGTGTAAAAAGAAGTAGAAATATCCATACATCCTTTTTAGATCAGGCTATATTATATGAATATTTAAAGAGTGGAAATTTTGAAAAATATATTAAAAAAGCTAGGAAAATATATAAAGAAAAATATGAATTTGCTTTAAAATGTGCTAAAAAATATATACCTGCACAATATATAACAGGAGAAGGTGGTCTTCATATATTTGTAAAATTAAAAAATATAAAATCAAGAGAATTATTAAAAGAGTGTTGCAAAAGAGGAGTAATTTTTACTCCAGGAGACATATTTTATGTAGATAACAAAGGAGAAGACACTTTTAGATTAGGTATATCTAGAGTTTCTTTAGAAGAAATAGAAAAAGGTTTTAAAATTATAGGAAATTCAGCAAAAAAACTTATAAATAATTATATTTAGTGAAAATTTTGTTAAATTAATGTATAATATTAATAAAAATATTAAAATGGTGGTGATTTTATGAAAAAAGGATTGAGAAATACCCTTATAGTAGTAGGGATAATTTTATTAATACTATTTCCTTTAATAGGAACATATAACAAATTAGTATCTATGGAGCAAAATGTTAACAGAGCAGCTTCTAATATTGATACTAATCTTCAAAGAAGATCTGATCTTATATCAAATTTAGTAGAAACAGTTAAAGGTTATGCTGCACAGGAAAAAGATATTTTTAAAGGTGTAGCAGATGCAAGATCAAAATTGGCAGGAGCACAAAAAATAGATGAAAAAGCTCAAGCTAATGAAGAGTTATCAGGAGCTTTATCAAGATTATTAGTGGTAGTAGAAAGATATCCAGACTTAAAATCTAGTCAAAATTTTAAAGATTTATCAGTAGCTATAGAAGGAACTGAAAATAGAATAGCTATTGCAAGGCAAGATTATAATGAATCAGTAAATAATTATAATACTGGTATAAGGAAGTTTCCAAATTCTATTATAGCTGGTATGTTTAGATTTAGTGAAAAACCATATTTTAAAGCAGAAGCAGGAGCAAGTAAAGCACCCAAAGTAGATTTCTCAAAGTAGGTGAAAAAAGTGGAAAAATTTTTGAAAAAAAATCTAAGTAAGATGGGATTAACTTTTATATTAATAATGACCTTAATTATATCCTTCCCAATGCTTACAAAGGCACAAAAAAATTTTCCTCAGCCTACAAATTTAAAATATGTTAATGATTATGTTGGAGTTATGGATGATGCAACTAGAGGTGAAATTGTTACAATAGGAAATGAGCTAGAGAAAAAGACAGGAGCACAAGCTACAGTTGTTGTAATAAATTCACTAGAAGGATCAGATATAGAATCTTATGCTAATAATTTGTTTAGACAGTGGGGAATAGGGGAAAAGAATAAAAATAATGGACTTATGATACTTTTGTCTGTAAATGATAAAAAATGGAGAGTAGAGGTAGGAAAAGGATTAGAAGGGGTAATAACAGATACCTACTCTTCTAGAGTAATGGATGATGTAGCTAAGCCTTTACTTAAAGAAGGAAAATATGGAGAAGCTATTAGAGCTGCGTATTCTACGTTTGCAGGTGATATTGGTACGGAGCGTAATGTTACCTTAGAACAAAATGATGCAATTCAGGTTTCACAACAAGATTCAGAAGGGATTAGTTGGTTTGGGCTTATAATGTGTTTTATAATTTTTATTATAGTTATAGTGGTTATTATTGCTGTAGCAGCTAGCGGAAGCAATAGAAGAGACTACTATGGAAGGGATCGTTATAGAAGAGACCATTGGGACGATGATCACTTCCACCATGGCGGAGGCTTTGGAGGATTCGGCGGAGGTGGTTCTTCTGGTGGAGACTCTGGCGGCTTTGGCGGTGGAAGTTCCGGTGGAGGAGGATCTTCAGGTGAATGGTAGATTTTAGAGTTTTAGATTGATGCTTGATAGTTTAATTAGGAGTTTTTGTTTTTTGCAAAAACTCTTTAATTTTATAGGAGAAACACCTAAAATAGATTTTTAAAGTAGGTGAAAAAATATGAAAAAATTTATAAATAGAAATTTCAATAAACTAGGTTTAGCTTTTATATTAATAATAACCTTAATTATATCTTCACCAGTATTAGTAAAGGCGGAAAAGAATTTTCCTAAACCTACAAATTTAAAATATGTAAATGATTATGTTGGAGTTATAGATGGTGAAACTAAAGAGTATATTGTTTCAGTAGGAAATGAGTTAGAGAAAAAAACCGGAGCACAAATGTCAGTGGTTGTAATAGATTCACTGGAAGGATCTGATGTAGAATCCTATGCTAATACTTTGTTTAGACAGTGGGGACTAGGACAAAAAGGTAAAGATAATGGAGTTATGATACTTCTATCTGTAAAGGATAAAAAGTGGAGAGTAGAAGTAGGAAGAGGCTTAGAAGGAAGAATAACGGATATTTATTCTTCTAGAGTAATGGAAGAAGTAGCTAAACCTTTACTTAAAGAAGAAAAATATGGTGAAGCCATGAAGAAGGTCTATTCTGTATTTGCAGATGATGTAGCTAAAGAATACAATGTTACTTTAGAAAAGAATGAAAAAGTTAAAGTGCCACAAAAGAAGAAGAGCGGAGGAGGCGTTATACCCGCTATAATTTTCATTATAATTTTATTAAGTATTTTTGGTGGAAGAGGTGGAAGACGAGGAAGAAGAACTTCCATTTGGGATCTTATATTCCTAAATTCACTTTTCTCTAATAGAAGAAATAGATGGGATGACGATGATGATGACCCATTCGGCGGCGGAGGCTTTGGAGGTTTTGGAGGCTTCGGCGGTGGAGGATCCTCTGGTGGCGGAGGTTTTGGCGGTTTTGGCGGCGGAAGTTCCGGTGGAGGAGGTTCTTCTGGCGGATGGTAGCCTGCATTTTATAGATTACAAAAGTATAGTTTTAATAAGGAGTTTTTGCTTTAGGGCAAAGACTCTTTAATTTTATAATAAAGAATAATACTAATTTTTTAGGAAAATAGGAGATGACAATATGCTTAAAAGAGATACTAGAGTTCAAATCGTTATTGTGGAGAATGGTAAGTATATACTAATAAAGCACTGGGTTAAATTAGAAAATAGATATTTTTGGGCTTTACCTGGTGGCGGAAGAGAAAAGGGTGAAAGCTTAGAAGAAGCAGCTATAAGGGAAGCTAAAGAAGAAACAGGATTAGATATAGAGCTTTTCCCCTTAACATATGAATCGTTACCACCAATAAAAAATTCTATGTATAAAAATATGGTAACTTTTATTGGATATCCAGTAAAGGGAGAAGCAAAGGTAGGATATGATCCAGAGGAAGAGCTAAAAAATCTTTATGGATTAGTAGATATAAAGTGGCAAGACTTAGGAGATAAAGAAGGATTAACAGATGTAACTATAAGAGATGTAGAGGGGATATTAGATAAGTTTGAAATAGAAGATATAAAAGAGGAAAAAATTTTTTTAATATATAGACAGAAGGATAGTATAAGGGAGTATCTAGTTTTAAATAATATTAATAGCATAAAGGAGCAGTGTATCTCATCCAATATAAATAAAAGTGTAAGTGATAATAAAATAAAATTCTTATGTTTAAATAAAGACAATGAATATACTTTCTGTGGAGATAATTGTAGTTTAAATTCAAAACGCTGTAGTGCAGAAGTATATTTACAAGAAATATTAGGTATTAAATTAAAAAATGTAATAGGGCAAAAAAAATTAGGCATATTTTTGTATAAAAAAAATAATAATTTTTTCAAAAGAAATATTACCCTGATTCCGTTGAAAAAAGAAGAAAAAATTTATAAAGAACACAGTTTTATAAAAGAAGAAGATGTATTAAAAGAAAAAAATTCAGAAGATTTAGTTAGAATATTTACATTTATCAAGGATAATATATAAATAAGTTTGTAAAACTAATATTAATGATGGGGAAAAACACATATTAAAGATGCTATTCCATAAAAAGGAAAAAGCCTTTTTTTATAGAAGAATTTAAGGGAAAGCAATTTAAAGTAATTAGGAGGTAATTAAATGGATGTGTTAGAAGGGATATTATTAATATTAGTAGGGGTAACCTTTATATTTTGGATTGTGTTAACTTTTATAAATCTTTGGTATAAGAGTAAAGAAGGTGGAAAAGTTGTTTTAAATATAAAACGAGGTATAGAGCGAAATATTATGATACTTATGTCTTTAATAATAATCTTATTTTCTCTTTTAAATGATAATCCTAATACTTATATAGAAATAATAATAGGTATAGTTATATTATATAATGGTGTAGAAAGATTTGAAATAATGGAAAATGGAATTTTTGTAGAGGGAAACTTTAAAAAATGGGAAGATATAGAATCATGTAAATGGCATGAGAGACTAGATCATACTTTAATAATAAGGGGAAAGGAAGATGTGGATTATTTAAGAAGATTTAATACTATAAAACTAAGGATCAAAAAAGAGGAACAAGAACAAGTTTTTAAAATAATAAATAAAAAGATAGCTCAGGTTTCTTAAGGAATATAGACATTACAAGATAGTATTAATTTGAGATTAGGTTTCAAAATAAAACATTAATATGTATAAATTTGAGAATCTTAATTTAAGGGATATCTATTTTCCTGTTTTAAAGCCATGGTATACTTCTTGCTATTATTTAATAATAGGCATTATTTTTAGCAGGAGGTATTTATATGGTACAATCAAAAAATAAACAATTAGTTAGAGGTGCATTATTAATAGCAATAGGGTTATTATTGCCTTATTTGTTTCATGGAATAAAAAATGCAGGATCAATATTTTTACCAATGCATATTCCTATTCTTATAGGAGGTTTTATATTAAGTCCTTATTTTGCTTTAGCAGTAGGAGTATTAACCCCTTTATTAAGTCATTTATTTACAGGTATGCCACCATTCCCATTTGTTTATGTAATGGTAGTTGAATTATTAACTTATGGAGTGGTTATATCAATATTATATAATAAAAAGAAAATGGGAATATACCCATCATTAATAATTGGAATGTTAAGTGGAAGATTGGCTAATATATTATGTAATTATTTAGTTTTACATTTAATAATGACAAAACCTTTTAAATTTCCAGTTGTATTAGCAGGATTATTTGTAAAAGGTTTGCCGGGTATAATTATTCAATTAATACTTATACCTATATTAGTTAAATCACTAGGGAAAGTAGAATTAGGAAAGGCTGTATAATATGGATGATAAAGAGTTTTTTAATAATTTAGCAGAAAAGTGGGATAGTATGTGTTCCCACCCTAAAGAAAAAATAGAATATATTCTTTCAAAAGCAAATTTGAAAGAAGGAGATAAAGTTTTAGATATAGGTAGTGGTACAGGGGTGCTTATACCTTATTTAGAAAATATAATTTGTAATATTGGGCATATAACTGCTATGGATATAGCAGAAAATATGTTAAAGGTATCAAAAGGAAAAAATACATACTCTAATTTAGATTTTATAGTAGGAGATTTTTTAGGGTATAAATCTAAAAAAACTTTTGATTGTATAACAGCATATTCCTGTTATCCTCATTTTAAGGACAAGGATAAGTTAGCAGATAGAGCTTATGAACTACTTGAAGAAGGTGGTAGATTAGTTATAGCTCATAGTGAAAGTAAGGAGAAGATAAACTCTAGACATAAAGATGTAGATCATAAGATAAAGTCTCACATATTACCTAAGGTGAAATATACTGCAGAATTAATGGAAAAACATAATTTTAAAACTATATATACAGAGGATAATGAAGAATATTATATTTATATAGGTGCAAGAAACAAATAATTTGATTAGATAAATTTTATGCATGATTAACCAAAATAAGAGTGTGGAGTAAATTTTATATTTTTACTCTACACTCTTATTTAATTTAATTCATCCTCTTTTTCATTTCCCCTTTGATCTTCTTTGTATTCTAAAATATCTCCAGGTTGACAATTCAATTCCTTGCATATTGCTTCTAAAGTGGAAAATCTTATAGCCTTTGCTTTATTATTTTTTAGAATTGATAAATTAGCATTAGTTAAATTAATTTTTTCAGCTAATTCTTTAAGAGACATTTTTCGTTTTGCCATCATAACATCTAAATTAACTACAATTGACATAATAAAACTCCTATTCTATGTTATATCGTTAGATCATTTTCATCTTTTATCTGGACAGCTTTTTTAAAAATTTCAGCTAAAACTAAGGCCATAAGACCTAATACTAAATATAAAATACAACTTGGTTTAATGGAGATGTTTTCCGTACCCATAATTATAAAATTACTTGGTTTTTTTAAATTAACGATACCATCTATAATTGATAAGAATATCATAAAATAACCTATTATTTTAAAACTTTTAACATTTTTTAAAGTAAAGGGATTAGATTCTATGCTGTATACTATTTTTAGAAGATTCCATGCAATAACAAGATAAACTGCAATTATAAGTAGAGAAGCTAGAATACTACTAATATTATGGAAGAGTTCTTTTGGAGCAAATAATACCATAAGGACAAAGTGGAAGAGCATAATTCCACAAACAAATACTATAAGAACTAAAAGTATTTTAATGAAATTTAATGAAAAATTTTCTTTCATGAATGAATCACTCCTATCTATATTCTTATATGGATAAATTGGAAATATTTGTATTTATTAATTATAACATACAATAAATTTTATTGTATGTCAATAATATATTATTGTAATTCGATAATATATTATTGATTATGGATAAAAAACTGTAATGATTTTTAAAAAGGCAAATTTTAATCTACCTAATGTTGGATATATTTCCATAATAATTTTATTTCATCTACAAGTAGTGAGAGTTTACGTTATAATATAAATAATAATATAATCTGTATATAGAGTTTGTAAATATAATGAATAAAATGACATGGAGAAGCGCAGCATTAACTAGATATAAAAGGGAGATGAAAATCATGAGAATAATGCATACCTCCGATTGGCACCTAGGAAAGAACCTTGAAGGATTTAGTAGAATGGATGAGCAGGAAAAATTTATAGAGGATTTTATTAACATTGTGGATAAAAATAATATAGATATGGTGATAATAGCTGGGGATATATATGACAATGGGAATCCCCCAGCTAGAGCAGAAAAAATGTTTTATGATTGTATAAAAAAAGTAAGCAATAAGGGAGAAAGATTAGTTTTAATTATAGCAGGGAATCATGATAATCCAGAGAGATTAGTTGCTGCAAGTCCTTTAGCTTATGATGAGGGAATAATACTTATGGGTACCCCTAAAACTATAATTCCAAAGGGAAAGTATGGGGATTTTAAGGTAATAAATTCAGATTTGGGATGTTTAGAAATAGAGGTAAAGGGAGAGAGGACAGTAATTATATCTTTACCTTACCCTAGCGAAAAAAGATTAAATGAGATATTGTCTAAAGAAATGGACAATGATGAAGATAGAAGAAAAACTTATTCAGAAAGAATAGGAGAAATATTTTCTAATTTACAAGAAAAATATTATAAAGATGACACTGTTAATTTAGCTATTTCTCATATATTTGTAGATGGATCAGAGGAAACAGATTCTGAAAGACCTATACAATTGGGAGGAAGTTTAGCAGTAGATGCAGACAAGTTACCTAAAAAAGCTCAGTATATAGGACTTGGACATCTTCATAAACCACAAAAGGTAAGGGGATTAGGTAATGCCTATTATTCCGGTTCACCACTGCCCTATAGTAAAAGTGAAAGAGGCTATAGTAAAGGGTGTAAGATAATAGATGTACATCCAGGAGAAAAAGCTATTATTGAAGATGTTTATTTTAACAACTATAAACCTATAGAGGTATGGAGTTGTAATGGAATAGAAGAGGCTATAAATAAATGTAAAGAAAATAAAGAAAAGGATATGTGGCTATATTTACATATAAAAACAAAGGAATATATAAGTACGGAAGATATAAAAGCATTAAAAGAAATAAAAAAAGATATAGTGGAGATAGTACCAGAGATAGAGGAAAAAAGGGAAGAAGTTTTTAAAGGAAATATAAAAGAAAAATCTATGGCAGAATTATTTAAATCCTTTTATTTTAATCAAAGAGGAATAGAGGCTAATGAAGAATTAATGGATTTATTTTTAAGTATAGCTCAAGAGGAGGATGCACATGAAACCGAAGAAACTTGTGATTAAAGGTTTAAACAGTTTTATAGAAAAGCAGGAAATAGATTTTGAAACTTTAGTTAATAGAGGTTTGTTTGGTATATTTGGCCCTACGGGCAGTGGAAAATCCAGTATATTAGATGCTATAACTATTGCTTTATATGGAGATATAGCAAGGGATAGTACTCAGTTTATAAACTTAGATACAGATTCCTTATTTGTAAGCTATGAGTTTGACATAGCCTCAGTGAACAAAAGAGAAGACTATATTGTTTCTAGAACAGTAAAAAGAGATAAAAAAGGTGGTTATAAGACTACTGCAGCTAGGTTAGTTAAAAATAGTGAAGGTGAAGAAGAAATAATAGCAGATAAGCCTAGAGATATACAAAAAAATATAGAATCTATAATAGGTTTAACCGCAGAAGATTTTACTCGTTCAGTAGTGTTACCTCAAGGTAAATTTAGTGAGTTTTTAAAGTTAAGTGGGAAAAGCAGAAGAGATATGTTAGAGAGAATATTTGGACTAGAAAAGTATGGCAAAAAACTTTCAGAAAGAATAAGAAAAGCAAGAAATAAGGAAATATCCTCTTTAATATTAATAGAAGGAAGATTAGAACAGTATAAAGATATATCCAAGGAAAAATTACAAGAGCTAAAAATACAATATGAAAATTTATTAAAAGAGAAATCTAAAATAGCAAAAGAAAAAGAGGAAATGGATAAGCTTTATGAAAAGTATAAAAATATATGGGAACTTCAAGAAGAGTTAAATGTTTATTTAAATAAATTAGAAGATCTTAAAAAAGGGTTATTGGATATTGAAGGGAAAAAAGTAAAAGTAGAAAAAGGAAAGAATGCCTTAAATGTTAAACCCTATATAGATGAGATCAACAAAATTGAAAGAGATAAAAATATAAATGAAAAGGAATTAAATGCTGCAATAGAGCAGTTAAAAAATATAAATTTAAATTTGAAAAATTTAGAGGATGAATATAAGAAAGCATCAAAGGATAAAGAAGAAAAAATCCCTTTATTAATGCAAAAAGAAAATAATTTACTACAGGCTATAGAAATAAAGAAGAAGGTTGAAACTATAAAGAGAGAAAAGGCAACTTTAGCACAAAAATATAAAGAAAAAGATGCTTCAATAAAAAATAAAAATATAGAGAAGAGAAATATAGAAGATAATATAAATAAAATTTCTGAGGAAATAAAATTAAAAGATGAAGAAACAAATTCATTAAAAATAGATGGGGATAGAAGGGAAAAGATACAGAAACTATATGAAATAGATAAAGAATATAAAAGATTAAATTTAGAAGTTTATAATATAACAGAAAAAATAAATAAAAAAATAAAAAGTTTAAAAGAGTATGAATTAAAGTATAAAGACACATTAGAAGCACAGAAGGATATAAATAAAAAATTAGAATATGTTTTAGATAAAAAAGAGGAATTAATAAAAAACTCTCATGGAAGTAATGATATTTTGCTTGATAAAAAAGATTACATAAATAAATTAGGTGAAACTTTTAATAATTTAAATAAAATAAATGATAAAAAACAGGAATTAAAAAAAAATCTAAAAGAAAAACAAGTAGTAAAATTAAATTTAGAAAAACAGCATAAAGAAATATTAGAAATATTAAAGTTTAAAGAAGAAACGGTTGTGAGTCTAGAGGGAAAAATAAAAGATATAGAAAAAATGGATATGGCCTTTATATTAGCCGCTAATTTAAAGGAGCAGGAGCCATGCCCTGTTTGTGGATCTATGCATCATATTAAATTAGCTAAAAAGGTTGATATAAAAGAATTAGAAATTTTAAAAGAAGAACATAGTACTATTTTTAAAGAATTAGAAAATATAAAAATAGAAGAAAATGAAAAAAATATACTTTTAATTTCTATGGAAAAAGAAGAAGAATTAATATTAAAGGAATTAGAAAATTTAAAAGAGCAATTAAAAGATAGAAACTTAGAGTATATAAGAGAAGAACTACAAAAAGAAAAAAATGATTTTCAAGAATTAAATAAAAATATAAAGTCCTGGGAAGAAGAAAAATTAATATTAGAAGAAAATATAAACAGGCTACAAAAAGAAAAAAACCATATAGATAAAGAGGAAGCTAAAAATCATGAAGCTATATCAAAGGAGAAAGAACTAATAGCTTCTATAAAAAAGGACAAGGAAGAAAGAAAAATATTATTTAAGGGAAAAGAAAAAGAATATTTAAATTTAAAAGAAGAAATTAAAGTTTCTAATGTGGAAGAAGAAATAAGCAGAATTAGAGCTTCTGATAAAAAAATAGAGGAATATAATAAGGTTATAAAAAATAAAAGAGAAATTTTAGAGAGTGAGAATAATAAAAGAGAAGAAATAATTAAGCACATAAATACTATGGAAATAGAGTTAGGCAAAATAATAGAAGCTGGAAAAGAAAAGAAAAATTTTATAGACAAAGAAGAGGGGGAAATAAAAAAATTAAATGTAGGAGAGATTTCTAAGGAACATTTAGATGATGTAAAAAAAGCTATAGAGAATATAAAGGGAAAAGAAGAAACTTTAAAATCTAAGTTAGAGTTAGAAGGTAAAAATAGAGAAGTATTATGGGAAAATAAAATAAGTAAGGAACAAATAAAAATTAATCTAGAAAAACTTTATAATGAAAAATTTATTCAGTTAAATAGAGCATTAGAGGAAAATAAATTCCATACTTTAGAAGATGCAAAATTAATGTTAATATGTAAAGAAGAAATAAAGGAATTGGAAAAAGAAATAGAAGAATTTGAAAAAGAGTATAATAATTTAAATATGAATATAGAAAGAGTAAATAAAAAATCGAAGGGGGAAAGGATAGAGGAAGAAAGTTGGAAAGGTATAAGGCTTAAAAAAGAAAATAAGGAAAAAGAACTAGAGGATATAATTAAAAATATTGTAATAGAAGAAAAGCTTATAAGTGATATGGAAAATAATATAAAGGCACTAAAGGATCTATTAGATGAAAAAGAAAAGGTGTCTCATAAAAAAGCTTTGTTAGAAGATATAGATAAATTAGTTCAGGGAAATAAATTTGTAGAATTTGTAGCTATGAATCAGTTAGAGTATATAGTTTTTGAAGCTTCTAAAAGACTTAAGGATATAACTAGAGGAAGATATGCATTAGAATTAGATTGTAATGGGAACTTTACTATGAGGGATGATTTTAATGGAGGCGGTATAAGACCTACAAATACTTTGTCTGGTGGGGAAACCTTCTTAACATCATTGGCGCTAGCTTTGGCGCTGTCTTCACAGATACAGCTAAAAGGAAGCTCCCCTTTAGAATTTTTCTTTTTAGATGAGGGCTTTGGGACTTTAGATAGTGAGCTTTTAGATACAGTTATGACTTCTTTAGAAAATTTAAGAAGTGATAGATTAAGTGTAGGAATAATAAGTCATGTAGAGGAACTTAAAAATAGAGTACCAATAAAACTTATAGTAGATCCTGCAGTGCCAGGAGAGGGTGGAAGTAAAATAAAAATAGAGTATAGCTAATAGTAGACAAAATATGGAGGTAATTAGATGAAGAAATTAGAAGAGAAAATATTATACAAGGGTAAATGGATAGGTTTTAAGGAAATAAGTTATTTAAATAATGAAGAAAAGCTTTTAAAATGGGAGGCAGTAGAGAGAACTAATACAACTAAAGCTGTGGTTATTGTGGCAAAATTAGTTCCAACAGAGCGATATGTATTTATAAAACAGTATAGACCAGCTATAGATAATTATGTTATAGGATTTCCTGCGGGATTATTAGAACAGGAAGATATTGAGCTAGAGGCTAAAAGAGAATTAAAAGAAGAAACAGGTTATATAGGTAAGGTTGTGGATATAAGTCCAGAGATAAGACCTAATCCAGCTTTATTAACAGATTATGCTATATTAGTTCAAATGGAAATTGATGAAAATAATGAATTGAATAAAAATCCTAAACAAGAACTAGAACCTTCAGAGGATATAGAAGTTATATTAGTGTCTAAAGAAGAAAGTAGAGACTTTTTAATAGAACAAAAAAATAAGGGTGTAGATGTGGGGATAGGTCCTTGGTACATATTTGGATTTAAATTATAATTAACCGTTTATTAAGTGAATATAGTTTTATTTTTTAATTTAAATATAAAAAATAAGGTGTTTCAAAATAGATTTTATTATATGTATTAAAATTAAATCTGTTTTATTATGAAACATCTTCTTTTTTTGATTCATCAAGTGAGCAAAAGGGGCTTAAAAAATTTTATCTATATTTTAATTAAATTATAAAGTATTTTTATAGAGTTAACTTATATAAAATATATATATGAAACCTTCATAGTTAATGAAAGATATATAGAAATTAAAAAAATATATAACATTTGCATAATTTCCATCAAAAAAGAAATGAAATAAAAAATTCACTAGTGTATAATTGGGATATAATTAAATATAGTAACATATTATTAACGAAACTAGAATCCATTGATAAATAAGAGGTTGACACATCATGAAAATATTTATATATTAAATAAAAAGAAGGTTTTTATTCATTTGTTTAAAATATTTGCAAAATAAAATTTTAGTTTATATATTTTAAAAAAAATAAAAAAAATTTTATTGATAAAAATGCAAGTTTTCATTCAATGTGTTTCATAGCTGCTACTAATAATATAAAAACTTAGTACAATATACTTTAAAAAAATAAAAAAATTTAAAGAAAATATAAATATAATTGCTGCGTAATACAAAGTAACTTAATAAAAAAATAAATGGGGTGTTAATTTTATGTTTGACAGCGGGTAATATATTAAATTTCCCAATAAATGAATATTTAAAAATTAATTATTCATTTACCTAAAAATAATTACTAATAAAAATATTTTTTAAAAGAATAAACATATAAGTATGTATGTTATAGTAAAAAATAAGTTTAATTTTATTTTGGAGGTTTTTATTTATTATGCATCTTAAAAAGGAAAATGTAAAAAGATTGCTTTTAGTAATGATGGGAAGTTTAATATATGCCATAGGAGTTAATATGTTTCTTATTCCTCATAGATTACTAAGTGGGGGAGTTGCTGGTATCGCAATAATGCTTCAATATTTAACTAGTATACAATCAGGATATTATATCCTTCTTATAAATATACCTATATTCCTTATAGCTTTTAAGGAAGTAGATTTAGACTTTGGTATTTTCAGCTTTGTTGGAATGATAAGCATGTCTTCATTTTTAATTTTAAGTAGAAATTATATGGACTTTTACGTTATGAATGATATTTTACTTTCTTGTATATGTGGGGGCGTTCTAAGTGGAGCTGGTATGGGACTAATATTTAGAAACAGAGCTTCACAAGGAGGAACAGATGTAATATCTGTTTTAGCAAAAAGGAAACTTGGAATAAAGATATCAACTATAGATTTTATGATAAATTGTGTTGTAGTTACTATCGGTGCTTTACTAGGAAGTTTTGAAGTAGCTATTTATACAATGATATCTATGTTTGTAAAGTCACAGGTTATGGGAAAAGTTATAGAAGGCTTTGATGGTAAGAAAATACTATTTGTTGTGACAGATCATGATGAAGAAATAAAGAAACAATTATTAGAAAAATTAGGAGTAGGTGCAACTATTATGTATGGTGAGGGTGCTTACTCTGGAGCAAAAAGAAAAATAATATATTGTATTATGACTAGCCAACAAATAGTAAAAGCAAAAAAAATAATAGAAGATTTTGATGAACATGCATTAATATCTGTATCTAATACTACAGAATGTCAAGGTGGAGGTTTTAAAGCAGCGGCCTTTTAAAAATAAAAAAATAATAAGATTAATTATTAATTGAGAAAATAATGAGGGTTTATATTAAAATGCTTTTAATATAAACCCTTATTTTTATCTTTAATTAGTGGCTAGCTTCAAAGCTTCCACAATCTGTGGATTCAACACTTGCAGCCTCATGTGTATGCTTAGTTACTTGGATTTTGTTAAGTGTACAATAGTCTGTGCTTTGAGCGTGATATTTACATTCGTGAACACTACATCCTATACTATCATTATGATTCATATTAAATTACCTCCTACAAATTGAAATGTTTTTTTATTTCTCTATTATTATTTGATTATAGATTTTTTTTATGTGTAGAAAAAATAGTAAATTATTTTTAAAATAATATTGTAATTTAAAAATAAATGTGATACATTATATTTAAACATATGAATGATTATTCATGTGTTCATATATAATATTAATTAAGATACAGTAAAGGAGAACATAAATATGGATAAAGAAAGACAGATAGATACTTGCACATGCAATGTAATTCACCATGATGTAGTAGATAAAGTTAAAGATAATATGATAGAAGAGGATAAAGTACAAGATTTAGGAGATTTTTTTAAGGTTTTATCAGAACCAACTAGAATAAAAATTTTATATGCATTGTCATCATCAGAAATGTGTGTATGTGATATTTCAAATCTTCTTAATATGACACAATCAGCAGTGTCTCATCAACTTAAAGTTTTAAGAACAGCTAGACTCATAAAATTTAGAAAAGAGGGTAAAGTTGTTTATTATTCATTAGATGACTCACATGTAGAGAATGTATTTAAGCAAGGATTAGAACACATAATGCATAGATAAAATTAAGTTTAATATTTTATTGTAATTTCAGAAATTTTGATTTTTTAATAACTATTTTAGAAGGATGGTGGGAGTATGATTATAAAAAAGAAATTGCTTTTAAAAGGCTTACATTGTGCCAATTGTGCAGCAAAAATAGAAAGAGCTGTTCAAAAGCTAGATGTAATAGAGGAGGCTACCTATAATTTTAATAATTCAACTTTAATTATAAACTTAGAAGAAGTTCATAAAGATAGCATTATAAAAACAGTGCAGGAAATAGTAGATAGAATAGAACCTGGAGTAAAGGTAATAGATAAAGAAAATTTAAAAAGAAAGGTAGTGCAGGCACCTGTTAAAAATAGTAATAATTTGAACGTGCAGAATAATAAAGAGGAAAATTTAAAATTAGATAAAAAAGAAAATAGTTATGAGCATAATCATGATCATAATCATGGACACAGTCATGATGGAGAAGATAGTGATGCCTTAGAAAAGAAGACTCTTATAAGAATTATTTCAGGAGTTATTTTATTAATTTTAGCTACCGCATTTAAATCTAGAGAAACTTTATCTATAGGTTTATATTTAGCTTCCTATGTATTAATTGGAGGTAAGGTAATATTAAGTTCTATAAGAAATATATCTAAAGGACAAGTATTTGATGAAAACTTTTTAATGGCTGTTGCAACTGTAGCGGCTATAGCAGTAAAACAGTATCCAGAAGCAGTAGCGGTTATGCTGTTTTATGAAGTAGGAGAGTTCTTGCAGGATAAAGCTGTTAACAAATCTAGAAAATCTATAACAGCACTTATGAATATAAGACCTGACTATGCTAATTTAGTTAAAGGTGAAGAGATAGAAGTAGTTTCTCCAGAAGATATTAATATAGATGATATTATAATGGTAAAACCAGGAGAGAAAATTCCGCTAGATGGTATAGTGATAGAGGGACAATCTTCTGTGGATACATCAGCCATAACAGGTGAATCTTTAATAAGTGAAGTTGCAAAAGATAGTAATGTATTAAGTGGATATATAAATAAAAATGGAGTTATAAAAATAAAAGTTACAAAAACCTTTGAAGAATCTACAGTTTCAAAAATATTGGAATTAACAGAAAATGCATCAGCTACTAAAGCAAATACAGAAAAATTCATAACAAAGTTTGCCAGATATTATACTCCTGTAGTTGTTTTTGCGGCTTTAGCTTTAGCATTAATCCCTACACTAGTACTGAAAGATCCAGATATATCTAAGTGGGTTTATAGAGCAGCTGTATTTTTAGTAGTATCTTGTCCCTGTGCTTTAGTAATATCAATACCTTTAAGTTTCTTTGCTGGTATTGGAGGGGCATCTAAAAAAGGTGTTTTAATAAAAACAGGAACAGCATTAGAAGCTTTAAATGATGCAGATACAATAGTATTTGATAAAACAGGAACCCTAACTAAAGGTGTATTTAAAGTATCAAAAATTGAGCCAGAAGAAGGAGTAAATTCAGAAGAATTAATAGAATATGCGGCTTTAGTAGAAAGTTATTCTAATCACCCTATTGCAAAATCTATACTAAAATATTATGAAAAAACCATAGATAACAAAAGAATAGAAAATTATGAAGAAATAGTTGCAAGAGGTGTAACTGCTTATATCGATGGCAAAAAAGTTTATGCTGGTAATAATAAATTAATGGAAGAATTAAATATTAACTACAAAAAAGCTCCAGAGGATGGGGTAATCCTTTATATAGCATTAGAAGATAAATATATAGGGTATATAGTTATAAATGACGAAATAAAGAAAGATTCAAAAGAAACAATAAAATCATTAAAAGATATAGGCATAAAAAAAGCGGCTATGCTTACAGGAGATAGAAAATCTACAGCTAATAATATAGGGACATTCCTAGGAATGGATGAAATATATTCAGAACTTTTACCACAGGAAAAGGTAGAAAAGATGCAGTCTTTAAAGTCTCAAACATCTAAAGATGGAAAAATTGTTTTTGTAGGTGATGGAGTAAATGATGCTCCAGTATTAGCCATGTCAGATATAGGGGTATCTATGGGAGGATTAGGATCTGATGCAGCTATAGAAGCATCTGATTTAGTTTTAATGTCTGATGAACCATCAAAATTAATAGATGCTATAAAAATAGCTAGAAAAACTCATAAAATAGTATGGCAAAATATAATTATAGTTTTAATAATTAAGTTTGCAGTACTAGCTCTAGCTATAATGGGAAAAAGTACTATGTGGATGGCTGTTTTTGCAGATGTAGGAGTTGCTTTAATAGCGGTAATAAATGCTTTAAGAATACTAAAATAAAAATTTACCAAAATAATTATTTCCTAAGTGAGAATATAAGTAAATAATTTTAGACAAAGATAGCTAATATCTATATAATTGTATTAAAACTGAAATAACTTTAATTAAGTAAGTTTCAGGTTCAGATGGAGTTTGATTAGAATAATTATTTTTCTCCATCTGAACATTATTATTTAATGGGAAATAATAAATATAGAAGATGAATTTGTATGGGAACATAAAAACTTATCAATATAAATAGGAGTATGTTTATTAGAAAGCACGAGATAAGCATTTGATACTTCCATATATATTATAATGAAAGTTATGTAAAAATAAGAGGTTTAATAATTTTATAAAAAAATTAAAAATAAATGAAAATATTTCTAAAAAATATTGACTTAAAATTTAGGCTGTAATATAATTATAAATGTTGAAAGAAAATAATTGAGGCTTCTTGGTCAAGCGGTTAAGACGCCACCCTCTCACGGTGGAATCAGGGGTTCGACTCCCCTAGGAGCTACCAGATTTGAAGAAATGCTGTAAACAGTAATGTTTGCAGCATTTTTCATTTGTAGGTGAAGATTTATATTTTAATATATTTTTCAAGGATAGAAAAGTACAAACATATATGAAGCTGATGCCTCTTTTATTAGCTTTTTTCAGTTATAAATCGCTATAAAAAATAGATCATTTAATTGCCAGTATAATCTATTTTTAAAAAGCAGTAATGCTAAAATATTTGTTATTTTTAGGTTCAATATCTTTAGGTTATGTTTTCTATAAAATCCCAGAACTAAAGTTCGATAAGAAATTAAAAAAAATTATTGAACTTTAGACTAACTAGTTCTTTAGGAACACCAAAATAATAGCCTATTTGTTCAATACTCATGTTGTAGAGACATACTTTATCTATTTCTTTTTCATCAATGAGCAATTCAGCAGCGAATTTATTAGCTTCAACTTCAAATTTACCACGTTGATAAAAAGTATGATCATGTAAAAAGAATGCAGTACTACTTGAATGATATAAAGCATGTCCCAATTCATGAGCTAAAATAAATTCCTTATCATATTCATCTTTGACTCTAGTTAAATTAATTACAATAAATTTGTTGCCTAGGATTTTCTTAAAAAAACCTTTAGGCATATTTTCAGATAGAAAACACTCATGGATCTCAATCCCTAATTCATTACATAATTTGTAGGGGCTACGTGTATGGTATTTTCTTACAAGATTTCTTACTCTTACTTTAAAATTAATCATTGCACCACCTACTTATCTTTAGAAAATTTTCTTTTTTCTTTATTAAGAGCTTTTGCTTTCCAAAACAGCTCAGACATTAAATCTAGCATTTCTTTTTTAGCATCTTCACTTAGTTCGTCATTCATAAAGAATGCTTCATTAGCTTTTTTCATTTCTTCTTCATATTGCTTTTTATCTTTTGATGTAATTTTGAATTTATTTGAATACTCTTGAGTAATATTAATGTCTTTTTTATTGTCTTTATTATCATCATCAAAAAATTCATTTACTGATATTTTAAGAGCATCAGCTATTTTTTGTAAAGCTTCGGATGAAGGATTTTTACGTTTATTGTTCTCAAGCATACTTAAATAAGCTTGCGTTAATCCAGTTAATTCAGAAAGTCGTTTTGCTGATATATCTTGTTTTATTCGTGCTTTTTTTATATTGTCACCTATCATAAGTTAACTCCTTTCTAATTCTTATAAATTAATTATAACTCGCAGTTAATAAAAGTCAATAAAATTTTAAGAAAATAAGAGAATTAAAAAAGCAATTAACCATAAGTTAAAAAAATGATTCGCTGATAGTTAAAATAAAGTTTTACTTTACTATCAGTTAAACATATAATTAACTTGCAGTTAAGAATAACTAATAAAAATAACAGGAGGTTAATAATGAATAAAATTGATAGTTTAAGAAAAAAGAAGTGTTTAAGTTATGGAGAGATAGCTAAAGAATCAGGATTAACGCCAACTTATATATATTTACTTGCAAAAAGTAAAAGAAAAAATCCTAGTTTGGAAGTAATGAAAAAAATATCTAGAGCATTAAATTTAGATGTAGAAAAAGTATTCAAATTAAATTAAAAAGGAAAATAGTAATATTAAAATTTAAAAAGAAAACAGAAAGGAAATATTTAAGAAATTATTATTAGATTAGGAACAAAGCTGATCTACAAAACATGATAGATTTTTTACAAAAATAGGAATATATTAGGGGGAATTATATGGCAGGAGAAGGTAAAGGCTGGATAAGTCTATATAGAAATATACAAGAACATTGGTTATGGCAAGATAAGCCGTTTAGTAAAGGACAGGCATGGATAGACCTTCTCTTGTCAGCTAATCATAAAGAAAACAAAATACTATTAGGAAATGAATTGATTTTAGTAGAAAAAGGAAGTTTTATAACATCACAAGCTAAACTTATGGAATGTTGGGGGTGGGGAAATACAAAAGTAAGAAACTTTTTAAATCTATTAAAAGATGACAAAATGATTTTATATACGGGAAAAAATTATACAAAGATTAAAATAATCAATTATGAAATGTATCAAAAGCAAAGTGATACAAATAAAGTGATATCAATGTGTAGCAAAGAGGAACAAACTATAGGTAAATTAGGAATAAAATATAAACAACCTGATAACAAATTGCAAATAAATACAAACAATAATGATAATAATAAATATATAAATAATAAAGAAGTTAATCCAATAAAGGTATATCAAAATAATATATATTCAATGCCTGGAGTTATAGAGATACAGGCAATTAAAGATTGGTCTAATACATTAGGAAGTGAATTAGTTGTACATGCAATAGAAATAGCAACAGAGAATAATGTGCGAAATTGGAGATATATAGAAAGAATACTTATAGATTGGAACAATAACGGTATTAAAAATTTACAGCAAGCAAAAGTATATTCTCAAAGTAGAAAAAAGAAATGGGGAGAAAATCAAAATGAAGGAACTACAAAGAATAATACAGAGAATGAAGTTAAGTACGATTTCTCGAGATTTGGAAGCTGATTATAAATGTAAAATATGTAGGGATACTACATGGATAAAAACAACAGAAGGATTTAAAAGATGTGAATGTTATGAGAAGGAAATTATAAAAAGAATGTGGCATAAGTTTGGAGTAGACCCTCGGAATACTTTAAACTTAAATGATTATAAACCTTATGATGAGGTAACAAAAAAAGTTAAAGAAAAAGCAATAGACTATATAAAATATTTTCAGAAGATAAAAGATACCAAACAAAATAATTTTGGATTATTTGGACAAGCAGGTTCAGGGAAAAGCCACATTATTATAGCTATAGGAGTTGCTTTATTAAAAGAAAATGTACAAGTAATATATATGCCTTATTTAGAAGCTATAAGAGAGTTAAAAGCTAATACTTTATCTCAAGAAAATTATATTAGATTAATAAATAAATATCAACATTCTAAGGTTCTTATAATAGATGATCTGTTTAAGGATAAGATTAAAAATAGTCAATTAATAAAAGATAGACAAGGAAACATAATAGGATTAAGTGAATCAGATATAAAAAATATATATCCAATATTAAATTATAGATATCTAAATAATTTCCCAACTTTAATTAGTACAGAATGTACTCAAGAAATGTTAATAGAATTAGATGAAGCATTAGCAGGAAGAATATTAGAAAAATGTGGAGAAAATATGACAGTGTTTAAAGGAAATAAGTATAACTATAGAATGAGGCAGTTTGCTAAATAAAGGGTAAAGATTTTTATATGAAACTCATGTGGGGGTATAAGGAATATGCAATTTAAAACAATAGATATTGAAGAAATAGGTTTAAATGAATGGCTAAATAGATATGGGCCTGTAATGAAATCTAAAAATTGTATTGAAAAATTAGAAGAATTAAAAATTAAGAATGCAGATATAATTTATAAAGAATATATAGAAAGTAGGGTAATATAAAATGTTAAAGCTGATAATAAGTGTTGTAATAATTGTGAACAAAGTGATGTATGCGGTATAAAAAAGGGGGAAAAATGTTATGAATGATATAGATGTATATGATATTATAAAAAAAGCAATCAATGAAGCTATAAGAGAATATGATAGAGAAAAGATTATGAGTTATAAGGATAAAAGGTTACATAATACTAGATTATTAATGAAAAATTATAATAAGCTAAGTTCACATATAGATGATGTAAAAGCTAATGTAGAATTTGAAATATTAGAAAATGAAGATAAAGTATGGTTAACAAGTATAGCAAGGACTAAATTAAGAACAATGAAAATGATGGCGCATATTTATAGTGCTTTAAAAATATTAAAAAAGAGATTTAAAAAAGAATGTATGGAATATAAATATAAAGCTTTTGAACTGTATTATATTGAAGAAAAAACTAATGAGGAAATAATGGATTTTTTAAAATGTGGGAAAAATCAACCTAAAATATGGTCTGAATTAGTGCTAAATGAATTAAGTATTTTATTATGGGGAGTTGAAGCTTTGGGGATGTAAAAGGGAAAAGATAGAGTTTTAAAAGTGAGCATAATAATATAAAATGATAATATGAAGAATTATATGCAGTAGGAATTTTATCCTATAAAAAAGATAACTGCACAATAAATTTTAAAGTTAGGCACTTGATTAGTTTCAAGTGCCTTTTCCAATTTATAAATGTTTCATATTTAATAGATAAATTATGGATAAAGAATAAATAAGCAAATTATATAATTAAAAGCATTTAAATTTGTATGCAATATATTGTGTTTAAACAAATGGATTAATACAATATAGAACATTCGTAGGAGGTAGGAGCAGATGATAATAGATAGACTTAAGGATTATATAGAAAACTTAAAATGCCTTGATACTTTAAATAATGCTATAAAGGTAAATGTAAATTATTTACCTACTGATATAGATACTTACTCTATAGAAGAAATAGCCGTAGAACCAATCATAAAAAGTTATATCAATGGTGATAGTATAAGGCAATATGCTTTTATTTTTACCAGCAGAGAACCTTATGGAGAAGATATACTTACTAATATTCATAATTCAGGATTTTATGAAAAATTAGCTGATGAAATAGAAGAAAATAATCAGAATGGAATATTACCAATATTAGAAAATGGTTTAAAAACATTAGAAATTAAAGTCATTAGTACTGGTTATAACTGTGCAGTAACAGAAGATACTGCACAGTTTAAAATACAATTAAGATTAAAATATTTTAAAAAAGGAAAGGTGATATAAATGGCAGTTAGAAAAAGAAAAATACAAGCAAATTATTTAAAGGTTGATGAAAAATTTGAGCTTTTAGGTGCAGGTTTCACAGAGTTAAATGAAACTCCAGCAGCTCAAACAACTTCTAAAAGATATATAAATCAATCTAGTGCAAGTCAATCTATAACGGGCTATGAATGGACAACTTCATTCAATGCTGACCAAATAGCTTCAGAGGAAGTTATAGAATATATTAGAAATATTGGAGAAATGCAAAAAACAGGTCCTGATACTGAAACAGATTATTTGATAGTTGATTTAGACAAACCAGCTGCAACAGGTTTTAGAGCAAGAAAATTTAAAGTAGCTATAGCAGTGGATTCTTTTGATGACAACGACGGAGAACTAGGAATTGCGGGAAACTTTTTAGGTATTTCTGATCCTGTAGAGGGTACTTTTGATCTATCAACTAAAGAATTTACAGAAGGTTTTACAGCTAAAACAGTTTAAAAAGAAAGGAAGTGAATTTTAGTGAGAGTTTAGTAATTACAATACACTCTCTCACTAAGGATAAATAATGAAAATTAATGGAGTAGAATTACAAGACTTAGATATATTAGATTTAGAAGTAGCCGAAAAATATGAAAAAACAATGGAGAGTGTTGAGGGAATATCAAAAAAAATACAAGGTATGAAAATATCTGAAAGCATAAAATTCCAGTGTAATGCCATATTTAATGTATTTAATACTATGTTCGGTGAAGGTACTGACAAAAAAGTATTTGGAGATAAAGTTAATCTTCTAACCTGCCTAAAGGCTTTTGATGAACTTATAACTCAGGTAAATGCTCAAAATGCAGAAGTGGAGAAAATAGCTAACAAATATTCTCATAACAGAGCTACAAGAAGAAATAAAAAATAATGAATATATTAATAGACTTAGTGCCAATTACAGTTGAAATAGAGGGCGAAGATTATGAGATTAATTCAAATTTTCGCACTTCTGTTCTCTTTGAACTTTTAATGCAAGATAAATCTATAAGTGAAGAAAATAAAATTATACAAGCTTTACAACTTTATTATCCTGTTATACCATCTAATATTAATATAGCTATAGATAGAATGTTATGGTTTTATAGATGTGGAAAATATATAGTACCCTCTAAAGGCACTGGAAAAGGTAAAAGTAAACAAATATATAATTTTGAATATGATGATGATTATATTTATTCAGCTTTTTTAGACCAGTACGGAATAGATTTACAAGACATAGAATATCTACATTGGTGGAAGTTTAAAGCTATGTTTAAGAGTCTTAAAGAAGGTAACGAGATAGTTAAGATAATGGGATATAGGAGCATGGATTTATCTAAAATAAAAGATAAAGAGGAAAAAAAATATTACAGGAAAATGCAAGAGTTATATAAGATTCCTATAAATAAAGATGAAAAAGATAAGTTAGAAGAAATAAATAACATTTTATTGAATGGTGGTGATATTGATATAGTATTGTAATATATTCCTTATGTATTGTATAATTGTAGTACATGCTATACAAGGGAGTTGATAATATGGGGTTATTTAATAGAAAAAACAAAGAAATTAATCCTATTAATTTAGTTTATATTGATGGAATTGATAGATATATCAAAGGAGCTACTGTAAGTTTAAGTTTAGATGATAAGAAAAGATGTTTAGTAATTAAGGATTCTAAAAATAATTATCCTGTAGTGAATATAAGTTTTGAAAAATTAGTTGCTGTTGATATTGTGCATGAAAAAGATATTATAGAAACTAATAAAAATTCTGTTGGTAGAGCAATGGCTGGAGGAATTCTATTAGGCCCACTAGGAGCTATCGTTGGAGGAATTTCTGGAGTAGATAGTAAGAAAAATTCTCAATTAAGAACTTTTCTAGTAATTAATTATAAATCCAAAGATGAAGAAATTAAGGTGATAAGTTTTGAGATAAAAAACATTACTTTAAGTATGCCTAAGTTTATTAATAAATTAAGAGAAAATATACCTATTAATAATGATGAGGAAATTTATTTATAAGCACTTACATTGGTAAGTGATTTTTTATATTCCAAATTAGGTGATTAATATTTAACAAATAAGACGTCCTATTAGTATAAACAAAGATGAGAAAAAATCTTATTGAAACATAAAATATATCATCAGCGAATGGTAGAGATTTAAGAAAAGTATTGTAATATATTCCTTATGTACTGTATAATTTTTGTATCATATATAAAGGGGTTGAACATATGGGTTTTTTTAGTAAGAAGAATAAAAATAGATCTATTGGTGTGTTGTTGGTTGATGGACTATCTATTTACAGTAGAGATGTAATTTTACAAATTACTTTAAATAATGAAAATGAATGCTTGACGATTAATAGTAAAGTTTGCAAAAATATTCCTGATATTAATTTAAAGTATAAACAAATTATAGATGCAAATATTATTACAAGATATGAGATAGTTAAACAGAGTAAAAGTGTAGTTGGAAGAGCTGCAATAGGTGGTCTTTTATTAGGATCATTAGGTGCTACAGTTGGAGGAATGTCTGGAACAGGAACTAAAACAGATGATCAAATAGAATATTATTTTGTAGTAAACTATAGAAATAAAGATGAGGAATTAAAAGTATTATCTTTTAAAATAATTGGGTTTTCAGTGTGGAGGCCTTTTATTAAAGAACTTAAAAGTAAAATTAAACAAAATATCGAAAAAGAAATATATTTATAGAATTAAGCGCTTCCATTTGTAGGCGCTTTTTTTATATTCCAAATGAGGTGATTAATATTGAGGAAATAAGATGTGCTAAGTGCAATCAGTTATTGTTGAAGGCTGTTTATGTTAAAGGAGAAATAAAGTGTATTAGGTGTAGAAAAATAATTAAATTGGAAGTTAATCAAAGAACAGAGCCAAATCACACCATAGGGTAGTGAGGGAGCCCGTCTTTTTTAATTTATATAAAAAGCAGGTGAAAAAATGGCAGATAGTAAAATTATTATAGATACCCAGATAGATTTAAAGGGTGCTGAAGAAATGATAAAAAATTCAATTGTTGATTTAGGTATAACCATGTTTGAGAAATTTAAAGAGCCTTTTATAAAATCACTAGATTTAGTAATGGGATCATTGGATAAGTTATCTAATAATATTACAAATGGTACTTTAGGGAAAAGTTTAGATGAACTTGCATTAGGTTTCGAAAAATTTATTGACATCATGGCCGAGGGGAGCCAAATTTGGTTACCTAAAATTATTGATGCTTTAGTATGGATTATAGATAATGCTAGTAGTGTAGCTTCAGGTATAGCGGGAATAGGAACGGCTTTATTAACATTCAATGTAGTTTCTATAATCTCTAATTTGATTGGAGTATTAAATGGAACTGCAAAAGCAGTTGGAATTGTAGCAACAGCTCAAAAAGCATGGGAGGCAATTATGGCAGTGTCTTCTATAGGATGGACGATAATTGTAATAGCATCATTAGTAACTGGATTAATAACTTTATGGAATACTAATGAAGATTTCAGAAATTTTATAATAGAAACATGGAATTCTATTTTAGAGGCTGGTAAAACAGTATGGGGAGCAATAGTTAATTTCTTTACTGTAGATATACCGGCAGCATGGCAATCATTAGTAGATTTCTTTGTTAGTATACCTGAGTGGTTTTATAATTTATGGATTACAATTCAACAGGCTTTTGTAGACGGTTGGAATGCTATAGTAAATTTCTTTACAGTTACTATTCCAGTATGGATAAATCAGATTTTTAATTGGTTTAATGAATTACCTTATTTAATAGGATTTGCTTTAGGTTATGTCCTAACAACAATAATTATGTGGGGTGTAGATACATGGAATTACCTTATTACTAATGTACCTATTTGGATAAATAATGTTGGTAACTTTTTTGCTCAACTGCCAGGCACAATATGGGCTTGGCTAGTTAATACACTCAATAATATAGTACTATGGGGACAACAAACTTATACCTATATGGTCAATGCAGTTAATAATGCTATAAATGCAGTTGTCCAATGGTTTTCTACATTACCGAATAGAATATGGCAATGGTTATTAAATACAATATCTATGATTGGACAATTTGCTATTAGTCTAGCTTCTGCAGCACACGCAGCTGGAAGTAATATGGTGAATAATATAATTGGAGCAGTTACAAACCTTCCTTCTCAATTTGCGAATATAGGAAGGAATATTGTACAAGGTGTATGGAATGGTATTACTGGAATGGGTGGTTGGATTAGGGACAGAATAAATGGATTTTTTAGTGGAGTTGTAGATGGTGCTAAATCTGCACTAGGTATTCATTCACCTTCAAGAGTTTTTAGAGATCAAGTAGGAAAATATATGGCACAAGGTGTTGGAGTTGGTTTTGAAGATGAGACTGAAAATGTAAAAAATTCTATGGAAAAAGATTTATACGGACTAATTTCTAAAATGCAAACGACAGTAGATCATGAAGTGGCTATTACTACTGCAAGAGTAGTAGGAAATAGAAATACACCGACAGACTCTACAGTTACAAACAACAATGATAATGCTTTAAATGTCAATATAGAAAACTTTAATAATACTAAGAATCAAGATGTTCAATCATTAATGGAAGAACTTGAGTTTTATAGAAAACAAAATAGCTTAGCAAAAGGAGGAATTTAATGCAGGATGGATTTATTTGGAATGGTATTCATTCAAGTGAAAAAGGACTTAAAATTATATCTCTTCCAGACATAACGACTCCTGAAAAACGAGCGGAAAAAATAGTTGTACCAGGTAGAAATGGACACCTTACAATTACAAGTAATGATTATGAGGGAGAAACAAAAAAGGTTGAATTTGATTATTTCGATAATCAATTTGACGATATTAAATCTTGGTTAAAGGGTGAAGGTGAAGTCGTATTTTCAAATGAACCAGACAGATATTATAAAGCCACAATAAGTAATAAAGTAAGTTTGGAGCAAATGCTAAAGAAATTTCATAGTGGTATAGTTCAGTTTGATTGTCAGCCATTTGCGTATGACAAGTGTAATACAGAAATAATTAAAATAACTGCAGATAATGTAACTAGACATAGTAAAGTAATACATCCTTTAAATACATTAAATTATACAAATGGAAATTTAATAGAACCTAATAAATTAGCCACAATTCATGAAAATAATTTTATAGAAATATTCAATCCTGGAAATATAGAAAGTGAGCCAGTTATAACTATCTATGGATATGGAAGTATGGATTTAAACATTAATGATAATATAATTAATCTTACTAATGTGGCAAACCATATAATCATAGATTCTGAAATAATGGATTGTTATAGAGAAGGACAATTATTTAATAATTATATGAATGGAGATTTTCCAACTTTTAAACCAGGAATAAATAAAATATCATGGATAGGGAATATAGAAAAATTTGAGATAAAACCTAATTGGAGGTGGTTGTAATGGCATACACAAAAACAAATTGGGTTGATGGATTTACCCCTTTAAACTCTCAAAATCTAAATAATATAGAAGATGGAATAAAGCAAAATGAAAGTAATATTTCTAATATTGAAAATCAATTAAATGATTATGTTTTAAATAGTGCTATCGTACAAAATAAAAGTAGCAGCGGTAGTATAAAATTATTGGATGGTATAACTATTCAATGGGGGAGAGCAAAATATAACTCTAGTAATGAAGGTTGGCAAAAAGGATATATAAAGGCTAAATTTCCAGAAAGTTTTACTAATGAAGTATATCAAATTATAGCTACACCTTATTATCTAGGATATACAGACATGATCCCCACAGTTCAATTTGTTGATAATTCATATTTTAATGTATATATAAGAAATTTGGATAAAGCTGTTCCAATGGTTCCTGTTGATGTGAGTTACATTGCTATAGGTAGATGATAAATTAATTAAGATATATCAATCTAATACAGATTTAAAATAAGAATTAATTGGAGGTGTTTATCATCGCATATGTAAAAACAAACTGGATTGATGGCTTTACTGCACTAAACGCTGATAATCTAAATAAAATGGAGCAGGGTATATCTAACAATGGAATTCAAGTAGATGATGTTAAAGGTCAATTAGAAAGTTATGTTCTTAAAAGTTCATTTTCTCAAACTTTAACCACTAAAGGGTATACTATGCTTCCTAATGGTTTCTTATTACAATGGGGAGAAACTGGTGTTGTTCAAGATAAAGGTACTTTAAATATTACTTTTTCAACACCATTTCCTAATGCAGTATTTCATATAGTTGCTACAAATCTTGGTTCTGGAGCTGGTAACTATGGAACTTTAACAATTAGTAATCGCTCTAAAACTGGCTTTACAATTGGAAGATATAATGGTGCTGCAAATAGTGGAGCTTGTAGTTATCTTGCGGTGGGGTGGTAGTTAATGATTAAAGTATTTGAGCCTAATGCTAAAAATTTTACAACCAATGGAATAACTATATTAACTAATATAGTAGATCCAGAAATAGTAGAAGAATTAAACGGAAACTATTCTTTAAATTTTAAATATCCTATAGAGGAACCTAAAATTGTAAAAGGAACAATACAAGCTAATAAAAATATAATCATTGGTAAAAACACAATAGCAGGAACTAAAGCTAATGTTAATTTACATTCTAAAAGTTATTTTTTACAAGATAATTATATAGTGTATGCTAACAATCAGGCTTTTAGGATTTATAATGTAAAAAAGGATATGTCTATGATTAGTATTAATTGTAGGCATATTTTTTATGACTTATTAGATAATTTTTTAGAAGATTGTAAAATAACTAATTTGTCACGAATAGGTGCATTAAATTTGGTTTTAGCTGGAACACAATTCACACATAATTTCGTTGCTACTGGTAATACTGGACCAACTAGTGCAAGATACTTTGTAAGAAAAAATCCAATTGACTCTATAATGGGTAAAGAAGGTATTTTAGAAACATGGGGTGGGGAAATAGTAAGAGATAATTTTAATATAGGTATATGGGATTCTCGAGGAAATGATAGAGGCGTTTTAATCCAAGGTGGTAAAAATCTAATGGGTATAGAGGATAATTTAGATACAGATAATGTAATTACAAGGGTTATGCCTACAGGATTAGATGAAAATGGTACTGTTATTATTCTTCCTGAAAAATATATAGATAGTCCTAGTATAGATATGTACCCGCATCCTAAAATTAGACATATACATTATGGAGATATAAAAGTAAATAAAGAAATGGGAATAACTAAAGATGATGTAATAAGGCTATTAAGGTTGAAAATTAAGGATCTTTACGAAGTAGAAAAAATGGATATCCCAGAAGTTAATTACAAAGTAAATTTTATAGAGCTTTCTAAAACAGACCAATACAAAGATTATATATCTTTAGAAAAGGTGGAAGTTGGCGACACAGTAACAGTAAGATACAATAAATCAAATCTACACATAAAAGCTAAAGTTATAAAAACAACTAAGCATTTAAAAGGTAATGTATGGGTTAATGAAAAAGTTGAATTAGGTAATTTTAAAAAAAATGTATCAAACTCACTAAGTAAAATAGATAATATAACCACTAATGATGGAAAAGTTAAAGGTGATGCTATATGGGGAACTATAGATGCAACAAAGGCTAGTTTAAGAGCTATTGCTGATAATGCCGAAACACAAGTGGAAAGGGCTATAATATTCGAGGACAAAGACCAGAATTCTAGTACCTACGGAGCAATGTGTTTGGGCACACGTGGCTTCCAGATAGCTAGAGAAATGACAAATGATGAATGGCAATGGACAACATTTGGAACTGGACAAGGATTTACAGCAGATTTAATTAGAGCTGGTAATCTTCAATCATTGGATGGAACTTTAAAAATAGACTTAGGTGGGGGATCTTTTAAAACTTACAATTATGCTGGATTACCTGCTATAGATATGGAAGATATGAATTTATCTTTTTACGATTGGAAGAAAACTAATAGTAAAGCAGGAATGCTGTTTACATCATACCGAACAAATCAGCCAAATCAATTAGGTTTAAATTTAGCTCATTTTCAAGATTATATGTTGACATTATCTTATTATAAGCCTGAAGAAGAAAATTATGGTGGATATATTACCTTTGATAAATATTTAAAGGCAATAACTTCAAAGCAACCCATTACAGTATGGGAAAATATGCAAATCAGACGACCTATGTACTGGTATAAAAACGGCGATGGTGAAGCTATGAGTTCAATAGATTTGTGGAGTTCTGGACTTTCTATTGGATATATGGGAGATAATTCTAGGTTGAATTTTGGGCGAGCATGGTCATCTGAATTTGAAACTATGTTTAGTGCACTAAATCATAGAACTTCTGTAAATAACGTTGGATTTATAAGTTGGCAAAATGCAGAATTTAGTAAGGGTGTTAATATATTTGGAAATTTATCCGTATCTGGGGCTAAAAATTGCTTACAAAAAACAAAAGATTACGGTGAGCGCTTAATAAATGCTTATGAAACTCTTGGATATTATCTTGGAGATTTAGGAAGAGGTTTTATAGGTGAAGATGGAACTGCTTATATAGAAATAGAAGATATGGTAACACAAATAATGAATACTGATATTCCTTATCATGTTACTTACACTGAAATAATTCCTGAAATGTTAACTAACGAGGAAGTTAAACAGCGTTCTCCACTTAGGTTAGTTAAGATGACTTCGACTTATTTTGTACTAAAAGGAGAACCAGCAGCAGAATTCACATGGGAATTAAAAGCAAAACGCAAGGGATATGAAAATATAAGGGCTGAAAAATTCCAGGATCAAAATATATTAAACCATCCTGGGAGTATGGTTGACTTTGATAAATATGAACCTGTTAGCCTAGATGAAATATTGTTAAGAACTAAAAATATAGAAGATGATTTATTAGGAGGTATTTAATATGAAAAGATTAACTGGAACTGCAATTATTAATACTGCGGAAGGTAAAAGAATAGCTTTTACTTATTCTGAAATAGATGAGGAAACAGGTTCTATAATTGAGGATAATAAAAAAGAATCCTTTATAGCCTTAGATAACGAGTTCCTTAATACTATACATCAAGTAGAAAATTATATAAAAGAAAATAGATTAAAATAAAATGCATTACAAATAGTAAAAGAGGTGGATTAATGGCAATTTATGTTGGGGGAGATACAACAGAATTAGAGTATAATTTTTTTACTAAAGTAGCAGGAAGTATGGTGGAGTGTCCCATGAAATTTTATTGGACTAAGGCTACAGATTTATTACTTCCAAATGACCCAAACTGGCATGAAACCGACCAAAATAATTATGAGAAATTGAAAAAACAAGATAGTATATCTGCCATGGCAGATACAACGACAGCAGGAGAAAAAGCACAATTACTTGTGGAATTGGATTTAAATGGGCTATGTAACAGCCTTTATGGTGGAAATATATCACAATTAGAAAATGAAATTAAAAGCCTAAAAGTATCTGCTTATGCTAGAGCAGAAAGTTCAAATAGCGGTCAGATCCTTTATGATTGTAAATGTATAGTATGGAGAAGCAATGATAACTGGGCTAATTCTTATGTTGGAAGAAATAAAAACTCTATCATACAAGAAATAATAACTCCTAATCAAGATATGACAGCAGATAATATTGTTCAATGGTCTAAAGATAGAATAAATAATGGATTAGTATATGTTCTTATAACAAGTGAAAATCCTTCGGATGGAACTATTGCAAGTAAAGTATGGATAGATTATATAAATATTACATTAAAATTAAATAGACAACAAGATAAAATGCAACCAATAGAAGTGGAACTAGGAGAAGAATGGAGTATTTTAATCAAAGGTTTTAGTCCTTCAGGGGATAGTACAAACTCAGAGAAGTATCTGTTCTGGATGGGTAACGATAGTGAAGCTATATCTTATAGATATATTACTGGAAATATAGGTAGACTAGGTATTCAGCATAATTTGCAATGGAGTACAACCCCTAATATGCCTACATTTAGAGATAAAAAATTTACGGCAAATAATTATTTAATACAATATAAAAATAAAGTATATACAATGTATCATTTAGATTCACAAGGAGTAAGAAAAGGAATATTTACAGACAATGTTGATTTTAGTGCTGGATTATATAAATTTTATTTAGCTCAAACTAGCAATGGTAATTTACAAGGTGATGCATTTTTTGAAGACGTTCAATTTTTAGATAGAGTATTTACAGACCAAGAAGCTGAAATAATTTTAAAAGATAAAAACCCAAATATAGTTCCCAATTTTAATAGTAGTTGGTATATACACCCAAATGCAACTGTTAATTTAGATGGTTCAATATTAACATTGGTAGCCACAGCAAATTATCAAGGGAGCTCAATTATACTCCCAATATTGCCTAACAACAGATATAAAATTGAGGTAGAAATAGAAGACATTAATAATCTAGCACATGTAGCAATTACACAAAGGTGTAATAATATTAATATAAGCGCTGCTAGGGTTTTTGATAATTCAGGTACTTATAATGGTGAATTTATAACGCAGGATAAAATCAATACACTGGTTATTGCCTGCCAAAATACAGGTACTGGAACTTTTAGATTTAAAAATTTAAGATTAAAAAGATTAGATTAAAAATTATAAGTAGGAGGGGAATAATATAGTGTTTTATTACAATGTAGAAAAATCAATAACTAATATATATGATTCAAATGAGCTTCAAATAGTCGGTTATGTAGATGTATTTTTAGGGGAAAGAAAAGAAAATAAGTTAACCACTATAAGCTTTAATAAGTTGGGCATATACTTAGCTTTTAAAGATTGCCCTAAAGACAGAGATGAATTTGATAATTTTATAGAAAATAAGGCTTTAGAGAGAATTAATAAAGAAGAGATCCAGGAGAAATTAAAGGAAATTAAATTAGCCTATAACATGGGATTACTAGAATAAGATTTAAGAAAAAACTTAGGTCTTTTTTTATTACCCTAAATTACTTAGAGAGGTGACGCATGAATATTGAATTAGGTGTACTTTGTACTACATTAGGTGCAACTATAACGTATTTGAACTTTAAAAGAATTAAAGACAAGGACAGTAAGGAAAATGGTAAGCATCAAGGTGTAACCGACTTAAAATTAGATTATATTTCAAAGGGGGTAGATGATATAAGATTAGATTTAAAGGCAGCTGATAGAAAAATAGAGGATATAAATACGAGATTAATTAAAGTAGAAGAAAGTAGCAAAAGTGCACATCATAGAATTGATTCATTATTAAGGGAGGATTAATATGAAACTTCTAAAAGATTTTTTGCAAATAAAGAAGATTATAGCATTACTAACTACTATAGTGTTTTGTATTTTAAGTATTAAAGAGAGCTTATCAAGTACTCAGTTTTTAGATGTTTTTACATTAATAATAGGATTTTATTTTGGACAAAGTTCAGCTAGACAAGCAGTAAAGGAAAGTAAAGAGCAGGAATAAAACCTGTTCTTTTTTTATTAAATTTATAGGAGGAATGTTTTATATTATTTAATTTAAATCCAGGACACACATTAAGTGGTGGAGATGTAGGAACTAGAGGAATAAATGGATTAAAAGAAGAAGTATTAACAAGGCAATTAGTGGCGGAAATAGATAAAGAATTAAGAGGCAGAGGACATAGCACTAACAGATGTAGAGTAGATTATGCATCAACATTACAAGAAAGTTTAAATAAGCAGGTAACCTTGTGTAATTTAGTAAATGCAGATTTAAATATCTGCATACATTTTAACACTACAGTAGGTGGCTATGGATCAGAAGTGTATACTTATGGTGGTAAGCATTTAGTAGAAGCAGATATAGTATTAAAAGAACTGAATAAATTAGGATTTAGGAATAGAGGAATCAAAGACCAACCTTTAGCACTAACTAAAAGAACTAAAGCAAAAACAATTTATATAGAAGTATGTTTTATAGATAGTTCTGGAGATGTGGCCATACTTAATAAATATGGCATGAATGGAATTGCTAAGGCAATAGTAAATGGTGCTTTAGGAACATCTTGAAATGTAACACCAAGCAAGCCATCTACTAGCGATAATGGATGGATTAATTTAGATGGGAAAACAGGTACTATATGCACTCCAAGTGGTGTAAATGTTAGAGAAAAGAAATCTACAAGTTCCAGAATATTAGGGGCTTTACCTAATGGTGCAAAGATTAAACTATATAGAAAGAGAGGAGATTGGATACATATTTATTATCCTCCACATGGTGGATATATTTATGGTAAATATGTAAGATATTAAATTTAAAAGGTACTTATATAATGGGAGTACCTCCTTTTTTATGAATTATGGTAAAATTTTTAAATGAAATAAATGAATTATAGGTAGATTTTCAAGACAATTAGAATATTAAATTAAGAAAATACTTCTATATAATAAGTTATATTTAAAATATAGAATAATGCATGAAAAAGTACGAATATGCAGGATAAAAAAAGAAGGAGTTCGATTAACTGTGAAGAATATGGATATTGATGGTAAAAACATAAAATAAAATAGACAAATAGGAGGAAGCAACATGAAAAAAAAGGCAACTTTATTAAGTATCTTTCTAGCTGCATTTATGACTTTATTATTAAATGTAGGTAATGTTAAGGCTGCAGCAACTGGGCAAGATATAGTAAACTATGCCAAACAATTTCAAGGAGTTCCATATGTTTGGGGAGGTAAGTCACCAAGTGGATTTGATTGTGCAGGCTTTGTATACTATGTATATAAAAATGCTGCAGGTATAGAATTGCCAGGAGATACATATGGACAGATTACAAAAGGTACTCCAGTATCACAAAGTAATTTACAACCGGGAGATTTAGTATTTCCACATACGGGTCATGTAGGCATATATGTTGGAAATGGGCAAATGATACATGCTCCAAAAACAGGAGATGTAGTAAGAATTGCACCAGTATATGGATTTTATGCAGGTAGAAGAATTATAAATAAACAACAATCTTATGCTAAAGTAGATGGTTGGGGAGCATTACCTCATAATGGTACCTCCGCAATGAATTTAATAATAAAAGATTACTCTGATGATGTAGCTAGGGTTTTTGCATGGGTTGACAATGATTCAAATTCATCTTGGGCATTTGAAAAAGTACCAGAAAATGATAAGTATACAAAATTGTATAAAGGAACAAATAGGTATATAAATTTTAGAAATGGTGGACAACCTTTCACACCTGGTGCAAGTTACAAAATAACAGTTAGAGGTTATGATAATAATAGAAAGGTTATATGTACAGAAACTATAAGTTTAAAAGTGCCAAATGCAATAACAAATTCATCAGCTAAACCAGTTTTATCAGGTTCATTTACTGTAACATCATCAACAGTAGCAAGAGATTATCCAAGACAAAACGGTTCAGTAACTAGAAATTTAAAAAAAGGTGATAAAGTAGATGTATATGCGGTATATGGAGATTGGTATTTAGTTGCAAGAGGAACTCCTCAATGGGTAGAGAAACAATATTTAACAAGATAGATAATTGAAAGCAGTCCATAATTGGGCTGCTATTTTTTATTATTTAAAGGAATTTTTAGTATTTATAGAATATTAAATATAATAGCTTTCTATAAGTTATACATAAACCTCTACATAAAAAAAGAACCCCATTTTATTACTGGAGTTCAGGCTGTTGATAAACATATTTTGTTAACAGCCTGGGGTGGCAATTACGATATTGCTACCTGAATCTTTTCCACACTAGTTTCAAATGTCCTTGATTTCATACAAAATATTATAAACCATAAACAGAGTAATATCAACGGATACAGGTATGTAAAAATTTTATTAAACTTTGCAAAAACAAATTAGGGGTTCGACTCCCCTAGGAGCTACCAAATTGTAAGAAATGCTGTAAATACCAGTATTTGTAGTGCTTTTTTTATTTTAAATTTTAAAGCTGGGTACTGCTAAACACTATAATTTAATATATATTTATTTATTTTCAAGATTTTGTTTTTGAGCTGCAATGGTTAATAAAATAGTTCCTACTGCGGCAACGAGATTTCCAAGTACATTTAATTCGTTGGCATTTTTCCCTCTAGATAATTCTAAGGCTATTAAATTAGCAAGGAGAGCCAATTCTTCAGGGCTTATACAATTTAGATCCTTCATATATATAACTCCTTTTATAGTATATACTATATTAAATGATATACTATAAAATTTGGTTAATGAAATATCCTCATTAATAATAAAAAGTCGATTATTTAGTATATAAAGATGATAAATATATAATAGAATTTAGAGTAATTTAGAAGTGTTTATTAATTTAGATGCTTTTAATTATTTGTAAAAAATAAGTATTAGGAAAATTTAGAAAAAAATATTGACAACCCTTAGGATGTGATATATAGTTTTATTAAGTGGTATAATTTACTACTTAATAAAACTATTTTTACTATTTATTATTATATTATATAGGGGATATTCTTATTTACGCCTCTTTATTTTATTTTTATTTAAAGGATTTCTATTAATATAGAGGTCTTTTTTTTATTTAAAGGATTTTTATCAATGTAGAAATCTTTTTTATTTCAAATTATATAAAAAGAGTAATAGATAGTTTAGAGAATATAGTACCACAAGAATATAATATTTTTCATTTAATAAAGTGAAGAATTTAATAAAGTTATAACTTTAGTTGAATATAATAATATAAAGAGAGGAGGAGTAGACTTGAAACTAACTTATGTATTAGATACTAATGTTATTTTGTATTCACCAGGAGCTATATTTTCTTTTGCTGATAACGATGTAGTTATACCTGAAGTAGTTTTAGAAGAATTAGATAGCTTTAAAAAAAATAATAATGATTTAGGGGCTAATGCTAGGTATGCGGCAAGAATAATAGATAAATTAAGAAAAAATGGAAGTTTAATAGATGGTGTAGTGTTACCTGGTGGAGGAACTTTAAGGGTGCAAATGAATCATTATGATGTAAAATTGCCTCCATCTTGGGATAAGAGTAAGCCAGATAATAGAATAATACAAGTTTGTAAAGGATTAAAAGAAAAAGGGGAAGAGGTAGTATTAATTACAAAGGATACTTTTGAGAGGATAAAGGCAGATACTATTAATATAGATGTAGAAGATTTTTATGAAAAGGTAGTACCAGAATATGAAAGTCAATATAAGGGAAGATGTGAAGCTTTTGCATCTCACAATACTTTAGAAAATTTTTATAAGAATAAATATATAAATGTAGAAAACCTATTTTTTTATTCAGAGGAAAAGAATGATTACTATAAAGCAGAAATTAATATAAATGAATTTATATTAATTAAGTCTATGGAAAATCCAAAACAAACAGCGCTGGGAAGATATAATGGAGAAAAAGTTGTTCCTCTTTTTTACAAAGATATCAAGCCTTTAGGAATAAGTCCTAGAAACATAGGACAAAAGTTTATGTTAGAAGCTCTTTTAACAGATTCTAAAAATGCACCATTAGTCATAGTAAAGGGACCTGCAGGTACAGCTAAAACTTTATTTTCTCTAGCCACAGGACTTCATAAAGTTATGGAAGAGGGAGAAGAGGGATATAGAAAGCTTTTAGTATGTAGGCCTAATGTAACTATGGATGAAGATATAGGCTTTTTACCTGGAACAGAGGAAGAAAAAATAATGCCTTTTATGCGACCTATTTTTGATAATTTAGAGATCTTAGTGGATTCTGATGAAAAGGAAAGATATAAAAATGAAAAGGAATTATATGATAAAATAAAAGAGTTATTTGATAGAAGAATTATAACTACAGAAGCAGTAGCCTATTTGAGAGGTAGATCTATAGTAAAAAATTGGGTTATAATAGATGAAGCTCAAAATTTAACACCAAAACAAGTTAAGGCTGTTATAACTAGAGTAGGACAAGGAACGAAACTTATATTAGTAGGTGATCCAGATCAAATAGACCAACCATTTTTAGATTCTAGGTCAAATGGTTTATGTTATGCATCAGAAAAAATGAAGGGAAGTAAACTTTGTTATCAAGTAACATTAAAGGACCATGAATGTGAAAGATCACCATTAGCCTATGAAGGAGCAAAGCGATTATAAACAGAGTTCTTGGCTTCAGAGGAAGTTATTACTTCCACTGAAGTTCATTAACAGAATTCTTAGGAGTTTTACTCCTTAGAAGTCGTTATCCTTTAGGAAAAATCGTTATCCAGGGACATAGCCGCTCTTTACTCTTAACTTTAAGAAGATGGGAGTATTAGAGCGGGTAGTCATCGGATAAATTTTATACTATAGATAAGTAAAGGGTGTCTCAAAGTTAAATATATTTTGAGATGCTCTTTATATTTTATGTAATATAATTTATTTTAATGAAAATTATGGTGATTACTGTATAAATAGCTTTAATTTGGACAATTTATTGTGGTTTAAAGAAAAATTAAATGAATTTTAGAAAGTTTTACAATATTTCATAAAGCTTACTATTTAAAAAAATTTATATTTAGTGTACAATAATGAAAGATGTAAAATAAAGAGAAAGGAATTTTTAGATGGAAAATAAAGAGAAAAAGTCGAAAAATAAGAAATTTTCTTTTAAAATATTTTTATATTTTATAATTTTTGAGTTGTTTTTTACAGCAGCTACAGCGCCCTTTATAATATTTCATGGGCCTTTTAAAAATGTTAAGAAAACTATGGTGGGAGCAGCTATGACTACTTTAAGCCATCAATATATAGCTAAGACATTTTTGTCAGATGCTGAAATAAAAGAGATACTAGGTGAAGATTCTATACAAACTATAAAACAAGATAAAAATTCTGTACTAAAATTTGAAAATAAACATGATAGTACAATAGAAAGATATGATATAAGTTACGGTAAAAAGTTTAAGGGATATATGTTAGTAGTTCATGATCCAACTAGAGTAAAGGTTGGATATAGTTCAAAATTAGGGGTACAGGGAGAACTTACAAGTCAGATAGCAAGAAACAAAAGAGCTGTTGCAGCTATTAATGCTGGTGGTTTTACAGATAAATCAGCTAATAGCAAGTGGACAGGTACCGGTGGAAATGTTGAAGGAGTAATAATTAATAAAGGTGAAGTTAAATACAATAGTGATAAGCAAGGAAACTTTACAGGAGATGTAGCAGCCATAACTAAAAAGGGAGCTTTACTTGTAGGTAAACATAGTTTACAAGAATTAAAAAATTTGAATGTACAAGAAGCCATAACTTTTGGACCAGCTTTAGTAGTAAATGGACAAGGTACCATAACTTCTGGAGATGGTGGATGGGGAATGGCACCTAGAACCGCCATTGGACAAAAAAAAGACGGAGCTATACTTATGCTGGTTATAGATGGTAGGCAAGCATCTAGCTTAGGGGCTACCTTAAAAGATGTACAAGATATCATGTTACAATATGATGCATATACTGCTACAAATTTAGACGGTGGATCTTCAACTACAATGTATCATGAAGGTGAAGTTATAAATAATCCTGCCAATTCTTTAGGCGAAAGATCAGTACCATCTATTTTGTATGTTGAACCTTAGGAGGAAAATATGAAAGTAGTAAAAAAAATAATATTATGGGTAATGATTTCATTAACGTTACAATTCGCAGGATTGTTTTATATTGATAAATATTTTTTAGCATCAGGGGGAACTAAGATAAAGGCTAAAAAAGTTACAAATACAGGAACGGAAAATAAAGATTATGATGTAAATATACCAGAAAACGTAGAAGAGTTAGATGTATCCTTTAATGGAAAATATATTTCTTATTTTAAAGATAATAAATTGAATGTAATCAACACTAAAAATGGTGAAAAAAAGAATATTGAGTTTGAAAGTAAAAAAGATAGATTAGAATATATATGGCTTTCAGATAGAAATAGAATTATATATACGGAAAATAAAGAAGGACAAGTATTGCTAAATTCTTATGATGTAGATAAAGATCAAAAGGATAAAATATGTGAATTCAATTTTGAAAGTTCAAGTGCTAAAATTGAGGATATAAAAGCAGCACCACTTATGAATTTAATATATGTTAAGGTAAATGTTGGTGGAAATAATAATAGATTATATAGTGTTAATATAATGAAAGAAAAAGATAGAATAGATATAATGACAGAAGCGGTTGGAGACATGAATATAGTTCCTCATGAAGATATATTGATTTATGAGGATAAAATAAATAAAAAGATTTTTGCTACACATAGTGAATCATCCATAAATATAGAAGGCGTAAAATCACCAAAATTGTTATCTATAGATGATAACGATAATGTATATATAGGAGAATTACAGGAAGAAAAAGTAGTAAAAGTTTATTATGGTAATGTAAAAAATAACACATCTACTTGGAAATCATTAGATATACCTAATGGAGCTAAAGTAAAAGATATTTATGTTTCACCACTAGGAAGCGTATATGTAAATGATGACTTAAGGGGTGTTATAAAAGAGATAAGCACAGGAAAAGAGACAAAGTATTCTGGAGTTATGATGAAGATGTATATAGATGGAGTAGCTTCTATTAGTGATGGTAAGTTAGTAAAAACTAAGTTTAAATAATAATATAAAATCCAAGTGTACATGAAAATAATTAAAAAGGATTATTAGGTATAATAAATTTGAGGTTGTCTCAAAATAAAATATATTTTGAGATAACCTTTTTTTCTATAATTCTATTTATAAGATGAATTTTCTAATACAAATAATAGGGTATAGCCAATATTTTTATAAAATATATAACAATTTGGTTATTTTTTTTTACAAAATTGTTAAAAAGTATAAATTATATATAAAGCTATTCGATACTATAAATATAAAGAAGTATTAAATTAAATATTAAATGTCATTTAATTTAATATTTAATGGTAAGGGGTGAAAGATATGTTAAAATTTAATGAACACGTACTGACAACTACTAATAACAATAATAATAAGGTTACTGTGGCTCCAGGAAGTTGTTGCTGCTGCTCTTGTTGCTGTTGCGTTAGTGTTAGTGTAGGTGGCGGTTCAGCATCAACAGGTGGCGGAGCAGCTGCTGGACAAGGTGGAAATTAATAATTTTATCTTGTACAAGCATCTTTCACAATTCAATTATTTAATAATAATTTAAACTCAACTAGCCAGGTGATTATAATTTAATATTATTTTATCACCTGGCTAATATCATTTAAATATTTAATTTATATTTAAAATTTAAAAATATACACAAGGAGCTAAAAATGTTACTAAAAAACTTGAAGAAACAAAAAGTAAAAAAGCAAAAAAATACTGATATAGAAAATAGAATGCTTATTCATTTTAATACTCAGTATTCTAGTATATCACCCTATGCTGATAGTACTGTGGTTAAAACCCCAGATACAGTAATAAAAGGGAGTTTATACTCTAAACATAACAGATTTGTAAGTGAAGAATATCTCTTAAATTATAGATCTAACAATAATAATTTAGGATTTAGAACAGGAGTAGCAAGTTTTTTCCAAAGGGATGCTGCTTTAACTTCTGTAAATTTAAATATGGAAGAAGAAGGGGAAGATATTATAGAACTTCCATCTTTTAAAAATATAAGAGTAGGTTTATCAACAGCTATAAAATCCAGACGGAGTGTAAGAAGATATTCTAATAAATTTATGTCTTTAAATGATGTGGCAAATATACTTTACTATACTCAGGGGATATGTGATGAAGTAGAACCATATAATCTTGAAAGTAATGAAAAAAAAATTAAACTGCGAGCTAATCCATCCGCAGGAGGGTTATACCCTATACAATTATATGTATATATGAAAAATATAAAAGACCTAGAGGATGGCGTATATACATACTATCCTTATTCTCATAGTCTAAAACCTATTAAAGTGAATAAAGAAAGTTTAAAGATAGATAAGTTGGCAGAATTTGGAACTTTGAATTCTGAAAATGCAAATATAATTGTTTTTTATGTATATAATTTCTTGAAAAATTCAAGAAAATATGGGGATGGAGGTTTTGCTTATGCATTAATTGAAACAGGAGAAATTGCTCAAAATCTGCAACTAGTGTCTACGGCTTTAGGTTATGGAGCTTGTGATATAGGGGGATATGAAAAACAATACATAGAAGAGCTTTTAAATATAGATGGAGTATTAAAACATGTAGTACATATGACTGTTGTAGGTTGGGAACAGGAGGATTAATTATGGAAAATAATACTATATACAAATTAAGCAATAATTTAAGAATATATGATAGCGGTGAAAATGAAATAAGATTTAGAAGTGGATTGTGGAACTATAATGAAGCAGTTTTAGACTTAAGCTCAGAGACACCAAATTTTATAAAAGCTTTTAGAATTATTATAAATGATTTGAAAAATAATAAAGCTTTTTCAATGAAATATTTAGATAAACATAATCTAAATGACCAAGAGAAGAATAATTTAATTAATGTTATAAGCTCTTTAAGTGAAGCAGGTATGTTATGTAGTGAAAATGAAAAAGACAATGAATTTGAAATGTCAAAGGCATTATTAGGGGATTTTAGATATAATCTTAATAAAAAAGAGGGGGAGCCCCAAAAAGTATTATTTATATCAGATAATGATTATGCTAAAGAAACTGCTAAAAGTTTATCTGATGGAATGAATATGAAATTAGATTTATGTGCAAAAGAAACTATAGATAATATAATTTCTATGGATTTAACTTCTAATTTGGATGCTTTAGAAAAAAAATCAAACACAGAGAATCTAAAAAATAAATTAAAGAATTACTCTAGCATATTAATATGTATGGGGCACATTAATATGAATTTATTTAGAAATATAAATAGAGTATCTATAGAACTTAAAAAACCTATTATTATGTCCTTTATTGATGGCCCATTTATAACTATTTTAAGTACATTACCACCTAAAACGGGATGTCTAGAGTGTTTTGAACAAAGAATACTATCAAGACTTGAAGATCATGTTTTATATCATAAATTTATAGAAAGTGACTTCAAAACTAGTGAAAAACCTCATAAATCCATAATTCCTTTATTAAATATTATGACTAATATGTTGATATCTGAAGGGTTTTTAATAAATAATTTTAATACTTGTAAAATTGAAGGTAGGGTACTTAGTATATTTGTACCTACTTTAGAAATACAAACTCAAGATTTATTAAGAGTACCATTTTGTCCTGCTTGTGGAAATATATCAAAGGCTAAGTTAAGTGAAATAAATATATCCACTAGAAATATTGTGGATGAAATTTTAGAAGATATTAATTCTTAACTAGGAGGCTTTGAGATGATAAAATTTTACCCAAGTTTTAATAATATATTAGAGAACTTTAAAGCTTTATCAGGAAATCAAAGTGGTATATTAGAAGCATCCTGTATGCCTGTAGTTAATTTTAATAGTGATGTGTTTTTGAAAAGTATAACAGGAAACATGCCAGATTATCATAAACAAGTATTTAATAAGGATGTATCTATGCAATATCACATAATAGGTTATGGATCCCATTATGAGGAAGCTTTAATTAAATATACCGGTGAAAGTATTGAAAGGTATTCTAGTATTATGGGACCTACACTATTAAAGGATAAGATTATATATAAAAGTCATAAGGAATTAAGCAAAAATAATAAAGTGATGCCTTTAAAATATATAGATGTATTTACAGAAAAACAAATAAAAAAAGCTAAAGAATTAAATGTGGCTATTTGTGATAAAAAAGTAAAAGAAGATGACATAATAGGATGGATTAAATGCCCTTCTTTATTAAACAAAGGTGAAGAAATATATGTACCAGCAAAAATGATGTTTGTAGGCTATGAAGAGGATAAAAGTAAAGGAGAAATGAATTTTATACCATCCTTTAGTACAGGTACTGCAGCTCATAAAAGTCTTAAAAAAGCTCTTTTAAATGCTCTAATTGAATATATTCAAATTGATTCTTTTATGATTACTTGGTATACAAAAGGGAAATGTTCTTTAGTTAAAATAGATGATGAAAATGTGCTTAAAGTTTTAGAAGATGTAAATCTAGGAGAAAATTCTCCCTATGAAATAATACCTGTATATATGGCTTTAGAGGAATGCCCTATACATAATTTTGGAGTTTTTTTAAGAAGAAAGGATAATAAACTTCCTTATTTACTATTTGGTGTACAAGGAGGATTAGATGCTTCGCATGCTCTAACTAGAGGAATAATGGAAGCAGCTTCAATATCCTATGGAGCATATTTTAATACGATTTATAATAAAAATATGCTAAATAATGTGATGAAAGATGATCATAAATTTTTGGATTTAGATTCAAATGTGCTATATTATTCTCTTCCAAGCAAAATTGAAGAAAAAAATAAACTAGTAGAAGAGTTTATAGAGAATGAAATTAATTTAAGTTCTTTAAATAAATTAAATATAGAAGATGTAGATGAGCAGATAAAGACTTTATTAAATTATTTAAAAAATATGAGTGAATATGCAGTATATTTAGATTTAACGCCGCCAGAAACTAGGGACAAGGGTTGGTATGTTATGAGAGTTATGATTCCAGAATTAATTGAAATGTGTATACCAGAGTTTCCCTTTGAAAATCATCCAAGAATGAAAAAATATGGGGGGGTAATTAATGAACATCCGCACCCAATGCCTTAATTTATTAATACTATTAGTTACCTTTAATCCGATAGTATTAACTCAGTTATTTTTAAATAATGAAAAATCCTACAATGAATCATTGAAAAAAAGCCTTAAAATACTAGCTATAATTTATATAATAATACTCATGGGGATATTTGTTATTTCCCAGGAAAAATTTTATATAAATATAGATAATAATTACTATTGGTATATTATTGCTGTTATATTTGTACCATTAACTATAATTTTGGAAATAATTGTAGGATATATTGTGATAGGTATTTCTGATAAGATCCTTCCCAAATTTAAAATATCCTTGGCATTTACAAAAACCAATATTAATGTGATTATATTATCTGTTTTTATAGGTATTTTTGAAGAAGTTGTATATAGACAATTATGGTTTAATATTTTATTTAAAGATTTTAAGTTACATATAGTGGGAGTTTTTATTATTACATCCTTTGTATATGCCTTAAATCATATATTTTTAGGTAAACAGGTATTATTTCAAAAAATACTAGCAGGGGTTGTTTATGGAGGATTATTTTATTTTAGTGGATTTAATATATTAATTCCTATAATAACTCATTGCTTAGAAAATACAGTCATTCTCTTGAAAGGTTGATAAGTTTATGAGTTTATATTTTAAAATTTTAGTATTTATTTTAATGAGTATGTACATAGTACTGCTTTATTTACCTATTAATATTAATTATAAAAAATTTAAATCTATAAAAAAATTATGTTTAAATTTAGGTGGATTTATAGGAATATCACCAACTAATTGTTGGAAATTAATAAAATATATACATTTATTAATTATAGGTGTAATACCCATGGCATACTTTTTATACAAAGGTTTTGTTAAAAGTTATAACATATATACCCAAACAAATATAATTGAGTCTTTTATTTTGATAATATTGTCTTTTATAGGGGTTTTAGAAATAAGCTTTTTTATAATTATAGTTATTATTTCATATTTAATGAAAAAGGATAGTAGAAAAGAAATGAGTAAGGTATCCTGGATAAAATTTAATAAAAGATATCCATTTCATACAGGAATAGTTAAACCAATAATATATGCTTTCTTTGAAGTGATTCTTTATTATTATGTAATGTTATATATATTTAATGATTTTTTAGAATTACCTCTTATATATTCTATTACTGGCATAGCAATATTATATTGCGTAAGTAAATTAGTTTTTACAAAAAACAAAGAGCAAGCCTTAATATATGGAATTTGGGCCTTTGTTTTAAATTTTATTGGGTCTTGTATAATGATTTACAGTAATTCCATCATTCTTACTCTTATTCTATATTTATTTTATTCATTTATAATAGCTTTTAAAGAATAAACCTTAAACATTATACTTTTAGAGAATAGTAAATCGTATATTTTATACAAGAAATGTTATATGAAAAAATATACACTATATCCTTTTATCATATGTATAAAATATTATAAATGTTTATTTTGCACGATTACTGTAGGAGATATTACAAAGGAGATGATCTTATGAATATTGTAGAAATAAAAAATCTTGAAAAAAAATTCGGACAAAATACTGCCGTTAATAACATAAATTTAGCTGTTAAAGAGGGACAAGTCTTTGGATTTCTAGGGCCAAATGGGGCAGGAAAAAGTACTACTATAAATATGATTTGTGGACTTTTAACTCCAACTAAAGGTGAAATATTTATCTTAGGTAAGAAAATGGACAATAAAGCTAAGGATTTAAAAAATAATATTGGCATTGTTCCTCAAGATATAGCTATATATGAGGATTTAACTGCCTATGAAAATGTAGCTTTCTTTGGAGGTCTTTATGGTATAAGAGGACAAGAACTAAAAGAAAGAGTAAAGGAAACCTTAGAATTTGTTGGCTTATTAGATAGAGCAAAGGATTTTCCATATAAATTTTCTGGTGGTATGAAGCGTAGATTAAACATTGCTTGCGCTCTAGTACACCAACCTAAACTTATTATAATGGACGAGCCTACCGTAGGTATTGATCCCCAATCAAGAAATCATATCTTAGAGTCTATAAAAAAGCTAAATGAAAGAGGGTGTACAATAATATATACAAGTCATTATATAGATGAAGTAGAACAATTATGTACAGATATAGCTATTATTGATAAGGGAACTATCATTGCTAAGGGTAAAAAAGATGAACTAGTAGAAAAATATTCGGACTTAAATATGGTTGTAATTAATACTGAAAATTTAACTAAAGTAGATATAAAAGCATTAAAATCTATAGATGGCGTAATAGAGGTTAATATTAAAGAAAATACTATTGAAATTACAAACAAGTCATCTGATAATTTGGATGATATAATCATGTACTTTTTAAAGAATAAAATTAAAATAAAAAATATAGAAAATAAACATAGTGATTTAGAAACAATATTCCTTAAATTAACTGGCAAAAAATTAAGAGATTAGAGGTGACCTCTATGAAAATATTAAATATATTAAAAAAAGAAATACTTCAAAATTTGAGAGATAAAAAATCTATGCTTTTAATGACCTTGTTTCCTATGCTTTTAATTACTATACTAGGAACGGTTTTTTCAGGAAATTTTGCATCTACAATTAATATCCCAGAGATTAATGTTATGTATTCTATAAATAAGGATGTAAAAATAGATAAAAACTTTAAGGATTTTACTAAAGAAATTGAAAAAACTATGAAAGTTAATTTTAAAGAAACTAAAGATGAAAAGGATGCTTTAGAAAAAATAAGTAATGGTAAAACTGATGTATATATAAAGATTCCAAATGATAAAAAAATATATATTTATGAAAATAATTTGCGAGCATTTAACTCCCAATTAGTTAGTACTTTGTTGGATGCTTTTGTGGATAAAGTGAATATGACAAAAGAAGTGGTATCAAAGAATCCAATGGCTTTGTCTAAAATAAAAGTTAATACCTCACCTAATTTTGTAAATACAAAAACTATAGATGGTAAAGATTCTCCAAGGGGAATAGATTATTATGCTGTTACTATGCTTACTATGACTATTTTATATGGAACAGCAGTAGGAGCTATGAGTATTGCTAGTGAAATAAAAAGAAGAACTTATAAAAGATTAATCTGTAGTAATACCTCACCTTTAAAAATATTATTTTCAAAAATATTAGCTTCTTTTTTGGTTATAGCCTTTCAAAGTTTTTTAATATATTTGTTTAGTAAATATATTTTAGGGACAAATTGGGGGAATAATAAATTAGCTTTGGTTTCTGTGGTAGCATCTTTAATATTTATGGCAGTATCTGCAGGGGTTTGTATAGCTAATACTATAAAAAATGAAGGGGTTATGTCTATAATTATATATATGTTCGTACCTATTTTAACTTTCCTCGGAGGAGGTTATGTACCTTTAGAACCAATAGGAAGCAAAATGTTAAATTCTGTATCAAATATATCACCACTTAAATGGAGCAATGATGCTATATTTAAAATTATTTTTGGCAATAATCTAAGTATATTTGGCATAACTATGCTAATTAATATAGGGGCTGGAGTTTTATTTTTATTAATAGCTATATTATTTCCAAGAAAGGATGTGATATAAAATGAAACAAGTATTTTTATTAACCAAAAGTATTTTAAAAAGAACCTTTAGAAAAAAGTCTAATATAATAACCTTTATATTACTTCCTTTATTGGCTGTATTTATAGCTTTATTTTTAAATGCCTCTGGAACTTCTTATAGCAAAATAGGAGTGGTAGATTTAAATGAATCTTATTTATCTAAAGATATGATAAAATCAATAGATTCTAAGAAAAATTTTGTTGTAGTTAAAGTTTCAAAGAATAATATGAATAAACAATTATTGGATAAAAAAGTAGATTGTGTAGTAGTTATTCCTAAGGATTTTCATAAGGAAATAATAGAGGGTAATTTTAAAAAACTAGATATAATATCTGTTAGAGGAGAAGATATTACTTCTTGGATAAAAAATTATTTGAATTATTATATAGATACTCTTAATAATATAAGTACGGTTTCTAATAAGAATGAAAAAACTTTTAAAGATATGTATGATGGATTTAAAAAACAAGATTTAAAGCTTAATTATAAATCTATAGGAGATAAAACTAAGAGTAAATCCGTAACAAAACAAAGCATAGGGTTATTACTTGTATTTATGCTTATAGCCTCTAGTACAGCATCATCTTTTATATTAAGGGATAAAGCTAATAAAACATATTATAGAATATTTTGTTCTAATATTAGTAAAAGTAAATATATAATAGCTAATGTAATAGCTAATTTTATAATTTTTTTAATACAGATATTTGTAATTTTGTTTATGTCATTATATGTTCTGAAACTTAATTTTTATATAGATACAAAGATAATGTTTATAATATTATGTTCCTTCGGATTTGTATCTATTGGTTTTGGAATAATTATTGCAGCTTTTTCTAAAAGTCTTAATCAATCATCCTATTTATCAAATATACTAATAACTCCAACGTGTATGCTATCAGGATGCTTTTGGCCTTTAGATATGATGCCAAACTTTATGCAAAAATTAGCTAATATATTTCCTCAGACCTGGATACTTAAAACTATAGATTCTCTTCAACAAGGGAAGAGTTTTAATGAGGTTGTTTTATATATTGGTATAGTAATTTTATTTGCAGTAAGTTTTTTTATTATAGGAATATTAAAATTAACTAAGGATGAAAACTTAAAAAGTATTTTTTAAGATATAAAAAATAAATATTGATAAAAATTTTTAAATAGGTTTTTATTAAAATTAGTGGACTAAAATAAAATTAGTATGTTAATATTTGTAAAGTTATAAAAGCATTTTGAGAATTTTAAAGTTGATATAATGTGAATATATGAATATCCATTTATTTTATATTAATATTTATTTAATTGTTGTATTTATTTAAATTTGCTATAATTGTTTTGAAGTTTCAATTTTAGGAGAGGATGAGTTTTTTGGACTTAAACTATAGAATACTTTCAAAAATACTAATAATACCAGCTATATTAGTAGGTCTTACAGTACATGAATTTGCTCATGCCTATGTAGCAGATAAATTAGGGGATAAAACTCCTAAATTTCAAGGAAGATTAACATTAAATCCCTTTTCACATATAGACATTATAGGTTTTGTAATGATATTATTGATTGGATTTGGATGGGCTAAACCAGTACAAATTAATCCAAGTGCATTAAAAAGAGGATATAAAGATGAGATAAAAGTTTCTGTAGCAGGGGTAACTGCAAATGTAATTACAGCATTTTTATTTGCATTATTAACAGCTTTCTTGTTAAAGTTAAATTTAGTGAACTTTGGAGATATAACTTCCTTAGGTGGTATAATAGGTTTAATATTGAACTATATAGTTAGAATAAATTGTATGCTAGCAATATTTAATTTAATGCCTATACCAGGACTTGATGGCTTTGACATATTGAGAGATTTATGGCCTAAGACTTTTTATAAAATATCTGATGTAATTTATAGATATCAAATGATTATTCTATTGATATTTGTGGTAACTCCTATTTCATCATTTTTAGTAGGAATTCCAACTAATTTTTTACATTATTCTTTTATGAAAATAGCTATGACTATATTTTAGAATTTAAAAAAGAGTTCCTCAAAATTATATTCATTTTGAGGAACTTTTTTAGTTAGTGGAAATTATAGAAAACTTACATAAAATAAAAGTAATTGTAAAACTGATTTATTGCTTAAAAATAAAAAGATTGTTGATTCAATTGCAAATAATGAATAGAATTAATGATATAAATGCATTTTATGTTTTGTGATATATAAATTTAAAACTGTATTTTTTATTAATATGCTTAGCATACTAAGTGGGAGAATTTTATGAGAGAATACATAATTTATAATAAAATGATAATATTTTTATATTGTGCATATACGTATACGGAACAAAGAGTTTATACTTGGACTATTTTATATTTTCTTTTATATATAATATTTAACTTTTCTATAGAAATTTCAAAAAACAATAAGGCAAAACTTATTTTAAATTTGTGTTCTATAATTTTGTGGTTATTGTTTATAAGCAAGGGTGAATTTAATATATTTTWAATAATAGTTAATATATATGATATAAACTATTATTTTAATGAGAAAAATCATATAGCATTAATTATAATTTTTATATTAAGTTGTTTTATTCCTTATGAAATAGCCAAGGAATTTTTAGTAATAGCTCTACTAAGTCTTATGAATTTTTTATTGTATAAAAAATGTTATAAAAGGATAATTGAATTGACGGAAAAAAATTATAATATTACACAAAAAAACCATAACTTAAATAATCAAATAGTTCTAAATGAAAAGCAAGAAAATTATAATTTATATTTGTCACAATTGGAGGAAAGAAATAAAATTTCTCAGGAAATACACGATAAAATAGGACATGTGTTAGCAGGGAATATAATGCAGTTGGAAGCTTGTAAAATATTAATGGAGAAGGATAAAGAAAAAAGTGAAAAATTAATAGAAAAATCCATATCATCTTTAAGAGAGGGATTAGAAGAAGTAAGGTTAACAGTTAGAAATTTAAAACCTCCAAGGGAACAATTAGGTTTGACAAAGATAGAAACTGTTATAAATAATTTTATGTTAAAAACAGATATAGATACAAAATTGGTTACTAAAGGGGATTTAAGTTTAGTAGGCTACAAGCAGTGGAAAATAATTCAGGAAAGTTTGCAGGAATGTCTTACCAATATAATAAAATACTCTAAAGCTACCAAAGTTTCTATAATTATAGAAGAGCTAAATAAATTCATAAAGTTTAATATAAAGGATAATGGAATAGGGTGTATAAATATAGAAAAAGGAATGGGAATGAGAGGGATAGAGGAAAGATGCGAAAATGAAAATGGTAAATTAATAATAGATGGAGGAGATGGTTTTTCACTCATAATACTTTTACCTAAGTAAAAAATTATTTTTGGTGAACACATTGTAAATTGCTCATTCTTTAGTAATAACACTTAAGGTTAAGAAATAATTTATTTTCTATATATTTTAAGATTGTATGTATTTAAAATAGTAATGTAATTAGAAAGTGTATTTAAAATATAATTAATGTATAAAAAAGGGGGGAATAGAGTGATTAAGGTTTTAATTGCAGATGACGATGCTTTTATAAGAGAAAGCTTAAGTATAATATTAGATATGGATGAAGATATAAAGATAGAGAAAACCGTAGAAAATGGATTGCAAGCAGTAGAATATTGTAGAAATAATAAAATAGATATAGCACTTTTAGATATAAGAATGCCTATTATGAATGGAGTAGAAGCTACAAAAATAATAAGCAAAGAAGGTTATGGGAAGGTTTTAATATTAACTACTTTTGATGAGGATGATTACATAAGAGAAGCTCTTCATTTTGGGGCTAAGGGATATATTTTAAAAAACAATACTCCAGATACTATAATAGATACTATAAAAATGGTTTATAAAGGTAATTCTGTTATACAGGACGTAGTTATGGATAAAGTACTTAATTCCTGTAAATCAAATATTAAAAATATTAATAAAGATATGTTTTCAAGAAGGGAAATAGATGTAATAGAGGCTATATCAGAAGGATTATCTAATAAAGAAATATCAGCAAAATTATTTATTTCAGAGGGAACTGTAAAAAATTATATAAGTTCTATTTTATCTAAGACTGGTTTAGAACATAGAACTCAAATAGCCATATACCATTTGAAGGGGGAATTAAGTGATTCTTAGCTTTAGATAGAATTTGATTATAAGGATACCCGCTCCAGTTAAATCTTAGAAGAACTTATTCAAAGATATAGTTTTCGTTATTTATAATATTTAATAATATAAAGATATTGTGGTAGGTAGGCAGGGGATAATTAAATATATTACTTTCGTCATACATATAAAATGACCTTTTACACTGATGTGAAGGGTCATTTTTTTATAGAATTAAGTTATCCGATGACTACCCGCTCTAATACTTCCATCTTTTTCAAAGTGAGAGTAAAGAGCGGATACGTTCCTGGATAACGATTTCTAGGCTTTACAGGGAGTGAAAACTCCCTCTAAAGCCAAGAACTCTGTTTATAAACTAAGTTCTAATTTAGTTTAATTAAACCATTATATCAGCAAGGGTTTGCTTAAGAATATACTTTACTAGATCTGATATCACTAACAGAGTTTCTAGGAGCTTGGTCCTTATTAATGAAGGATATAGATATATGAACAGCAGTTAAAAAGTATTGGATAATTATAATTTTGTTAAGGTATTTGTTAAATATATGAAATAGTATAGAAAGGAAGTGAATATTTAGTGGGGAGGTATAGATTCAATACATTGTCTCACTAAAGATAATTTATGAATATTGTTAAAATAGATAATTTGAGTAAGAATTTTAGGAAAGTTACAGCTTTAGATAATGTAAGTTTAGAAATAAAAGAAGGAGATATATATGGACTTTTGGGGCCAAATGGTGCAGGGAAAAGTACCATGATAAATATAATTAGCGGACTATTAAATTTTAATAAGGGAAATATTGAAATTTTAGGTAAGGACATAAAAAATAATATGAGGGAAATTAAAAAAAATATAGGCGTAGTTCCTCAGGATATAGCTTTATATAAAGAACTTACTGCCTATGAAAATATTAAATTTTTTACTTCTCTTTATGGTTTTAAGGGAGATGAGTTAAAAAATAGAGTGGAAAAAGCATTGGAATTTGTTGGACTAAAGGATAAGGCTAAGGGACACCCTAATGAATTTTCTGGGGGAATGAAAAGAAGATTGAATATTGCTTGTGCTATTTCTCACACACCTAAATTAATAATAATGGATGAGCCTACAGTAGGTATAGATCCACAATCAAGAAATCACATATTACAATCAGTAAAAAAACTTAATGAGATGGGATCAACCATAATATATACTAGTCATTACATGGAGGAAGTTGAAGAAATATGTACTAATATAGGAATAATAGATCATGGTAAATTGGTGGCAGAGGGTACAAAGGAAGAATTAAAAGCAATAGTTAGAGATAAAAATACAGTATATATAACAGTTGGTGGAATAGAAAATATTGATGAAAAAGAAATAAAAGATATAAATGGAGTTACTGATGTATATGTGAAAGATAATTTAATAAAAATAGATAGCTATAAGGAGGTAAATAATTTAGATAAAATAATTTTGTTTTTTACTAATAAAAATATCCCTATTAAAAATGTTGAAACTAAAAATCCGGATTTAGAAACTGTATTTTTAAGTTTAACAGGAAGAAAATTAAGAGATTAAGGGTGAGGAAAATGAAATTTTTAAATATAGCTATTAATGAAATAAAAATTAATTTTAGAGATAAAAAAAGTATGATAATGTTTATAATTTGGCCTATGATGCTTATTACAGTGCTAGGATTTTCTTTAAATAGTGCTTTTAATAAAATTGATTTATTCAAGGATACTAAAGTTATATATACCATGGGAGAAGATACAAAGAATAAACAAGCATTTGAAGAATTTTTAGATATAATAAAAAAACAAGGAATAGAAATTTATAAAGAAAATAATACAAAAATAGCTAAGGAGAAAGTTCAAAATAAAGAGTATATTTGTTATTTGAATTTTCATAAAGAGGGTAATAAAATTGATTTTTATAAAAATGATAAATATAGTTCCCAGGCTTCAGTAGTAGAAGTAATAACGAATAGCTTTATTAAAAAATATAATACGGTGGTAGAGGTAATAAAAATAAATCCCACACTTATTAAGAAAGATAATATAAATAAAATAAATAAATATGTGGAAATGGAATCCTTAGAAAATAAAAAAACGCCTAGTTCTTTGGAATATTATGCTGTAGCTATGATAGTAATGATAATTCTATATATATCCTTAGCAGCAGTTAATTCTTTTGGCAATGAATATACTAGAAATACTATAATTAAGTTAACCTCTTCTCCTGCCTCAAAGCATGAGATATTTATAGGAAAAGTATTAGGGTTAACTTTTGTATCTGCAATACAAATCTTATTGGTATTTTTATTTAGTAAATATGCATTAAAAGTGTATTGGGGAAAAAGTGAAGGAATAATACTTTTAGTTTTACTATCAGAAATAATTATGGCTATATTTGCAGGAATATCTATAATATATTTATTCAAAAAACAAAGTGTAGCAGAATCATTTTTAAATGGTATATTGCCCTTTATAACATTTTTGGGAGGGGGATATACACCTATAGACTTTCAGGAGAGTAAAGTATTAGGATTGATTTATGATTTTAATATATTTAGCAAGATTAAGGATGCTATATTTAATAGTATGTTTTTTAATAATAATGATTTAAGTTATAAAATTATAATTATAAATTTATCTATAGCATTTATATTTTTAATTATCTCCTCTTTAAATTTTAGTAGAAGGGAGGCAATATAATGAGGGAAAGCTTATTAATAGTTTTTAATACGATAAAAGTAGCTATGAAGAAAAAGAGTACCATATGGATAACTTTCGTACTACCAATTATATTAGCAGTATTTATGATAATAATGAATACAAGTGGTGGAAGAGATATAAAAATTGGTATAAATAATAAGGATGCTGGAATAATATCTAAAAAATTAATAAAGTACGTAGAAAAAAGAGATAGATTTAAAATAGTAAACGTAAAGGAAAAAGAAATAAATAATTTTATTTCAAAGGAAAAGGTAGATTGTGTAATAGTTATACCACAGGATTTTTCAGAAGAAGTATACAATAATAATATAAAAAGAATAAAAATAGTATCTATAAAAGGAGCTGAAGTTACGGGTTCATTAGAAAATTATTTAAATATATATATAGATAATTTAAAAATTATAGGTAACCTCCATAAGGAGGATAAAAAAAGTTTTGATGAATTTTATAATAAGACTGAAAACGGAATACTTAAACTTAATGTAGAAAAAGTTAAAGATAAATCTAGAGAAAAAGAATTAAGCTATATAACTATAGGAATGTTATTGATGTTTGTATTAACTTCCTCTTCTAATATAAGTAAGTTTATATTAGAAGAAAGAAAAAATAAAACCTATAATAGAATTGCAACAACTCCTGTAAGTCCTAAGCAATATATTTTGGGAAATATACTCTGTAATTTTATGTTTAGTTTAATTCAAATAATTATAGTTATGATTATAGTAGACAAATATGTATTAAAAGAAAATCTTATGGGAAGTAAAAATCTTATAATACTTTTAATATTAATTATGTTTTCTATAGTTGCTATTTCTCTTAGTATATTTATAGTAACTATTTGTAAATCTTCATCAGAAGCCTCTAATTTAAGTGTAATAGTTACAGTATTAAGCACCATGATAGGAGGAGGCTTTTGGGAGATAAAAATAATGCCAAAATTTATGCAGAATTTAGCTAGCTTTACACCACAAAAATGGGCTATTGACGCTATCTTTAAGATAAATACTGGAGCTAATTTTAAAGATATAGGTATAAATATGCTAATTTTAATATTGTTTGCAAGTACATTTTTCATTATTACAGTATATAAGCTAAAAATGGAAAATAAGACAGAGGAGTTTATATAATTTAAAGAAAAAAGTCTAGGAACATATATTTGAAAAATAGGTTCCTAGACTTTAATAGTTTACTAGTATTATAGTTTTTATACTTTCATACATTATAAATTATCTTTAGTTTAATAATCTTCAGTTATTTTGTAGGCTTATCATAAACTACATCAGCTTTAGTAGATACTTCTTCTAACTTTTCTTTTAGGCTTTCTATATTTTGCTGTATATCAGCTAAATCATATTTTGAAACATTATAGTGTAAATAAAGATCTTCAAAAGATTTAACTATATCAACAAAATCTTTCCCAGTATTAATAAATTTATTAAATTTATTACTATTTTTTGCATTTTCAAACTTAGATATATCTATTTTTATGGTGTTTATCACATCTTCTTCTTTCTCAAACTGTCCAATAGCTACATTGTAGGGAGAAATTCTTTCTAAGAAGTATTTATTTTTTTTATCTAAGTGATACATATATTTTATAATGACAGAGTGTATGGTGAATTCAACATAGCATACTATTCCTGTGATTCTATGAATTTTAGCTCCCATTTGTTCTAATAAAAAAGTTAACATTGAATTTTTAACTTTCATATAATTGTCCATTTAAAAGCCCCCCTATAAACTAAGTGAGTTATCCTTTGTTTATATTATACCATTAAGCAAGTATTAATATCCACAATTTTCAAAATATTATAAAATAATTTTAGAATCATTTCAAAAAAAACATTAAAAGATAAGCAGTACATATTATTATTGACACTAACATTACAGGAAATCCAAGTTTAAAGTAGTCCTTAAAAGAAATTTTATAACCACTTTTTTCTGCTATGCCAATTACTACTAGATTAGCAGAAGCTCCGATCATAGTTCCATTTCCACCAAGACAAGCACCCAAAGATAATGCCCACCAAAGTGGAGTTATATTCATACCGCCCATGGTGCCCATAGCTTTTATTAAAGGTATCATAGTAGCTACAAAAGGAATATTATCTATAAATGCAGAGGCAATAGCAGATATCCAAAGCACAAATATTCCCGTCATAACTAGGTTGCCTTTTGTTAGTGACAAGGTTTTTTGTGCTAAGACCTCCATGATGCCAACATCTTCTAAAACCCCAGTCATTATAAATAAACCTATGAAAAAGAATATAGTACCCCATTCTGTTTCTTGTAGTATTTCATCTGGTTCTACCTTGCTTATAGCTAATAATATAGCAGAACCAGCTATGGCGATAGTTGCAGATTCAAAACCCAAATAACTATGAGTTAGGAATCCTACTAAAGTTAAAAATAGTACTGTTAGACATTTTTTCATAAGAGACCTATCACGAATAGCTTTACTTTCATCTAAAGCCATAATTTTTTTCTTATCCTCTTCAGAAGTTTGCATAGAATTTTTATATAATTGGTTTATTCCTAATAATGTAACTATAAGTATTATTATAATTACAGGAGCTAAGTTTTTAACAAAATCTAAAAAGCTTAATCCTGCAGCACTTCCTATCATTAAGTTTGGTGGATCTCCTATTAAAGTAGCAGTGCCTCCTATGTTAGATGCAAATATTTCACACATTAAAAAAGGAATTGGATCTATTTCTAATGTTTTAGTTATAACCAAAGTTACAGGTACTATTAAAAGCACAGTAGTAACGTTGTCTAATACTCCAGATAAAACAGCAGTTATTACAGAAAATAGTATTAATATTTTAATAGGATTCCCCTTAGAAAATTTAGCTGCTTTTATAGCTATATATTCAAAGATACCTGTTCTTTTAGTTATATTTACTATAATCATCATCCCAATTAATAAGCCTATAGTATTAAAATCAATTTTTAAGAAAGCTTTTTCTTGGGTAATTAATTTTAATATGAGCATAATAGCAGCTCCACTTAGAGAAGCAACAACCCTGTTCACCCTTTCCGAAATAATTAATCCATAAACTATTATAAATATAATTGCTGGAAGCATCATGTTAAAATTATTAAGTATTTTAATCATCCCCCTATAAAAAATTTTAGTATGTACCTCTAGATTTTAATACTAATTTGGAAATAAATAAACCCCTTTTCAATTAATTATATATTTAACAAAGATTTCTTATTTTACCGCTTTTTCTAATTCATTAAATAAGGATTTAACACCCTTCCACCAATTAACATCTTCAGCATATGTATTGTTCACCCATTTAAAAGGATCTTGTCCTTTAGGCATAGTATTTAATAAATTAAATACAGTTCTTCCTGCTATTCTAGAGGAATCTTTAATATCAGAATTATACTCCTTCCAACTATGAAAAACATTGAATGGATTATTTCCTATTTTTTTAGCAGACTTATTGTTTTTAGGGACAAAGCCTTGTTCTTGTCCAGTTATTGCAAACAATATTAAAGGATTTATATCAAATTCCTCTGCAGATGCTATTATAGATGAAAAATAAGGTTCGTCTGCTAATAAAGAGTTTTTGGTATATAAATATTTCTTCAGTTTTTCATTATTTAAAGTTTTATATTTAACATATTGGGGTAGATGCTTATTTTTATCAAGAGTATTATTTTTTTTAGTTTTAACATTTTTATTCTCATAAACAATAATATTTTTACTATTAGTTTTAATGCTAGTATTTATATTTAATAAATATATAGATATTAAAGAAATAAATAATATAGTTAATGCAAAAGCAATAGAGTTATTATAAAGTTTAAATATATTATTTTTATATAAAAGATCTATATTGAGTTTTTTAGTAATATTTTTAGGATTATATTTATCATTTATTATATTTGTTGGATTTTGTTTAATATTAATAACATTATTATTAAATTCTGTATGGATATTTTGTAGATAAATAGAATCATCCTTTTTAATTTTTATATCAGGTTGTTCATTTGAGAGCTTAGTGCTAGAATCTTTAGAACTAGAACTAGAACTAGAACTAGAACTAGAACTAGAACTAGAACTAGAACTAGAACTAGAACTAGAACTAGAACTAGAAGTATCTTTAATTTTAGTATTTTTTTCATCATATTTTAGTAAATTATTTCTATATAAACAATTTACTAAAGATTCTTTATCAGTTTTATTTTTTATATTAATATTAGTCCAATTTAATAATATTTCTAGGTTTTCTTTTTTAAAATCTGCATAATCTATATAAGAATAAAAGATATCCCATAAATAAATGGAATCTTTATCATTTAAAAAAGTATTTTTTAAAATAGTATTTTTGAAATCTTTCTGTATTGATTTTGGAAAGAAATCTATTTTACTTTCAATAATATTATGAATAGTAGAAGATACCATATAAGCTTTTTTTTTGCTATCTTCATCTTTATACTTAATATTTATAAATTTCTTGATTTTYTCAATATCATTTTTGCTTATAACTTTAGTGGTTTTTAATTCTTCTAAAAAATTATTCATAATATATGTTCCTATATAATCCTTCCAATAATAATTCTACTAAATAGTATAATTATCGCCATATAATGAGCTTACTTAAATTATTATAGTAAATAATAAACATAATGTGAGGGAAGTACTAGTCTTGTAGTTACTTGTTAGAATAATTACAGCATGGTGAAGTTGTATTTTAAAATATAATTAAATTATAGATTACTAATAATAATAGATGTTATGATATAATATTTCAGTAATAGATTAAAAATATCTGGAGGTTAAAAGATGAGACTTAGAAAGAAATGGTGGGCAAGACCAGAGATAGAAGCTAGTGATAAATTTGCAGATGAACCTAAAGAACTAAAAGGAAGATGGAATGAGGAATTTAATAATAATAATGAAATACATTTAGAATTAGGTTGTGGAAGAGGAGGATTTATATCACAATTAGTAGAAAAAAATAAAGATATAAATTATGTAGGAATAGATTTAAAAGATGAAGTTATAGTTTATGCTATAAGAAAAGTTGAAGAAAAAGAAGAAGAAGTTGAAAGAAAACTTAAAAATATAAAATTTATTACAATGAATATAATGGGAATAGCAGAAGTATTTGATAAAGATGAAATAAGTAAAATATATATAAACTTTTGCAATCCTTGGCCAAAAGAAAGACATAATAAAAGAAGATTAACTCATACGAAATTGCTAACAGAATATAAAAAATTTTTAAAACCAAATACAGAAATATGGTTTAAAACTGATGATAAAGAACTTTTTGAGGATTCACAGGAATATTTTAAGGAAAGTGGATTTAATATAGAATACATCACATATGATCTTCATAATAGTGACTTTAAAGAAAATATAAAAACAGAATATGAAACAAAATTTGAATCTATGGGAATGAAAATAATGTTTTTAAGAGCTAGGTTATCATAAAAGAATTTATATGTAATGAGCTATAGTATAAATTATTTGCCATAGGATAGATGTTAGATTTTGTGAAAACCATTTTAGAAAAGTAAAGAGGGCTAATACATAAATTTAAAAATAATACTAGAAATTAATTAGAGAATTTTAAAAAATATATTTATAAAATATATAAATATATTTTTATTGGGAAACATAATAACATATCCTTAATTGGAGGTGTTATTATGATTGGTGGTAACAATAATTTTGGTAAAGATATTGTAGCTCTAGTAAAAGATGGAAAAGGTGCTGTAACTGGTTATAAATTAAATAATGGTGAATTATTAACTAAAGAACAGGCTATAGAAAGAGCGGCAGAGGGAGAAATAAATGATGTAGTTATAGGTACAGCTCAAAATGGAGAACAATATTTACATGGTATACCAGAAAAAACTGGCGGAATAGATCTTCAAACATTACCAACTGTAAAACAAAACTCATTTGAATAAATTTTAGTATTCTTTTAAATAATATTAAAACAGGTATTTCTACAAATTAAGAAATACCTGTTTTAATATATATGTTTAAATAAGTTTTATTTTATATTATTGAGAAGCTTTGGCAGCTTCTAATACTTTATCAAAATTTGGTTGACTTGTAACTTCTGGTACATATTCAACAAAAGTTATTTTATTATTACTATCTATTACAAAAACAGCTCTTGTTAATAAACCTAATTCTTTTATATATGTGCCATAATTTTTACCTACTAATCTATCCTTAAAATCAGATAAAGTTATAACTTTATCTACACCATGAGCTCCACACCATCTAGCCTGTGCAAAAGGTAAATCCATAGATATGGTATAAATAGTTACATTTGGAATTTCAGCAGCTTTTGAATTAAATGTTCTTGTCTCAAGATCACAAACTTCAGTATCTAAAGAAGGTACTACGGAAAGTATTCGCACACCTTTGGTATCCTTTAAAGAAACTGGTTTCATATTATTGTCTATAGCAGTAAAGTCTGGTGCCATATCTCCAACTTTTAATTCATTTCCTTCAAGGGTTATTGGGTTTCCCATAAATTTTATTTCCATTTATATTACCTCCTGATAATTCATATTAAAAAATAATTAATATTTATTAAAAGCATATCATAAAATTTTTCATTATGCAATGAATTTTATGATATTTTAAAATAATTAGAAAACAATTACAATATAATATAGTTTTTACTAATAAACTTACATTATATTATAAATAAGTTTGTCAGTAAAAGAACTTAATGTTAATATAAATTTGATAAATATTGTAATTAATAAGTCAAATTATAAATGCTCTTAATATTATAAGTTATGTAAAAGTATTTATAAAAATACAACATAAATATAATAAAAAAAATTTAATTAAATTAAAAATTGCACTAAAGAATTATTGGTTTTAATAGATAATTAAAGGGAGAGATAAAAATGGTAAATTTAATAGGAAAAGTTGCAATAATTACAGGTGGTTCTAGAGGTATTGGTAGAAGTATAGCTTTAGAGCTTACAAAGGCTGGTGCTAATGTAATTATAAATTATAACAAAAACAAAGAAGATGCCCTAGAAACTTTAAGTTTAATTAAAGACTTAGGGGGATATGGATATGTATGTAAGGCAGATGTTTCAAATTATAATAGTTCAAAGGAATTAGTAGAATTTGCAATAAATAAATTTGGTAAAATAGATATTTTAGTTAATAATGCCGGTATAGCTAAAATAGGACTATTTATAGATATGGATGAAAATGATTGGGATAATATAATAAATACTAATTTAAAAGGAGTATTTAACTGCAGCCATAATGTAGTTAAATACATGTTAGATAAAGGAGAAGGAACTATTATAAATGTGTCATCTATGTGGGGAAATATAGGGGCATCTTGTGAAGTTATTTATTCAGCTTCAAAAGGGGGGATAAATGCTTTTACAAAGGCATTAGCTAAGGAACTTGGTCCTAACAACATAAGAGTAAATGCTGTAGCGCCTGGAGTTATAAATACAGATATGAATAGTTCTTTATGTGAGGAAGATTTAAATAGTCTTAAAGATGAAATTCCACTTATGAGATTGGGAGAAGGAGAAGAAGTAGGGAAGGTTGTTGTATTTTTAAGTAGTAAAGATTCTTCTTATGTAAATGGACAAATCATAACAATAGATGGAGCTATGTGTTAATTAATATTAAACATAAAAATTTCAAAGTATAAAAAATAATTTAAATATGAGAGTGATAAGTGTGCAAAATATTATAATATTAGATGATATGAGTTATATGAGATACAGAGTTAAAGATCTTTTAGAGGAAAAAGACATAAAAGTTTATGAGGCTTCTACTTCCTTTGAATTTTTTAATAAGCTTTATGAAAAAAAGGATAATATAGATTTGATAATACTAGAGTTAGGTTTAACTAGGGAAGATGGATTTGAGGTAGTTGAAAAAATAAGAGAAAGAAATGTGGACATTCCTATAGTTATATTAACTAAGGTAAACACTAGAGATGCCTTTGCAAAGGTAATAAGAGAAGGTATTTCAGATTATATATTAAAACCTTTTGATAATAAAGTTCTATTAGATAGAATAGTTAAAACTATAAAAGAAAGTAAAGGTAGTAAAGAACAAGTATCAACAGAAAAGGAATCTAAAGTTCAAAAAATATATATTAATGAAGATAATGAAAATACTAATGAAGTTAAAGAAGAAGTTTTTAAAGAAAAAGAAATTATAGATCTCAATGTTAAGGAAGAAGAATTACCGGAAGAGTTTAAAATTTATTTTGTTGATGAATTAAATAAAGCTAAAACAGATAACACAAAAGTTTCTTCAGTTATATTTACTCTTATAAAAAATACAGATGAGGAAGAAAAAATAGATGTAAAAGAAAGTTATATAACATTAACAGATGTTTTTTATAAAGGAATAAAAGATATTTTTAAAGGTCCAAATTTTATAACAAAACATGGTTTATTAACTTTTGTAGGTGTATTGCCAAATTGTGATGAAGATAAAGTTGAAGATATGAAAAATAAAATACAAGAAAAATATAAAATGCTTTCTTTAATTTATCCTCAATTATCACAATATCATGTAGGATATGGAAATGTAACTTATCCTGTAGATGGAGATACTGTAGAGGAACTTTTAGATAAACTTATGGATAAGATGAGGGAAAATATAAAATTAAAATAATAATAATAATTAGGAAAAATTTTATTGTTATTTTAAAATAAAGAGTAATCAAAAGAAGCAAAGGCCTCCCAGCAATTATTTTGCAGGTAGGCCTTTTATTCATACTAAAATCCTTTTATAGTTTTTAAATTTATATAAAGATTTGTTAATTATTTTATTCTTACTCCTGCATAAAATGCCCATACTGATGAAATTTTTACTACATCACCTGGTTTTGAAGCATGTATCATTTGTCCACCACCTATATATATGCCTACATGACCTGCATCTGGGAATACTAAATCACCAGGCTGTAATTGATCTTGTGAAACTCTAGAACCTGCTCCAATTTGTCCATAAGTATCCCTTGGTAATGATATACCTGCTGCATTTCTATACACATATTGTACAAAGCCTGAACAGTCGAATCCACTTGGTGAAGTTCCACCCCAAACATAAGGAGTACCTAGATATTGTCTAGCATATGATGTTACGTCTCCATGTGTTGCTGGTGCTTTTTCTGATACATTGCTTTGTCCTTTTGACTGAGACTCGGAAGCCTCAACTTCAGCTTCTTTTCTTTGGGCTTCTTCAGTTGCTTTTCTTTGAGCTTCTTCAGTTGCTTTTCTTTGAGCTTCTTCAGCTGCTTTTCTTTGAGCTTCTTCAGTTGCTTTTCTTTGAGCTTCTTCAGCTGCTTTTCTTTGAGCCTCTTCAGTTGCTTTTCTCTGAGCTTCTTCAGTTACTTTTATCTGTACTGGCTCAGATGATTTCTTTCTTTCTTGTTCTTGTTCTTTTTCTGATTTCATTGTAACTAATTTTTTTTCATTTTCTGTATTAGACTTTGCTACATCAGCACTCTTATTATTTATAGTAACATTATCTTCTTTAACTCCATATTTTTTGTCCTGTGTAGCACTTTGATTAAACGCCACAACTTTTTGAGCTGTATCTTTTATGTATTTGCTATACACGTAACCTGTAGTATTTTTAAAGTTAATTTTATACCATTCACCGCTAGAAGATAGTATTTCTACTTTACTTCCATAGGCTAATGATGAAATTACACTGCTATTTGTTCCAGCATTTTTTCTTACATTTAAAGTAGAATATTTGTTGGATAGATATACGGTACCAAATTTTTGGTTTGTTACGGAAGATCCGCTACTATTTGAAGAGTTGGAAGTAGTTATAAATTGGCTGCTTACATAACCAATTTTAGAACCATATTTAATTTTATACCAAGAACCAGTTTTACCCAGTATATCAACAGAAGAACCATGTGAAAGTCCACCTAATATTTTAGAGGATAGACTTGGATTATCTCTAAGGTTTAATGAAGAGCTTGTACTAGATAATTTTACAGTTCCTTTACCAGTTGAAGTACTAGAATTATTATCAGAATTAGAGTTAGAATTGTTGCTTGATGAAATATAATTTGAACTTACATAAGCAACTTTAGAACCATATTTAATCTTATACCAAGAACCGGTTTTACCTAATATTGATACAGAGGATCCATTTTTAAGGGAACCTATTATACTAGAAGATAAATTGGCTGAACTTCTAACATTCAATAATGAACTACTGTTAGATAGTTTAACAAAACCAGGTTGTACACTTTCATTACTAGAAGAACCACCATTACCAGAATTGATAGTATTATTTCCAGCATATAAATATTGGGAGCTTACATAACCAATTCCAGAGCCATATTTTATTTTTGACCATCCATTACTTTCACTGATAATAGAGACAGTTTGATTTTTTGAAACACCACCTATAACCGCTGATGATAGAGAAGGATTGCTTCTAACATTAAGGCTTGAACAAGAAACCTTAGATGTTTTTATTATAGTATAGTCGTTATTGCTATTATTGTTAGAGCTATTTGAACTACCATTTAAATAGATATATCCTTTTAAAAATAAGTTACCTCTATTTTTTATAGCTTGTTTAGATATAGTTTTTACATAACCATCATAATAGCCTCTTCTTTCAACATTTCCTTCGTTGTAATAAATGGTATCGCCTACAACTTTTTCTACAAAACCAACATGTCCATATCCTTTTGAACCTCCACTCCAAACTACTATAGAATTAGCTTGAGGTTCTGAACCATAGGAGAATGTATTTGATCTAATATTAGAATACCACCAATCTATAGCATTACCATAAAATTGACTTGGAAGTTTCATGTTTAATTTTTCTAAAGCCCTTCCATAGGTAAACCAAGTACATTGTCCTTTAAATCCGCATTGAGTAAATATATTGTTAGAATTATATGCACTACTATTAACATTAGGGTACATGCTATCACTAGCGGCTAGAACGTTTTGAGAAAATAAAAAATTTTGTCCTAATAAAGCAGCGGATATGGCACAAGTAGTAAAAGCCTTTCTTGATTTATTCAAAGAAAATCCTCCCTTCATATTTAAAATAAGTATTTATTAATATTTATCGTTAATTCTAACAATTTTATTATACCATAGAGAAGAAATAACAAAAGTTTTAACAATAATATACCATATTTTGGTATAAAGTTCAAAATACAGTTAATTCACTATTAAATTTTTATAAATTAGGTATTTTTAAGTAGTATTTTTTTTATAAATTTAATAATATATCTTTATAGGACAATTTTGAAAATTATATAGAAGAAATTTTACAAGCATTGATAGAATTTAATAAAAAAGTAATTTGATGGAAGGGAGACCCATATGAAAAGTTGTTGTTTTTCATTTAAAGGTAGAGAAGATACAAAAATAAATGTTTATAAGTGGGAGCCAGATAATAAACAAGACATAAAGGCAGTCATACAGATATCCCATGGCATGGCTGAAACTGCTAATAGATATGAAGGCTTAGCTTCCTATTTAAATGAAGCTGGATATATAGTTTATGCAAATGACCATAGAGGACATGGTAAAAGTGCATTAAGTTTAGATAAATTAGGATACTTAGGAGAAGAAGATGGCTTTATGTCCATGGTAGAAGATGTACATACATTAAATACTATAATAAAAGAAGAAAATGAAGGATTACCTGTATTTTTATTAGGTCATAGTATGGGTTCTTTTATAAGTCAAAGATACATACAATTGTATGGACAAGAATTAAATGGAGTTATATTAGTAGGAACTAATGGCAATCAAGGCTCCTTAATAAATATAGGGATTTTAGTAGCTAAATTAGAAATGAGATTTAGAGGAAGAAAACATAAAAGTAATCTTTTAAATAATCTATCCTTTGGAGGATATAATAAAAAATTTCAACCTAATAGAACAGAATTCGATTGGTTAACTAGAGATGAAAGGGAGGTTGATAAATATATAAAGGATGAATACTGTGGAACGATTTTTCCGACCTCCTTTTATCATGATTTTCTAAAAGGATTAAAGTCTATATGGAAAGAAGAAAACAAGAGTAAGATACCTATAAATTTACCTATATTTATAATAGCAGGAGATAAAGATCCAGTAGGAAATTTTGGTAAAGGGATACTAAATTTATATAATTTTTATAAAAGTATAGGTGTAGTGGATGTAAACTATAAACTATATAAAGAAGGAAGACATGAAATTTTAAATGAGATAAATAGAAAAGAAGTGTTCCAAGATGTGTTAAATTGGATTGATAGCAAATATAATAAAACTATTGAATAAATGGTGTTTAATAAAGGTGTCTCATAATGAAGATAGCCTTAATTTTAATATAGTAAATATAGATAATACATGTAATAAACATATGAATGAGCTTTAATAGTTCTTAATTTGACGGAATTAAAAATTTTTGTAATTTCTCACAGGATGTGAGGACCCAGCAGTGAAGACAAGGAAGGCGCCTCTACTGGGTAAAAAATTTTTAATGGAGTCAAATTTAGAACTGCTTAGCAAAATGAATTGTTTTATGAATGTATTATTTATATTTACGGTTTCAAAATTAAGGCTATTTTGAGACAGCCTCATTTCTTTAAAATAATATATGAATTTCTAAATCCAATCTCCTAAATACATTTTTATATAAAATAAAATGAAAATATTGAAGAATTTATTATAATTTATAAGGCAATAGTTCTTTTATAATATATGAATATGTATAAGTTTTCCGTAAAAACTTCGAAAACTATAGTAGTATGTTTAAATTTATAATATATGTATAGGGAAGGATAAAATTTATGATAAAGTATGGGGATATAAATGCTTTGAATTTATTTGTGGGGGAGTTAAATAATGTTTCCATATTCATTTTGGATAAAGATTTTCATTATATAAAATTAAATAATAGTCATAAAAAATTTATGGAAAAATTATTAGGAATTCATGTAGAAGTGGGTATGAATATATTAGAAATAATTGAAGACTATTGTCCTTTAAACATTAGTGATAATTTAATATTAAGAATAAAAGAAAAAATGAAGAGCGCATTAAAGGGAAATAAGATTATAACAAATGAGGAAGTTCTAATTAATGGTAGTAAAGTAGAGTTTTATGAAATAGAGATAATTCCTTTAAAGGATGAAGATAACAATATACTAGGGGTAGGTGCATGTTGCTTAAATATAACAGAGAATGTAAATACAATGATAGAAGTATTAAAAACTAAGTTAGATTTAACCTATAAAGAACATTTAAAAAATAGTAAATTATTAAATGGGAATAATGGTAACAAAAATATATTTAAGATATTGATAGCAGAAGATAATAATGTAAATCAAATAGTAATGAGTAAATTAATTGAATTAAAGGGATGGGTGGCAAAAACGGTTTCTAATGGCCGAGATTCCATAGTAGCTTTAGAAAAGGATAGCTATGATCTAATTTTTATGGATATATCAATGCCTATAATGAATGGATTAGATGCATCAAATATAATTAAAAAAAATCCTAAATGGAGTAAAATACCTATAGTAGCTTTAACAGCATATGATTCTTTAGAGCAACAGAAGAAATTTAAATCATTAGGTATGGATGATTATTTAAGTAAGCCTATAGATTCAGATAAGTTACAATATATAATAGATAAGCATTTAAATAACAATAGGCAAATTAATAATAGTAAAATCAAGCTAAAGAAAAAAGAAATATATAGTAGTTTTGAGCGGTTAGAAAAAAATTTAGATGGTAATAAAGAGTTAGTAATAGAATTGGCTCATAAAATAATAGAGTTATTTTCTAAAGAACAAATGGATGAAATTATAAGGTTATCAAGAGATGGAGATATAGAAAATTTAAGAAATTTAATACATAAATTAAAGGGAGCCTCTTCAAATTTTGATTTATATGAGGTGAAAAAATTGCTAAATGAGATTAAAGAAAGAGCTATAGTAGGTGACATTGAGCATATTTATAAATTAGTAGAAAAGATAAGAATAAATATAAATAAATTAGAGCAAGATTTGATGTATTATAGTAAAAATAAATAAATTTATAAAAAATATTTTTAATTTAGTTGAAATTTGGGAATTAATGATATAAAATTAAAATATAAGGTAATATTAGCAATATATATGGAGAATAAGTATTTATTTTGCCGCATATAGGTTAATATAAAAATAAAAAATAATATTTACTTAATAATTTAATAAGTGATTGGTGTAATAGATAGAAAATAAGGAGTTATTTAGCTAGATATAGCCAACATAATTAGTTTACATATGTGGACTAATTATGTTGGTTTTTGTTTTTTATAAATTTATAGGGATGGGGAGGAGCAATAATATGTATAAATTAAGTAGTTTATCAACAAACACCTTGAAAATATCAAAGGATGAAAAATTAGATTTAGAAATATTTTTACATAGTAAGAGAGTTGCTATCTATGTGAAAAAAATTGCAGAGTTGATGAAGATTAGTTCAAAACAAAGTAATAATTTAGTTCTATTAGCATTGAACCACGATATAGGAAAGGCTAGAATACCTTCTAATATACTAAACAAAAAAGATAAATTAAGTCATAGTGAGTTTGAAATTGTAAAAGAACATACCCAGTTTGGTTCTGATATACTAAGGGAATATGGATATTGTTTAGAAATTTGTAATGTTGTAAAATTTCATCATGAAAATTTTGATGGTAGTGGTTATTATGGGTTAAAGGGAAAATCTATCCCTATGGCAGCTAGAATACTTCGTATAGCAGATGTATATGAGGCTTTAACTTCAGATAGATGTTATAGAAGAGCTTATACAAGAGAAGCAGCTTTAGAGATTATGGTAAAAGAAGAAAACATATATGATCCTGAAATATTAGAATTATTTGTTAAAAATATATATACAGATTCTTTTAACTTACAATTATGTATATAATTAGTCAGTAACTATATATAACGAGGAGGAAATTTATGAAGTCTAAATTTAAAAGTACTAAGGATAAAAATTTTATAAGTGTAAAAAGTGTTATAAATATACAAATATTGGGTTTGATTATTTTGATTTGTGGAATTTTAGGAATTGTATCCTATAAGAGCGCCTCTAAAGCTCTAACTAAAAATATTAAAATGCAACTTGAAAATAAGGCTAAAAATGGATCCACTATCTTGGCTAATAGAATGAATGAAGCAAAGGATAAATTACAAATAATAGCCGATTGGCCAGAAATAAAATCTATGGATTTAAAAAATCAAAAGTATCAATTAGCAGATGAAGCTAAATCATGGGGATTTAAGAATTTTAAAATAGTAAATTTGCAGGGTAATGCGTATACTATGAGCAATAATGAAGTAGAAAATATATCTAATAAAGAATATTTTAATAGAATATTAAAAGGAGATACATTTATAATAGATAGTGATATAGATAAGAACACTAATGTTGCTTTAATAAAAGTAGTTACACCTATTAAATCTGATGATAAAAAAGTAGTAGGTGCTTTAATAGGTTCTTTAGATATAAAAGATATAAATAAGTTAGTAAATGATGCACAATCAAGTAATAAAGAAGAAATTGGTTTTGTAATTAATAAAGAAGGATATTATATAGCAGATGATGATATTAACTTAGTTTTGAAGAGAGGCAATGATTTAAAAAATTACAGTAATGATTCAAAGTTTAAAGAACTTTTAAATTTTCAGAAAAAAATGATTAATGGTGAAAATGGTTTTGGAGAATATAAATACAATAATGTTAGAAGATTTATGGCCTATGAACCAGTTTCAGGCACAGAATGGTCTATGGCTATAGCTGTTGAAAAAAATTATTTATTTAAAGATATTTACACATTAAGAATAGTAATACTAATTTCAACTATCTTATTTATAATTTTAGGTATGATAATATCAAATGTTATTTCTAAAAATATTAAAGATCCACTTGTTAAAATGAAAGAGCATGCAGAGCAATTAGAAAAATGTAATTTAACATATAAAAATTCTATTAATAGAAAAGATGAATTTGGGGAAACAGCCAGGGCTTTAAATGAAGCTAGCAATATATTAAATCAAACCATAAATTCTGTAAAAAATGAAAGTGAAAATATATTACAAAGCAGTAATTGTGCAAAAGAAACTTTTAATAAGGTAAATGCTGAGGTACAACAAATAACTGCATTTACTGAAGAGATTTCTGCTAATATGGAGGAATCTTCAGCTGGAATAGAAGAAATGGCATCTATGACTGCCTCTGTCAAAGAAGATATGAATATTACTAAGGAAAAAGCAAAAGAAGGACTTGATTTAGCAATAAACATTAAGGAAAAGGCAGAAAGTGTAAATGAAGATGCTTGTAGTTCAATGAGTGAAGTGGAAAAAATATATGAAAATTCAAAGGAAAAATTAGAAAAAGCTATTCGTGAAGCTCAAGTGGTAGAAAATATATCTGAAATGGCTGAGAGTATTTTAGGTATAGCTGAAAAGACAAACTTATTAGCTTTAAATGCGGCTATTGAGGCTGCTAGAGCAGGAGAACAGGGTAGAGGCTTTGCAGTAGTAGCAGAAGAAGTAAGAAAATTAGCAGAGCAATCCTCTAATGCAGTTGAAAATATTCAAGTTAATGTTAAGACTGTATTAAAAGCAGTAAGTGAACTTTCATCTTCTTCCGAATTTGTTTTGGAACTTATAGAAGAGAATGTATTAAGAGATTATAAAAAGCTTATAGATATGAGTGTACAGTATAAAAATGATGGAAATGTTGTTAAAGAGTTAATTGAGAATTTTTCAAATTTATCAGAAAAAACTTCTAAAGCTATTGAACAAATAGCAAGAGGTATGGAAGAGATGTCTGGATCTGTAATAGAAGTAGCAGAATCTTCAGGTGAAATTGCAGAAAAAATAAGCAATGTAAATCAACAAAATGAACTAATATTGAAAGAAAATGAAAAGAATTTAGAAATATCCCAACAATTAGTGGATACAATGGATGAATTTGAAAGTATTTAGAAGTATTTAAAACTATATAATATAAAATTAGAATAAAGTTATAAACAATATTTGGCTTATTGTTTATAACTTTATTTTTACAAAAAAATTGAATAATATATACATATTTGATAGAATTAATTTGATATTCTTATAGCGCAAAACAAAGGTTACTATATGCTAAAAATCTATTAAAGTTATTTAAAATATGTTTAAATAAGGAGCTTGTTAAATAATGGATGCTATTGAACGAGTAATGAATAATGTTAAAATATTATACGTTGAAGATGAGGCCATAACTCAAATTATTGTAAAAAAAATATTAAAAAAAATTTCAGGTAAATTATATATTGCTGAAAATGGCCAAGAAGGCTTTGAATTATTTAAGGTATATAGACCAGATATAGTAATTACTGATTTAAGAATGCCTATCATGAATGGCATAGATATGATCAAAAAGATAAGAGATTATGATCAAGAATGTGGAATTATTATTAATACTGAAGTAGATGATATAGAATATATAATAAAAAGTGTAGACATTGGTATTGACAAATACCTTGTAAAACCTATAGAAAAAGAAGAAATTATAGAAGCTATAAAAAATGTATTAAAAAAAGTTATAAAAAGAAAAAATGACAAAGGAAGTCTATGTGAATTTGTGAATTTTAGTAAAGAACATAAGCTAAAAATAACAGAAGAAATAAAAACAAAAATCTCTTTTTTAGTAAAAAAATATACGAGAAAAGGACCTAAAGATGTTCAGGTATTTTGGGGTGGCAGTACTATAGAGATTAATACTTATGATATATTAACTCCTATGGAAAAAGCAGTTATAAAAAATAACAATAATGTGGCTTTGATTGAATATTATAGGGAAGTATTTTATGAGCAGGTATCAAAAGAATTTAATGATTTGATTAGTGATATTATTGGATTTACTGTTGAAATTTCAGAAATAAATATAAATGTAATAGAAAACACTGAAAGAATTATAATGAAATTAAATTTAAATAATATGTTTAAATAATATAATAATGAAATTAATACATTGAAGGAAAATTTACAAGTCAAAATAAGTTTTTACTTGTAAAAAAGCATAGAGGAATATATAATTAATCTATAATTGATAAAGATTAAAAACAGTGTTGATAAAAGCTACGATTTATAAATTTCTTCAGAGAGCCGATGTTTGGTGAGAATCGGTGAAAGGTTAAATCTTTCCACTTTTGGAGCTGCTAGTGATAAACTGAAAGGTTAGTACCCTTTATCTTACTACTGTCGAGTGGCTGGTTCTTATGGTAGACTAGTAATTTGGGTGGCAACGCGGATACTTCCGTCCCATATTTATATATGAGATGGAAGTTTTTTATTTTATAGTTTGAAAATTATTATATTACTTATATTTATGTAGGAGGGAAAACTATGTTAGATTTGAAATTTGTAAGAGAAAATCCAGAAGTTGTTAAGGAAAACATGAGGAAAAAATTTCAGTATAATAAGCTGGAGTTAGTAGATGAAGTAATTGCTTTAGATATTGAACTGAGAAATATAAAACCAGAAGCAGATACTTTAAGAGCTAAGAGAAATAAGATTTCAAAACAAATCGGTGGATTAATGGCTCAGGGGAAAAAAGGAGAAGCAGAAGAACTAAAGAAACAAGTCACAGCGGCCTCAGATCATTTAGCTGAATTAGAAAAAAGAGAAGGTGAACTGGAAGAAAAAATAAAGAGAATTATGATTACTATTCCAAATATTATTGATCCAAGTGTTCCCATCGGTAAAGATGATAGTGAGAATGTGGAGATTCAACGATATGGCGAACCAATTGTGCCAGATTTCGAAGTTCCTTATCATACTGAAATTATGGAGAAATTTAGTGGAATTGATTTGGATAGTGCTAGAAAAGTTGCTGGTAATGGCTTTTATTATTTGATGGGGGATATTGCCAGACTACATTCTGCAGTGATTTCTTATGCCAGAGACTTTATGATTAATCGAGGATTTATATATTGCATTCCACCTTTTATGATTCGTAGTGAAGTGGTGACTGGTGTTATGAGCTTTGCAGAAATGGATTCTATGATGTACAAAATAGAAGGTGAAGATTTATATTTGATTGGAACCAGTGAACATTCTATGATTGGTAAATTTATTGATACAATATTACCGGAAGCTTCTTTACCACAAACATTAACTAGTTATTCACCTTGCTTTAGAAAGGAAAAAGGAGCACATGGTATTGAAGAAAGAGGAGTATATCGAATTCATCAATTTGAAAAGCAAGAAATGATTGTTGTATGTAAACCGGAGGATAGTACAATGTGGTATGATAAGCTATGGCAAAATACAGTAGACTTTTTCCGTTCTTTGGATATTCCTGTAAGAACTTTGGAATGCTGTTCTGGTGACTTGGCAGATTTAAAAGTAAAATCAGTTGATGTAGAAGCTTGGTCTCCTAGGCAGAAAAAATATTTTGAGGTAGGAAGCTGCTCTAATTTAGGTGATGCACAAGCACGCCGTCTTAAAATTCGTGTAGATGGTGAGGATGGCAAATATTTTGCGCACACATTAAACAATACTGTAGTTGCACCTCCAAGAATGCTAATTGCTTTTTTAGAGAACAACTTAAATGCAGATGGTTCTGTCAATATTCCAGTTGCATTACAACCATATATGGGTGGAATGACTGTCATTAAATAATTAATGTCTGTTTTTTTAGAATATATGGTTCCAAATTAAACTTAATGAACGTTGGGAGAGTAATTTAGAATATAAGGAAATTATGACTTAACAGCTTTTAAAGATTGAGAATTAAAACAAGAAATACTTTTGTTCAATAGATAGCTATAAAAATAAAGAATACTAATATTTGTGTCCTAATATTTAAGCTAACACTCTAATGTCACGTCCTGCAGAGCAGAGCTAAGTAAACGTTCTGTTTATTTTACGCTTAAATATTAGTTCACAAATAAAGTATTCTTATTATTTTTTAGATATCTATCTTCTGTAAAAGTAGTTCTTGTTTTAATAACTTTAAAAGCTGTTATAGTAATTTCCAACTGAAAGGGAAAACTACAAAATGATGATTTTGTTCCGCTTTTTTATACAAAATCTTTAATTATAATATTACCGCTAACTTAGTTATATGTCTAAAGATTATAAAATCAAATATAGATTCAGTTAATAATATTTTTATTTAAAATAATAAAATGCAAATTTGTTATAAAAAATTAGTTTATATAAACTTATGATATAATTTGTATTAATAAACTATATTGAAAAGGTTGATTTATATGGAATGCAAGGGTGAAGTGAATATATCCGTTAGAAATTTAGTGGAATTTATATTAAGAAACGGAGATATTGACATTGGATATCTAGGGGGAAGCAGAGCTCAAGAAGGAATAAAAGCACATAAAAAATTACAAAAAATTAGGATGGAAAGTGCTACCCCTTTACTTATGATGGAGTATGAGAAAGAAGTTTTATTAAAATATTCTATAGAATATAAAAATTTTTTATTTAATGTAGAGGGAAGAGCAGATGGAATTATTATAGAAAATGACTCTATTACTATAGAAGAGATTAAAACTACAACTAGAAATTTGGATGAGATTAAAGATAATTTACTGCATTGGGCTCAGGCTAAGTGCTATGCTTATATTTATTCAAAAGATAAAAATCTTGAAAAAATTAATATTAAATTAACTTATTATAATATTAAAAATGAAAACATTAAAAGTATAGATAAAACTTTTAACATACAGGAATTAGAAGAGTTTTTTTATGGTATTATACATAAATATTATGTTTGGATAGAGTTTAATTATAAATTTAAACAGGAAAGAAATAGGGACATTAAATTATTAAAGTTTCCCTTTAAAGAATACAGAGAAGGGCAAAGAAAATTAGCTGTATCTGTTTATAAAACTATAAGTGAGAATAAAAATATATTTATAGAAGCTCCCACAGGTATAGGAAAAACTATTTCTACAATATTTCCTAGTATTAAGGCTATTGGAGAAGGTGAAGTAGATAAAATTTTTTATTTAACAGCTAAGAATACTACAAGAGATTTTGTTTTGAGTAATTTTAAAAACATGATAGATAAAGGCATTGCTTTTAAAGTTATCACTTTAATTTCCAAGGAAAAGATTTGCTTTAAAGAGGAATTTAAATGTACACCAGAGAAGTGTGAGTTTGCTAAAGGTCATTTTAATAGAATAAATGAAGCTATATTAGATATTTTAAATAATGAAAATGTTATAGATGAAGCTGTTATTAAAGAATATGCCTTAAAACATAGAGTTTGCCCCTTTGAGTTTTCTTTAGATATAAGTTTATGGTGTGATGGAATAATTTGTGATTATAATTATGCTTTTGACCCTAGGGTATATTTAAGAAGATTCTTTTCTGAGGGGAAAGATGACTTTGTATTATTAATAGATGAAGCTCATAACTTATTAGATAGATCTAGAGAAATGTTTTCTTCAGCTATATCTAAAAATAATGTTTTAAATTTAAGAAAGTCTATTAAAGATAAAAGTAAAGTTTTATATAGAATTTTAGGAAAAATAAATAATGAACTTTTAGACATAAAAAAAATTTATGAATTAGATAATTATTATATAGAAAAAGAGAAACCAGAAAAATTACAAATATTATTAAATAATTTTACATCAGAGATTGAAGTGCTTATGATGAAAGGAAACTTTCAAATAAATGATGAATTACTTAATTTTTATTTTGAGGCTTTATATTTTTTAAAGATATGTGAATTATATGGAGATAATTATATAACCTATGGAGAAGAATACAATAGGGATTTTATAATTAAACTTTTTGCTATAGATACTTCAAGTTTATTAAATGAAACTTTGAAAAAATCAAAGGCAAGCATATTTTTTTCAGGAACATTATCTCCTATAAAATATTTTAGAGAAGTTTTAGGGGGAGGGGATGAAGATTATGTTTTAAAATTAAATTCCCCTTTCCCAATAGAAAACCATAAGATTTTAATAGGTTACAATGTTTCAACAAAATACAAAAATAGATGCAAGAGCTATGAGAATATATGTGATTATATAAATATGGCCTGCAAAATTAAAAAAGGAAACTACATGGTTTTTTTCCCATCTTATAAATATATGAAAGAAGTTTTTTCATTATATAAAGAAAAATATCCAGAAGAAAATATTATAGTTCAAAATTCTTCTATGAGTGATGGAGAAAGAGAAGAATTTATAAATAAATTTGAAAAAGGAACAGAAAATGTACTAGGCTTTTGTGTATTAGGTGGTATTTTTTCAGAAGGAATTGATTTAACAGGAGATAAAGTAATAGGAGCTATAATAATAGGAGTAGGATTACCACAAATATGTGTAGAAAGAAATCTAATAAAGAATTATTATGATGATAAATTACAATCTGGCTTCCAGTACTCATATATTTATCCAGGGATGACTAAAGTTATGCAGGCTGCTGGTAGGGTAATAAGAACAGAGATAGATAAAGGAATAATATTACTTATTGATGAACGATTTAATAGTTATTCCTATAAGAATCTATTTCCTAAACACTGGTATCCTAATATTAGTGTAAAGAATAAGAGAGAGTTAGAAACGGCTTTAAAGGAGTTTTGGAATTAATATAATATATATTATGAAATGAAATGTTCTAAATTTAATTTTTGGAGCATTTTTATTTTTTGGAGGAGATATTGATAACGATAATCATTTAAAATTGTATTAAGATATGTATAAGTAAGAGAGAAATAAAATTATATATATCAGCAATTTTTTATATGTTTAATTAAAGGAGAGGTACATTTATGAATAAGAATAAAGAGGAATTGCTTCACAAAGAACCTAAAGAGTTGATGTTTAAATTATGCATTCCGGCAATTATAGGAATGGTAGTAATAGGTTTATATTCATTTATGGATGGGGTTTTTGCTGGACAATTAATAGGAAAGAATGCTATGGGTGCTGTAGCAGTCGCATATCCAATTACATTTTTAAATAGTGCTATAGCTACTTTGATAGGAATTGGGTCTTCATCTATTTTGTCAAGAGCTATAGGGAAAAATGATCAAGAAACAGTAAATAAAATTATGGGGAATTTATTATGCCTAGTATTGATATTTTCCACTATTATCATGGTTATAGGAATTGTATTTGCAAAAGAACTTTTACTTTTAACTGGGGCTGAAGGAGAAATTTTAGAGTTAGCTGTAAGATATCTTCGTATTATTTTCATAGGTTCAATTTTTGTTAATTTTGCTCAAAGTGCAAATATGGTAATGCGTGGAGAAGGAATTATGAAGAAAGCTATGCTTTTTATGACAATAGGAGCTGTTTTGAACATAATATTAGACCCTATTTTAATAACAGCTTTTGGAGAATATGGAATTGAAGGTGCAGCAACAGCTACTATAATATCTCAAGTTATACAAGCTGTTATTACAATGGTTTACTTTATAAGAAAAAGTAAAAATGTTAGATTTCATAAAATACAAATTGAAAAAACACTTCTACCAGAGATATTTTCCGTAGGATTATCTGCTATGATGATGCAACTTATGAGTATGATACAACAGACATTAATGTATAGAATGGCAGCAAAGTATGGCGGTAATAATCAATTAATATTAATGGGAGCAACATTAAGAATCCAAGCACTATCTTTTATCCCTCTTTGGGGAATGAGCCAAGGATTACAGCCAGTAGTTGGAACAAATTATGGAGCAAAATTATTTCCAAGAGTAAAAAAATGCATGAACATATTTATACTAGGAGCTACTATTCTTGCTTGTGTATTTTGGATACCTATTGAAATGTTTCCTCAAAAGGTATTATCACTAATGATAACAGATGTGGAGATAGTTAACGAAGGAATTACTAATTTTAGAATAATGTACAGTTTATTCCCAGCGCTAGGAACCTTTATTATGGGAGTAACATTTTTTCAATCAATAGGTAGTGCTAAAAATGCTGGCCTTTTGGTTTTGTTAAGACAGGTCATATTGTTTGTGCCAGCAATTATAGTATTTCCTTCTATAGTAGGAATTAGTGCTGTATGGTTTGTAAGTCCATTAATAGATGGAATAGTATTTATTATATTAGTATATTTAATTTTAAAGGAATATAAAAAGATGGATACAGTAAATTTATCTGAAGCTATATAAAAATATGATTTTTTAAAATGGATATGCAAATTAATTTTTATTAAATTTAAAGATTTATATTAAAAAATCAAAAAATAATTAGAATACTTCATTTGTGTACTAATATATAAGTGTAAAAGGAACAAGATGTTTATTTAGTATGGGGGACATCAGTGCCTTAGCTTAGATATTAGGACACAAATATTAGTATTCTTTATTTTTATAGATGGTTATTTTTACTAAAGGTACTTTTTATTTTAATTATGAATATTTTTAGTTTGTTAAGTTATAATTTTTTAATTTTATGTTTAATAAGAGTCATATTTGTCTAATACATTACGAAGTTTTTTTGCTTGAATAGCTTCATTTTCTGCAAATTCTCCAAAAAGATCAGCTACAACTTTATCATCTATTTTATGAGAGTACATTTGATAGTCTCTCACGTTTTCTTGAGCATCTAATATTTTCTTTTTAATAATGTCTTTAGTTGTTAAATCCATATTCATTCCTCCTTTTTTTTATTAGTTTTCTCTTTTTAAAATTTATTATGCAAAGCTTTAAACAGTAATAATAAAAAATAATTTTTACAAGAATTTATATAAATAAAAAACATTGAATTTAAAAATAAAAAAAATTTAATTTTAATACTGCAAAGATAAAAAATACACTTAATAATTTTATTAAGTGTATTTTAAAATTTTTGATATATTTAAATTAAACCTATTTTAAAATAATCTTTTTGAAGTTTCTAATATATTTATATATTTAATATTAAAAATTGTTCATATTAAATATTATTTATATAATAATTTAATTATTAATACAAAATATAGTAAAGATAGTATTTTATATGTATAAATAATTAAGGATATTTATATTTCATATAAGAAGTTATAAACTTTTTWGTAAACATTATGAGTTCCTATTACAACTATAATATCACCTTCTGTAAATATATAATTTGGACCAGGAGATATTATAATTTCTTTTCCTCTTCTATAGGCTACCATAGTTGTACCAGTTTGTTGCCAAAATTTAACTTCATTAACTTTTTTGCCGATAAATTTACAATTCTCCTCAACAGCTACTTCTATTAAAGTAAAAGGGGAAATGTTTTCAAAACGATCCATTAAGTCTAGTATCTTATTAAAATTCTCTTGCAATTCTTCATCTAATCTTTTTTTTCTAAGAAGAATATCCTCTATATTTTCTTTAACTGTAGCCAGATATACATTAGACTTATTTCTTTCTATAAATTTTTCAGCAGCAGATATAGATAATATTTCTATTCCACTACCCTTAGTAGATTTTACCACACTCATATCCTCTAATAGTGCAACAGCTCTCCTTATAGTTTCAGGAGATACATTATACATACTAGCTAAGGTAGATCTACCACTTATTTTTTCGTCACTTTTTAATTTTCCCCTAACTATACGATTAGCTATATCTAAGGCTATATTTTTATATAAAGGACCAGTACTATTTTTCATAAATGATTCCTCCTAATATGCATAATTAAAAATATGAGTACTATATATGGTATCCCTATAACATCTTACTATATTTTGAATATTAATGCTACTAGTACTAAGTTTAAATTTAACATTTTTTATATTTTTGACACAAAAATCCGTATAGTGTATAATATTATTGATATTTAACAACTTTATATATGCCATAAAGTTGTAACTATAATAAATATTATTAAATATTATAGTTATTGTAAAAATGAATAAAGGAGGTAATATATGAAATTAGGATTTTTGATACCAAACCATCCAAATGAAAAAAGAGTTGCTTTATTACCAGAACATGTTAAGGGTTTTAACAATGAGCTAGTTGTAGAGACAGGTTTTGGTGAAACTCTAGGAATTTCAGATGAAGAATATGTAAAGGCAGGTTGTACTATAGCTTCTCGAGAAGATATATTTAAAACTTGTGAAGGTGTATTTTCATTAAAGGTTTTAAAGCCTCAGGACTACCAGCATATAAGAGAAGGTCAAATTATAGTGGGCTGGACCCATCCAGAGGGCTCAGGAAAGACATTTATGGAAGAACAGGGCATACCTAAAAACTTAATTATAGTAGATTTAGATAATATTCATCCTTCAATCTATTATAAAAATTATGTAATACCAATGGATTGGATTCCATCTAACTTTGTAAGAAAAAATAGCTATATAGCAGGTTATGCATCTACTATGCATGCAGTTATGAATTATGGAAGCATACCAACTTCAGAAACTAAAGTTGCCATATTAGGATCAGGCAATGTATCTCAAGGTGCTTTTTCAGCAATATCTAAATTTAATCCAGATATAAGAATGTTTTATAGAAAAACTATGAATCAATTAAAAGATGAATTGGAAGAATTTGATATAATAATAAATGGAATAGAAATGGATAATCCTAATAAGCATATACTAACTTTAGAAGATCAAATGAAATTAAAGAAAAATTGTTTAATTATAGATGCAGCAGCTAATCTTGGAAAAGCTATAGAAGGTGCAAGGCATACTACAGCATCTGATCCTATATACAATAAAGATGGGAAATACTATTATGCAGTTAATAATTCACCATCTATATTTTACAGACAATCTAGTAAGGCTATAAGTGAAGCTTTCAGCAAATATGTATACAGCAAAGAATTAGAATTTTATTTAGATGTTGTTGCAGAAGCAGAGGAAATGATAGTATAAAAAATTTTATTATAAATAATAAACTGAAAAAACCTATAATTAAGTGTAGTATTTAATTAATGTAAAAACTATACACTATAAAATAAAAAGGTAGGTAATGTTTTATCGGTTATTTACGGAGTATAAAGATATAAAAGACCACTTGATTTTATAAAAAAGCAAGCGGTCTTTTTTATTATATTATAAACAGAGTTCTTGGTTTCAGAAGGAGTTTTTACTCCCATTGAAGCTTATTAACAGAATTCTTAGGAGTTTTACTCCTTAGAAGTCGTTATCCTTTAGGGGAAATCGTTATCCAGGGACGTAACCGCTCTTTATTCCCACTTTGAAGAAGATGGGAGTATTAGAGCGGGTAGTCATCGGATAAAAGTTGTAATTTACTTAAAATCTTATATTTATTTCATTTTCTTCTTTTATAAGACCTTTTCTGTAAGCAACTAATAGCATTTCTAAATCATGTATCTGCTTTTTTATTTCATTACCACTATCTGTATCTAATACTCTTTTTCGAGAGGATACATGTTCTAATATTATAGTAGATGAAAGTATATCATTTCCTTCAACTATAGCTTTGTGTATAGAACTAAAAGGCTCATGAGAGGTTAGAAGTAATCCATAGGAATTATATATTAATGTATATCCTGCAATGCCTGTCTGTGGCTGATAAGCCTTACAAAAGCCACCATCTATAACTAATAGTTTACCATTAGCTTTTATAGGATTTTCACCTTCTTTAGTTTTTACAGGAATATGTCCATTTATTATATGCGAATTATCAGCATCTAGTTCAAATTCTTCAAATATCATTGTGCACATTTTTTCATCATTTCTATATTTGTAATAAGGATTTTTTTCTTCTTTATGTGTATTCTTATCATCTAAGAAATATCTTTCAAAGGTGGTCATCTTTTTCTTACCAAATAAAGGAGAATTAGGACCACACCATAAATACCACATCATGTCCATACCATATAGTTTTGATTCTGGATCTTTCTTAAAAAAATAAGCTTCTCTTGCTAAACGATCTAGTTTGTCTAGAAGGGATTTACCCTTTAAGGTTTCGTTGCATAGAGTTACTTCTTTTAAGGAGCCATCCTCATTTAAAGGTATACAACCATGATATAGTAAATTAGAGTTGTACTTTAAGTAAAGACTTCCATTACTATATAAAAATTTTATATGTCTTTGTAACTTTTCACTATTAATAAATGAATTTGTAAGTTTTTCTACTAAATCTTTTTCTCGTTCATTTAATTCATAAGGATTTTCTTTATCTAATGTAGGGAAGTTAGTATCAATTAATTTATAAATTTTCTCGTTTAGGTTCAAAGTGTCTTCTTTTATATTTATTTTATCTAATAATAATCTTTCTTCCATTTTAAATTCAGGTCTTCTTTTGATTATTTGACCTTCCAATTTAAATTGAATTATTGATATAGCCTTATGCATTTTTGATAAAAGTTTAATATCTGTTTCATTTAAATTTTTATCTATAGTTCTAGGTTTAAAATTTTCACAATTATCTTCTTTATAAAAATCCATAGCAAAAGTAGCTAATGGTAATAAATTTATACCATATCCATCCTCTAATGTGGATAAATTAGCATAACGAAGAGATATTCTTATTACATTGGCAATACAAGCTTCACATCCCGCAGCAGCACCCATCCATACAATGTCATGATTACCCCATTGTATGTCTATAGAATGATGCTTACTTAAAGCTTCAATTATAATTTCAGCTCCAGGACCTCTATCATAGATATCTCCTATTATATGAAGTTTATCTACTACTAATCTTTGAATAACATTTGATATAGCAATTATAAATTCAGAAGCTCTATCAATGTCTATAATTGTTTCAATTATACTGTTGTAATATTCTTGTTTATCTACTCTATCACCTTGTTCATTTAATAATTCTTCAATAATATAAGCAAAATCAGAAGGTAGAGATTTTCTAACTTTAGATCTAGTATATTTAGAAGAAACTATTTGGCATAGTCTTATTAATCTATATAAAGTTATTTTGTACCAATCTTCTAAGTTTTTTTCAGATTTTTTTATTAAATCTAATTTTTGTTCAGGATAGTATATTAGTGTAGCTAAATTTTTTTTGTCACATTCCCTTAAAGAAGTTCCAAAGACATCATCTATTTTTCTTTTAATAACTCCTGATGCATTTTTTAGCATATGAGTAAAAGATTCATACTCTCCGTGAACATCACTTATAAAATGTTCTGTTCCCTTAGGGAGGTTTAATATTGCTTGAAGATTTATAATTTCTGAACTAGCACTTGAAATACTAGGGTACTGTTTGGACAATAATTTTAAATATCTTAAATTATCTTTTATTATATGTAAGTTGTTCTCATCATATAAAGTCATAGTTCTTCTCCTTTTTTATTAATATATAATTAAATATAATATATTACTAATTATATAAATATGCTATATATACAATAATGTGTACATTAAATTGCTGGAAATGTATTAAATAGTATATACTTTATAATATAAGAAAACATATATTTATACAAGTCATGAAAATATTCAATATAAAGTTAAAATACAGTTTAATAATGAAAATCTTTTCATTATAATAATTATATATAGTTTTTAAACAAAAATCATCAAATTTTAATTAATAAATTATAAATAGGAGGTTTGTATGAATAAATTAAGTAATTTTATAAAGTCTACGGGAAATCTTTTAGGAAATAGTATTGAAGATATATGTGAAAATACAGGTGAAGTTTTATATAAAAATTTAAAAAAAAATAATCATAATAGTATGGCTAAAGGGGCAAAAGTCAGCGGAAGATTATTAGGAAAGGTAGGATCATTAACAACTAAGTCTATTTTAAATATAGCTGGAATAACCTTAGATGGCGGAGTGAAATTTAGTAAGTTTACTGGAAAGGTTATAAAGCAGAAGGCAGTGAAAAGAGAAGTGAGAATATATGGGGAATCAAAGGAATTTTACAAAGGTAAATTTGTAGAGGCAGATTATAAGGTTATAGATAAAAAATAAATTTATTTAGTATCTTAAACCTGAAAAATTTAAGGGAATGTGTTATAATTATTTATAAACAATGAATATTATGTAATAATAAAACAGCATTTAAAATACATATAATTAATATAAAGATTTATTTTTTAAAAGTAGTGTAATATTTATTTTTAACAATTAATATATAAATTTTAAATATAATATTAAAGAGGGGGATATTAATGTTTGAATGGAAAGAATGTTATAGTTGTAACATAAGTAAAATTGATAATCAGCATAAAAGATTATTTGAATTAGCAGATGAAATTTATACTATAGTTTCCGTAAATGATGGATATGATCATTTTGATGAAATTATGGAAACTATAAGGACCTTAAAAGAATATACAGTATATCATTTTTCTTATGAAGAAGATGTTATGAGAAAATATGAGTATAATGATTTAGAGAATCATAAAATAGAGCATGAAGCTTTTATAAAAAAAATTAGTTCTATAAATGAAGAAGAAATAGATGAAAAGCAAAAAAACTTCTTAATGGATTTACTGGCGTTTATTGTCAATTGGATAGAAAACCATATATTAAAGTCAGATTTAAAATATAAAGAATATTTAAATGGATTGGGAGTATATTAGCAAAAATTATATATTTTATATAAAGATTAATTAAAATAACATATATATTTTTAGGTATTTATAAATAAAGAAAACACTATCAAAGTTATAAGAATAAGTAAATTTGATAGTGTTTTCTTTATAAAATAATTTTTTAAATTATTTATTGGGAGTAACATAATATACAAGATATTTATACAGCTAGGCTATAGTAAAAATTATATTATATATTTATCTTTTTTTGTTTTTATTTTTTTTATAGTAATAATTATTATTTCCTCTATGAAAAAATAATAGATATATGGATAAAGCTATAAAAAAAGTATCAAAATCATTATGCTCCTTATATTCATTATTTTTTCTAGGAATTTCAGTACTGATTTTTTTATGTGCTTTTAAAGAATGAATACCAATATATTCCGCGAAACTTTCAACTTTTATGCATTTAATTATATTATTTTCTACATCTATGTTCAATTCAGAAAGGTTACTATAACCTTTTTCATCACACCAATTTTTTTTACCTTCAATAACTTTTAATATATTATTATTTGAATCTATTGCAGTTATTTTAACAGGAAAAAATGAGAAATATTTTAGAGAAAAAGAACAAATAGCATTTTCAAAAACAATGTACCTATAATTGTCTGAAAAATTCTTTTCTTTTATCCAAGTAGCTATACTATGTTCAGAATAAGATGGATCCAAATTTTTAGATTCATTTAAAGTGATCCAGCCTGGAAATTTTATTTTACCTAAATTAGTTTCAATATCTAAAATAGTATTAAAGTCTTTGCCGCCTTTAAAATTTATAATAGAACCTTCTAAGTTATCTCTTTTTATATCTTTTGTATAAGATAAATTTTCTTTAGAACTTTTTTTATTTTTTACAGCATCTTTTAAAATTATTTTTTTATATATATCCATTATATTCCCCCAGAAATATTACTATATGTAGTTTATGAAATATAAAGAGATTTTGTGAATATATTTATTTTAATGTTATATTATTCATATTGATTCTACAGTTCAATACTAGTTTGAAAACTAAAAATAATTTGTCTAAATGCTACATAAAAGCATTTTAAAATTTTTATAGATTTATTATTTTTCAATTGCAGTAAACATGTATCAATTACTAATCAGTTAACATATTATATATTATTGGGAATATAAGGAGGTGAGTATATGTCTTGCTGTAGAGAAAAACAAACTCACGTTCATGAATTCTTAGGTAGTACCAAATTAGCTGAAATTAAAACCGAGCCTCATAACCATCGTTTTGCAGGAGTTACTGGTGAAGCTATAAGAAGAGGTAACAGTCATGTGCACAGAATAAATACAAATACAGATTTTTTCGATCACTTTCATATGATAAATGTTATTACTGGTCCTGCAATACCTGTAGGAAATGGTAGACACGTGCACTTTGTATTTGGTGTTACAACCTGTAATGATGGTCATAGGCATAGGTTTATTTTTACCACACTAATTGACTCTCCTATATTGGAGAAATAATTTTGTATAATATAAGGCAGTTTTGTATATTTTCTATACAAAACTGCCTTTATAATATAAACTTATTTTCCACATTGTTAATTAAATCGTCGTAAATTTAAGATTACAAGGAATTTATACTTAAGAAACTCCCACTTATATAAGTGGGAGTAAGTTCACTCTTAGCAACAGCAGAAATGATGGCGTTGACAACTACAGATTATTGCTATTATTATAATAAATGCTAATATCCAGCATATCCAACCACAACACCACATAAAGATACCTCCTTTGTGTACAAAATTAGCCTGTCAATATATAATATTCAATTAGTAAAATTTTGTTTACCTTTAAAGCTATTTTTTTATTAAAATTAGAATATGGAAGCATTTTTATGTAAATGTATAAAAATCATGAAAAATAGTAATATTAAAAGTAAGCTAGTAACACTTTTTAATAAACAATAATATAATATATATGAAACAAAAGAAATAGAGAGTGGACAACCTTTAAAATTTACAGGGAAAGGTGATAAAAATATGAATGTATTTCATTTACTCCCTATAGATATATCGTATTTTGAAATTAGTGATATAGAAGAAAAACAGTTAGAAAAAGAATATAAAAAATTTATATCTAATATAAAAAGATTGGATTGCACAGATTTGAAGGAGGAAAATTTTACAGCTAAAATTGAATTAGATTTATTTTCTATAGGTTTTAGAGAAAATAAAGAGATTAGTGTATTTTTAAAGTATAAAAACTATACTTTAGAGAAAAAAGAAATGGATCCATATGATCCATTAAAAAAAATCTGTATAGATACAGGAAATGAAAAACTAAATTTAATATTAGAGTTAGTAAGTTTAAAACCATATAAAATAAAAATAAGTGGAGATTTGTATCACAAATGTGATAGAAAGTGGGAAGTAAAAAAATTTAATCAAATTATAGTCTTATAAGTTAAATAAATTGTTTTTATACTGCTGATAAAATCTTTTGTCAGCAGTTTTTTATATTATAATAAAGAAATAATTACTATAGGTTTAAATTTTATTAAAGTTTTAATAAACTTTAATAAAATATGTTTCTGTAATTCATATTTCCATAATTCATAGTGTTAGCTAAAATCATATTATGATTTAAAGAATTTATTAAAGTGCAGTATATACCTAATCTGTTATTTATTAAATTCCAGTTTATATTTTGAAGAAAAGCATTCATATATTTCTCTTTATCTGTTCCAAAATCCATAAAATAAGCATGCTCATACACATCCATTACGAGTAAAGGATAGGAAAGCCATAGGGCACCATTATCGTGAGAATCAGAGCCAAAAATGTGAAGTTTATTATCTAAAGGATCTATACCTAGTACAACCCATCCTCTCATAGACTTACCAGTTTCTTTAAAGAGTTCCGTGAAGTTTTCTACGGAATTAAAGTCTTCTAGAATCTTATCTAGTATAGGTCCATTTATAGAAATATATCCAGAAGTCATATTTTGAAAATATAGTTCATGTAATTTAACTCCATCTAAAGCATAACTCTCTCCTAATTTTATGCATCTTAATTTGCTAAAAGTGGAATTACTATCTTTAAAATCTTCAGAGTCGTTAGGTATACTCCAAATTTCATTTAGTTTATTTACATAACCATCATATAATTTATAATGTTCGTTCAGTTGTTTTAAACTTATTCCTTTTACATTATTAAAAGGATAATCTTTAGCAATAATCATTGAGATATCTCCTAAAAAATTTTATATCAATATTATTATATTTATATAAATAAATTTTGGTACTTATATAATGAAAAATGAATACTTTATTAAAAAATAATATAAATATATTTCAAAAATATAAATTTGTGGTAAAATTATAATATGTTTGTAATTAATTGACAATCATGACCTATTAGGGGGGAAAGGGATATGAGTATTAAGATAACTACTCTGATAGAAGATTCTAAAAATGAAGAAAGTGAATTGATAGAAGAGCACGGGCTTTCTATGTACATAAATACTCCTAGATGTAATATAATATTTGATACTGGTTCTTCTGGAAATTTTATAAAGAATGCTGAAAAATTAAATATTGATTTACATGAGACTAATTATATGATACTAAGTCATGCTCATTATGATCATTGTGGAGGAGTAAGAAGTTTTATAGAAAATATAAAATGTTATCCAGAATTATATGTAAGTGAAAATTTTTTTGAAAATAGCAATAAATTTAAAATAGGGAAAGAGATAGAAAATAAATATTTAGGTATAGATTTTGATGAGAAATATTTAACAGATAATGGTATACCTATAAATTATGTGGAAGAAGATATTTTAGAAATAGAACCTAATATATTTATAGTTACAAATTTTAAAGAGGATAATAGTTTTGAAGAGTTTACATCTAATATGGTAATAAAAAAAGGAGAAGGATATATATTAGATAATTTTAAAGAAGAAGTAGCATTGGTTATAGACACCTACGAAGGATTAATAGTTTTAGTTGGGTGTAGTCATGTGGGAATTATTAATATATTAAATAGTATAAGTAAAAGATTAAATAGAAGAATATATGCTGTATTAGGAGGAACTCACTTGATTAAATGTGATGAAAATAGAATAAATAAAACCATAGAAGCTTTTAATGAATTAGATATTAGCATTATAGGCCTTTCTCATTGTACAGGAGAATTTACTACAATAAAATTGAAAGAATTAAAGAATAAATTTTTCTTAAACAATACAGGGAATATATTAGAAATATAAAGATATAGGAATAGATATTAAGTTTTTAATTTATCTATTCCTATAGCTTATTTTTATACTTTAAAATTTAAAGTATAAAAGTATATTTAAATCATTATTAAACTTCTTTATAATCTACATCAACTACATTTTCTTCAGAAATATCAGGTATATCATTAGGGCCTAAATTATCGAATTTCTCAAAGGTTTTTTCTTTATTTTTTCTATTATTAAAGCCTTTTTTATTTATTTTCCATGATTTTATATAATTAACTAATTTATATATCCCGAACAATACTAAACCTGCTACTATAACCACAGGAAGTACAGAAAAAATTAAAAAATTAGCTAAAAATAGAATTAATATAAACAACAAAACTCCACTTATCTTCCAAGAATTATTGCTTGTAAATGGCATAAAAAACGATCTCCTTTTATATAAATTTAATTTATAATTTATTATATCATAATAGAAAAAACAAATAATATAATTTATCTTAAGTTTGTATTAACAAAGTATTAATATAAGGAAAGTGCGTCGCACTTTCCTTATATGTCTATGTTTCTGTCTATTAGTTGGGATAAGGAAATGAATGTATCCGTTCTTTGTATGCCTTCAACCCTTTGTATTTTATTCATTAATAAATCTTGTAAATGAGTTATGCTCTGACATATTACTTTTACAAATATAGAATATTGGCCTGTTGTGTAATGGAGTTCTGTTATTTCTTTAATTTCGTTTAATTCTTTTAATACGGAATTAAAGTAAGAAGCTTTATCTAAATAAATTCCTATGAAACAGCAAACATCATAGCCAAGTTTAGAATTATCTATTATAAGTTTTGTACCTTTTATTATGCCTATGTCATGCATTTTTTTCATCCTAACATGTATAGTGCCACCACTAACATGACATTTTCTAGCTATTTCTAAAAAAGGGGTTCTAGAATCTTTAATCAAAATTTCAAGAATTTGTAAATCTAGTTCGTCTAAACCATCTATATCTAAATCCATATGAGCACCTCCAAGTTATGGTTAGTTTAATTAATCACATATACTTTTATCTTATTACATTATAAATATTATACCAGAAAAAATTATGAATTTGTTAAAATTTGAAACTTTATCTTATTAATAATTTTATTAATTGAAAAATAAATGGAATTTTTAGTGTATATTATAGTGATAATAATAGTATAAAACTATTAAAATAACTAAGGTTTTAACAATAAAAGAATTATAAAATAAAGGATAATTAGGAATAGAAGGGTTATTTAAAAGTAAAACTTTATCTTTAATAATATTTGAAATAATAGGATAAGAGTACATATTAAAAGAGATTGTAAATTTAGAGGGGGAATTATTTACAATCTCTTTTATGTTAAAGTTTTTATTCTTTAATATAATATGTTATTATATTTTATATTGTTACATATTTATAATATAAAATTAGTATAAACATTTTGAAGTAAAAGTATTTATATTAATATATTGATATATTATATGAAATATATAATAATAGTATAGTATCAAATTTTTAAGGAGGGAACGTTATGCCAGTTTGGTTAAAATTTGCATTACAAATACTTTTCTTTTCTATTATTGTTATAATTGGTTATACAGCTCTTAAAGTTTATGTTTTAGACAAAATCAATATTAACAAATGGTTGGTATTTGCATTATCTATATTTATATTAATTTTTCCTGCATTAATAAAATTAAATATTAATGGTACTATATGGCAGTATGTTCAATCTGCTATAGTAATAATTCTTACATTATGGTTTTTAGATTTAATGGGTATAGGAGCAGGGAGTAGGACAAAAAAGAAAAAGAATGATGTAGTTATTAGACCTAAAGCTAAGCCAAATCGAGCAAAAAATATTAAAAAGGAAAATAATAAAAAAGAGAATAATAAAAAAAAGTAAATATTGCTTAGTCTTATATAAAAACACACTAAAATCTAGTTTTAGAGGTTAGTGTGTTTTTTAGTTTTTATAAATATATTTAAGGTTGAATTGTATATAATTAATTCTTAAATTAATATTTATTATTAATACTTTTTAATATACTTATATTTTAAAGGTAATGTTTAATTGTAAATTATAGGTCTTGAACAATTATATAACAATAAAAGTAATTATTGTAGTACACAAAGCCTTATAATAATACATAATGGTGCATAATAATAAATTATGACAATAATAAATAAAATTTATAACTGATTTTAAAAGTTGACCAAAGTTGATATCCAATTCAGTAAGAGACAGAAAGAATTATAAAAATAAATTAAGGAAAATAATAAAAAAGTAATGTAATTTTATTAAAAGGCTGTATTTTTATGAATTTACTAATTCAAATAAAAATATGGAGATTTTAAAAAAATATTTTTTATTTCAAAAAAATATATAAAAACTCAGTGTATAGATTTTATTGTTCACCTCCATTTTTTAATTAAATTAAAAGGATTGACAAAATTATAACCCAATATAAAATATAAAGTAACAAAGCTTCTTATTATGAAGTTGGAGGTTGGGGGGAACTTGAAAAATGGAGAATGAAGGTCATAGTCACAAGAAAATAGGTCTATTTGGAGCTACCTGTGTAGTTGCAGGAAATATGATTGGGTCTGGCGTATTTATGTTACCAGCTAGTTTAGCAGCAGTATCTAGTCCAGGAACTACTTTAATAGCTTGGTTAGTTACGGGTATGGGAGCTATATTTATGGCTTTATCCTGTGCTAGGTTAGGAAGTAGAATTCCTAAAACAGGGGGACCTTATGAGTTTGGTAAATTAGCCTTTGGGGATTTTATAGGATTCTTAAATGCTTGGCTTTACTGGAGTGCTACTTGGATATCTAATGCAGCAATTATAATAGCCATAGGAAGCTATGCATCCTATTTAATACCAGCTTTAAATAACGGGTTTAATGCACTTTTATTCAACAGCGCTATATTATGGATATTTACTTTTTTAAATATTAAGGGGGCAAAGGAAGCAGCAAGTTTTGAAACAGTTATTACAGTATTTAAATTTTTAGTGTTTATATTTTTTATAGTATTTGCAGCTACTCACTTTAATGTTGAAAATGTCACTCCAATGATGCCAAAAGGAAAAGGAATGAATACTTTACCTTTAGCAGCAGCTACTACATTATGGGCTTTTACAGGCTTTGAATCCTCTACAGTAGGTGCTGGAACAATTAAAGATCCAGAAAAAAATATAAGTAGAAGTACCATATTAGGTCTTGTCATAACAATTCTTTTTTATGTTGCAATAAGCTTTTTTGCCATGGGGGCTATACCACAGGAAGTTTTAGCTAAGAGTCCTTCACCAATGACAGATATATTAGCTCAATTTTTTGGTGGTGGAGTAGTAAAAGTATTTAATTTAGCTATAGTTATAACTATATTAGGAACTATTGCAGGCTGGATTATGATTGCAGGGCAGATGAGCTATGCAGTAGCTAAGGATGGATTATTTCCAGCAGTATTTGCAAAATTACATCCCAAATATAAAACGCCTTATAAGGGATTAATAATAAATGCTATATTAACTAATATATTATTAATATTAAATTCATCAAAGGGAATGGTATCTGCCTATAATTTTATGATACTTTTAGCCACCTTATCATATTTACCAGTTTATGCTACTACATCTGCATCAGATATATTATTATTATTTAAATGTAGGGGGCAATTAACTGTAGGCAAATTTATAAAGATAGCTATTATACCATTAATAGGATTTACCTATGCTTGTTGGGCAATATACGGTTCAGGAGCTGAAACAGTACTATACGGATTTATGTTAATGTTAGCAGGAGTTCCATTTTATATATATATGAAGTTGAGAAATAAAAAAGATATTTCTAAAGCTGATATAGATATAGATAATATTGTTCAATGCTCTAATGAGTAAGATGTAGATGAAAGACTATAGTTAGTTAATAATATAAAGAAAAATTTTAAAGATTAAATTTATTAAAGTACATTTATTAAAATAGATTTGAAATAAAATATTTTACATATTTACTTAAAATTTAATAATTAAGGAATAAAAAGCTATGAATTTTGAAATATAATATTTTGAATTTATAGCTTTTTACTTTAAAAACCAAATTTGTATTTTAAAGGTTTTATATACAATATACAGGTTTTTTTATATTTATAGTTAATTGAACATATTWGATTAAAATTAAAAAAGATATTTTATAATATTCAATGCTTTTAAATAATACGTATTTAGATAATAAAGGAAAATATTTAAGTTTCTTAAAAATGTATTTATTTTAAAGTAATAATTTTTGCATAAGGAATAAATAATAGTATTAATACAATTTAAATAATTATATGAAAATTTTTTTATTATAGTATAGTTTATAGATTTTTACTAAAGATGAGGTGAAAGGAGTATTAATATGGAGGGACATGATAAATTAAAAAAAGAAATAGGACTTTTTGCTGCTACATTTATAGTGGCTGGTAATATAATTGGATCAGGAATATTTATGCTTCCAGCTACTTTAGCGGCGGTGTCAGGACCAGGCGCTACTATGGCAGCTTGGATTATAACTGGTATAGGTTCTATATTTTTAGCATTATCCTTTGCAAGATTAGGATCAAAAATTCCAAAAACAGGAGGTCCTTATCAATATGCTAAAATAGCATTTGGAGATTTTGTAGGCTTTACTAATGCATGGCTTTATTGGAGTGCTACATGTATATCCAATGCTGCTATAATAACGGCTATAGGAAGTTATTCTTCAAGTTTAGTTCCAGCTTTAAAAACTAATGGATTATACGCTTTTTTATATACCTCTGCTATATTGTGGGCATTTAATATATTAAACATTATAGGGGTAAAACAAGCCAGTGCATTTGAAACAGTTATAACTATATTTAAACTAGGAGTATTTTTAATTTTTGTAATAATAGGCTTTGCTAATTTTAATCCACAATACATTACCCCTGCTTTTCCAAAGGGCAAAGGGTTTAGTACGGTGCCTTTAGCAGCAGCAACTACATTATGGGCATTCTCTGGATTTGAGTCCGCTAGTATAGCAGCAGGAGAAATAAAAAGTGCTGAAAAAAATGTTAAGTTGAGTACTATTTATGGGCTGCTAATAGCAGTGCTCGTATATTTAGTAATAAGCTTTGTAGCTATGGGTGGATTACCACAGGATATGTTAGCAAAAAGTAACTCTCCTATGAGTGATATATTAGCTTTACATTTAAGTAGTAGAGCTGTAAATCTGTTTTTATTAGCTATTGTTATAACCATTTTTGGAACTATAGCAGGATGGATAATGTTAACAGCTAGAATTTCCTATGCAGCAGCTGTAGATGGAATGTTTCCAGAAGCTTTCGCTAAGATTCATCCTAAATATAGAACTCCTCACGTAGGGATTATAATAAATGGAATATTAACTAACATTGTTCTTTTGATGAACTATACAGGTTCTATGACTTCTGCTTATAATTTTATGATTTTATTAGCTACATTAGCATATTTACCTGTATATGCTATAACTAATGCTGCAGATATATTACTTTTATCTAAAAGGGAAGAAAAATTTAATTTAGGAAATTTTATTACAAATTCCATTGTTCCATTAATAGGATTTATTTATGCTATTTGGGCGGTTTATGGAACAGGTGCTGAATCTGCCTTATATGGCCTAATATTAGGTTTTATGGGTATACCATTTTATATTTATATGAAAATGAAGGACAAAAAACAGTTAGAAAAATTAAGAAAAGAACAATAAATTTTGTAGTATAATAATATTTTTAATAAAAAAGTGTCATATACTTCATTGTAATGATATAATAATGTTATTAGAAGCCCTGTGCAAGAGTACAGGGCTTTAGAATCTATAATTTTATTTTTAAATATAAATTTGCTTAAAACATACTGATGAAATTACAAAATACATATATAAATTCACAAAGCAGGAGGTGAATAACCTTAGTAAAACTTAGATAGTTATATTAGATATACATATTATAGCTAATAATGTAAATGTAAATAAATACATAGTTTTACTCAAGGTTTAAGAATGATTTATGAATATAATGGGAAAAAACCTATAATAAAGAAAAATATTTTTTTAGCTAAAAGTGCAGATTTAATAGGAGATGTGGTATTAGAAGAAAATTGTACTGTATTGTTTGGGGCGGTATTAAGAGGAGATATAAATAGTATATATGTTGGTAATGGATCTAATATACAAGATAATTGCGTTTTGCATGTAGATGAAGGAGATTTAAATATACATATAGGAAACAATGTAACAGTAGGTCATGGAACTATATTACATGGATGTAAAATAAATGATAATTCTCTGATAGGTATGGGATCAATTATACTAAATGGAGCGGAAATAGGATCAAACACTATAATTGGAGCTGGAAGCTTAATAACATCCAATAAAAAAATACCATCAGGAGTTTTATGTATGGGATCACCTGCAAAAGTAATAAGAAAACTTAATGAGGAAGAAATAGCCAGTATAAAAGAGTCAGCAGAGGATTATATAGCCTTAAATAAAAATTTTAATAGGGAATAAAATATAACTTACTACAAAAAATAAACTTAATAAGGAGGTGTATTATGAAAATAAAAGCACCCAGAACTTTCTTAATGTTTATTGTTGTAGTAAGTTTTTTTTGTATAAAAGTTTTTGCAAAGGATAGAAATCCAGAGGTACATTTTATAGATACAGGTCAAAGTGATTGTATATTAATTAAAACGGGAAAAGAAAATTATTTAATAGATACTGGCTGGGAATATTATAGTGGGAAAATATTAAGCTACTTAAATTCCAACAATGTAGATAAAATAGATGGAGTTATATTAACCCATTATCATGATGATCATTATGGTGGGTTAGAGATGCTTTTAAAAACATCTAAAGTAAAAAAGATTTTTTTACCTAAACATGATAGTGATGATAAGAAAAAAGTAATTAATATGATAAAAAAACATAAGGTTAAGTATGAATGGATAGAAGATGGGTGGGAAGTTAAAGGGAGAAAATTAAATTTAAAGGCTATAGTGCCTATGAATATAGATAGTAAGAATGAAAACAATAACTCTATAGTATTATTTGGTAAAATAGATGGAATTAAATATTTATTTTTAGGGGATTGTGAAAAGAAGGAAGAAATAGATATGATATCTAATAAAAAAATTAAAAAATGTGATGTTTTAAAAGTTTCTCATCACGGATTTAAAACTAGTAATAGTAATGAACTTCTAGATATAGCAAAACCTAAAATTGCTATTGTTACTTGTGATGGAATCTATAGTCCGGATAAGATTATAATAGATAGATTGGAAAACAAAGGTATAGAAGTTTTTACAACAAGCAATAAAGGGAATTTAATAATTAGGGATCAAGAAATAATTTGGAATAGATATTCCTATTATATAAACAAGGGGAAGAATTTCATAGGAAATACTTATTTAAAATTCACATCTTAAAATTGGGGATTTATAAAAATAGATTGAATCTTAATAAACAAATATAAAAAATGTACTTCATAAACATATGAATTAGTTTATCCGATGACTACCCGCTCTAATACTCCCATCTTTTTAAAAGTGGGAGTAAAGAGCGGATACGTCCCTGGATAACCATTTCCTAAGCTTTAGTGGGAGTAAAGTCTCCTTCTAAAGCCAAGAATTCTGTTTATGAAGTATTTTTTTATCTAGGTAGTGCTAAATTTCAATCTATTTAAGTAATATTTACTTATTTATCTTTTAGTCTTTTGAAAAATTTAACTATTTCATTTATTATTAAAGGTATTATTGATAACGCACATACAAATATCCAGTCCTGTATTGTTAAATCAAAAACCTTAAAAATAGATGCTAAAAATGGAATTGTTATAACCATATCTTGTAGGAATATTCCAAATATCACAGAAGCAAACAAATATTTATTTGTAAACAATCCTAATTGAAATATAGACTTTTTAGGGTGTCTCATATTAAATGAATGGAACAATTGAGATACACTTAATACAACAAAGGCCATAGTCTGAGCATGCATTAATGAATCAGAGTATCTTATTCTTCCAACCTCAAAGGCTACTAATGTAAGTACACCTATTAATAAACCATTTAGTATAAGAGAAATACCTGCACCACCTGCAAATAAGCTTTCCTTAGGATCTCTTGGATCTTCATCCATAATATCAGGATCACCAGGATCTATACCTAAAGATAAAGCTGGCAAGCTATCTGTTATTAAGTTAACCCATAAAAGGTGTATAGGTCTTAATGGAGCAGGCCAACCAAGAAGTATACCTATAAATAGAGCCAAAATTTCTCCAAGATTACAGGATAAAAGAAACACAATAGATTTTTTTATATTATTATATATATTTCTTCCTTCTTTTATTGCAGATACTATAGTAGAGAAATTATCATCTGTCAATACCATATCAGAAGCACCTTTAGCAACGTCTGTACCTGTTATACCCATAGCAACGCCTATATCTGCAGCTTTTAGTGAAGGAGCATCATTAACACCATCACCAGTCATAGACACTATATTGCCCTTAGACTTTAAAGCTTTTACTATTTTAACTTTATGTTCTGGAGATACTCTAGCAAAAACTCTTAAATTTTCAATTTTAGAGCTTAATTCTGAATCTGGCATATCATCTAGCTCATATCCAAATATGGCTTGAGACTCATTTTCTGCTATACCTAATTCCTTTGCAATAGCAAAAGCAGTTACTTTATGGTCACCTGTAATCATTATAGTTTTTATACCAGAATTCTTACATTCAAAAATAGAACCTTTTACAGATTCACGAGGTGGATCTATCATACCTACTAGACCGATAAAAGTTAAATCCATTTCTAAATTTTCTTTATTGTAGTTAGTATCTTCTAATGTTTTGTAAGCAGCTCCTAAAACCCTAAGAGCATTTTTAGACATCTCATTAGATGCATCCATTATATTTTCTTTTATTTCATCTGTTAAAGGAACTATTTCTCCATTTATATAAGCATTAGTACTTATTTTTAATAAATTATCTATAGCACCTTTAGTCATTACATAATTTTTATCATCAAAATTATTTACAGTGGTCATTAATTTCCTATCAGAATCAAAAGGAATTTCATCTATTCTTTTATGTTCATTTTCTATATTGTTCTTAACAATATTATATTTAGCTCCTGCCTCCAATAAAGCTATTTCAGTAGGGTCACCAGTACTTGAATCCTTAGAGAAAGTGGCATCATTACATAAAACTAAATTTTCAAGGAGCATTTTATGAATATTATCTTCAATATTTAACTTATCTATATCTTGTATTTCGTTATTAGTATAAAATTTGATTACGGTCATTTTATTTTGGGTTAAAGTACCAGTTTTATCTGAGCATATAATATTAACAGCCCCTAAAGTTTCTACAGCAGGGAGTTTTCTAATTATAGCATTTTCCTTTATCATTCTTTGAACTCCCATGGCTAAGACTATAGTAACTATAGCAGGAAGTCCTTCAGGAATAGCAGCAACAGCAAGACTTATAGCAGTTAAGAACATTTCTAAAATATCTCTTTTTTGAAGTAAGCCCACAACAAACATCAAAGCACATATACCTAAAGCAGCAAAACCCAATATTTTACCTAATTCAGCTAACTTTTTTTGCAGAGGAGTGAGTTCTTTATCTTCTCCCTCAAGCATCTTAGCTATTTTACCTATTTCAGTATTCATACCTGTGCCTACAGCAATACCAATACCTCTTCCATAGGTAGCTAGGGTAGACATAAAAGCCATATTTTTTTGATCACCTAAAGGTGTTTTAGGATCTTCAAGCTTTTCTTCAGCGTGTTTTTCAACAGGAACTGACTCACCTGTAAGAGCAGATTCCTCTATTTTAAGATTAGCAGTTTCTATAAGTCGTAAATCACAAGGAACATATCTACCGGCATCTAAAACTATTACATCTCCTGGAACTACGTCTTCTGATGGAATTTCTATGTTTTCTCCATTTCTTTTTACTAAGGCCTTTGGGGTGGAAAGCTGTTTCAACGCTTCTAAAGCTTTTTCAGCTTTCGATTCTTGTACAACCCCTATAACTGTGTTAATAATAACAACTATTCCTATTATTAGTGCATCACTAATTTCACCTAAAACTCCAGAAATTATAGCTGCAGCTAATAGTATATAAATTAGGATGTCATTTAGTTGTTCAAAGAACATTTTTAATAAAGATTTTTGTTTTTTAGAATTTAATTTATTCAGGCCATACTTTTCTTTTCTTTTTTCTACTTCCTCAGAACTTAAACCTTTGGAAGGATCTACAGCAAGTTCTTCTAATATTTCTTGAGAAGTTTTGTTAAACCACATAATATTCACCTCGCTATTATTGTTTGTAAATTTTATATATTATAAAATAAATCTATAATATTTGAAATTAATAAAAAATATTTGAAATTCATTAAAAGTTTATCTACAAGAATATTATAAAGTTAAAATATAATTATAAAAATATTTATAATTATATTTTTATAAATAAAAAGACCTTTGTCCTATATTTATATAGGACAAAGGTCTTGCAATCTCTTAAAGAGCAAACTATCCGGGATTTTAATCCGTAATGACGAATAGTTTAAAGTACTTAACTTTTGCTACTCCCCTTTGTCTTCATGACATTTCAAATTATAGCATATTGTTCTATTAAGTACAATATTTATTAAAACATTTTAAAGTGGAATAAATCCATAAAAAATTATTCCCAAAAGTCCAGAGATTACTATGATTATAATAGGGTGTATTTTTTTAGAGAGCAAAAGTATAAAGGTTATTATCCCTATTATTATACTCTTTAAATCTATATAGGATTGAGAGGCTAAGTTTAAAAAAGCATATATTATAAGACCTATAAGAGCGGGTCTCATTCCCATTAGAGCAGATTTTAAAACATTTGATTCTTTAAACTTTATAATAAAATGGGTTGCTAATGTTACCAAAATAAAAGAGAAGGTTATAACCCCTAGAGTAGCCATTAAGCTTCCCTTGAATCCAGCTACATTATATCCTACAAAGGTGGCAGAGTTTATAGCTATAGGACCAGGTGTCATTTGAGATATGCCTATAATGTCTATAAAGGATTTATAATTTATCCAATGCTTATTGTGTACAATCTCTCTTTCTATAAGTGGAAGCATAGCATAACCACCACCAAAACTAAACATACCTATTTTAAAGAAAGAAAAAAATAATTCTAGTAATATTTTCATTACTGCACCTTCTTTCTAAGAAAAATATAACCATATACTCCAGAAAGAAGTATAATTATAACAGGGTGCATATTAAAGAATTTTAAAAGTACCACTGTTAATATAATTATGGTATAATTAATGTAATTTTTTTTAATAGATTTAGAAAGGCTTATTACCGCTACTAACACTAGTACAGGAACGGCTCCATTTATACCTTTGAATATTAAATCTACATAATAATTATTTCTAAATTGCATAAAAAATCTTGCAATACATAATATTATAAAGAAGGATGGTAATATGGTTCCTAAAAGAGCAAGTATAGCTCCAGGTAAATTTCCTATTTTATATCCGATAAAGGTAGAACAATTTACCGCTAAAGCACCAGGAAAAGATTGAGATATTACAAGTATATCTAAGAAATCTTCTTTAGATATCCAAGAGTTTTTATTTACAACCTCTTCCTCTATAAGTGGAATCATTGCATAGCCACCACCAAAGGTAAAAGCACCTATTTTAAAGAAACTCCAAAACATTTTTAAATATTTAAGCATTAATATCACCTCATAAAAAAATAAAAGACAAATTAATTATAACCTATGAATACTATATTTTCTAATAGAATAATATAAATAATGTAGGTAAATGATAGATAAATAGATTATTAATAAATTTTATTTCTCTTTCAAATTTTGGTATTATATAATTGTTATAGGGGGAAAGAGCAATGAAAAACTTAAATGATATGAACAGTGAAGAATTAGGAAAATACATAAAAGATACAGAAAGTCAAATACATAAGTTATTAGATGAATACATAAATAGGGTTAACAATAAAATAGATAAAAATAAGAATGCTAAAACTTTAAAAGAGAAATCATACGCATTAAGTAAATTATATAAATATGTAGAATGGGTAAATGATGGTATAGAAATGAATAATAATGTCAAGAATAGAATTAGGATAGTTCCTAAACGAGGTGAAGTTTGGACCTGTGAATTAGGTCAAAATATAGGATCAGAAGAAAATAAAATTAGACCAGTTATTATCATACAAAATGACACAGGGAACCAAAATGCACCTACAACCATAGTAGTACCCATTTCTAATAGGCCAAAGAAGATAGCTGTACATATTTCCATAAGAAATGGAGATTTTGAATTAGTTAAGGGAGAAAAGATGGAAATAACAGGAACAGTGTTAGCGGAACAAATAAGAATTGTGTCAAAAGCTAGACTTGGAAGACACGTAGCTACTTTATCAGACAAATTCATGCAACTTTTAGATTCTAAAATAAAAATTTCGCTAGATTTGTAGTTAAAACAAAAATTATAAAGAATTTAATAAAAAAATATTAAATTTTTATAAATTTATGTTGTATAATTTTTTGTTTAATGGTATAATAACAATTGTGTTCAAGAGAAACATACCTAGCAGAGGTTAGGAGATTATATCTCATATATCCTTTCTTTAAATTGAATAACATACTCGGCATAGGTCGAGAGATTATATAACATATCATGGGACTGATTCTAAATCAGTCTTTTTTGGTTTATAATGTTAAAATTATATAAAGTAATTTTTTTGTAAGTATTAAATTTATATTGCATATTTAATACTTTTTTTATATTTTATAAAAATAAAAAAGTATTAAATGAAAAATATAATTGTTTTACAAACAAAACATATTATATTTATCTATATTTTTAAAAGAAATTTAGCTATAATATATATATGATAAAAATATTTAATGGAGTGATTTTATTTGGAAATCAAAAGAGTAGGAACCAATTCACCGATACAAACAGAAAATAAAAGAACAATAGAAAATAAAAAAGGATTTTCACAAAATTTTAATTTTGCTCGTCAGCAGAAATCAGAGCAAGAATTAAAAAAAATGTTGGAGGATATAAACAAAAAAGGAAATAGGTTAGCTATAACTAAGTGTTATGCTGATGTCAAAGCATATAAAAGAATGATAAAAGAATATTTAAAATCAGTTTTAGAATATATGTATTCCGTAAAAAAGGATATAAGTTTTTGGCAAACTCAATACTTTATTACAGTAGAAACAGTAGATGAAAAACTTGAGGAATTAACAGAAATGTTATTAAGCGCCGAAAAAGAAAATTTAGATATAGCAAAAACTATAGATGATATAACAGGACTCATTGTAGATATATATAAATAATATAATTATTATTTATCATTTTATAAATAATAAGTGTTTTACTTAATAAATAGACATAAAAATTATTAAATCATTGAATTTAATAATTTTTATGTCTATTTATTGTTATTTAGGCTAGTTATAAAAATAGATAGTGCCTCAAAATTAAATTTATTTTGAGACACGTTATTAAATTTCAAAAGTAAATATATTATGTTATTTTGTTTTTTATTTCCAAAGATTAAAACTTGCGTCTGATGGCATTCTCCAATCTCCTCTAGGGGATAAACTTATAGTTCCTACTTTAGGACCATCTGGTACCGCAGAACGTTTAAATTGTTGAGTAAAGAATCTTCTTATAAAATAAGAGAACCATTTGTCAATAGTTTCCTTGTCGTAGGAATCTTTAAAAGCTATTTTAGCTAATTGTTTTATTTTATCTGGAGTAGTTCCTTGACGAATAAAATAATAAAGGAAGAAATCATGTAACTCATAAGGGCCTACTATATCTTCAGTTTTTTGAGAAATGTTACCTTCCTTATCCTTTGGTAGTAGTTCAGGACTTACAGGTGTATCTAAAATATCTATAAGTATTTCTGATATTTCTTTTGCTACTTCATTTTCAGCTACATATCTTACCAAATATCTTACTAAGGTTTTAGGAATAGAACAATTTACGCTGTACATGGACATATGATCTCCATTATATGTACACCAACCTAAAGCTAATTCAGATAAATCACCGGTTCCTATAACTAAGCCACCTTCTTTATTGGCTATATCCATAAGTATTTGAGTTCTCTCTCTTGCTTGAACATTTTCATAGGTAACATCATGTATATCCTTGTCATGGCCTATATCTTTAAAATGTTGCAATGCTGCATCTACTATATTTATTTCTTTTAAGGTTGTATTTAAGTGTTTGCATAGACTTACAGCATTATTATAGGTTCTATCTGTAGTTCCAAAACCAGGCATTGTTATAGTTATTATGTTTTCTCTAGGAATATTTAATTTATCAAAGGTTTTAGCTATAACTAATAAAGCTAAGGTAGAATCCAATCCACCAGAGATACCTATAACTGCTTTTTTCATATTAGTATGATCAAGTCTTTTAGCTAGAGCTGAGGTTTGTATATTAAATATTTCTTTGCATCTTACTGCTCTTTCTTCTTCATTAGAAGGAACAAAAGGGTATTTATCTATAGGTCTATCAAAGACACCAACATCGTTAATTGTAAATTTAAATGTTATTTCTTCTAATTCCAAATTCATATTCATTGAGTTATCTGTAAAGCTTACATTTTTAAGCCTTTCACTATTAATTTTATCTATATCTATAATACTTGTAATAACTTCATTTTCTCTTTGGAATCTTTTATTTTCTTTTAATATAGAGCCATTTTCTCCAATTAATAAATGACCGCTAAATACTAAGTCTGTAGAAGATTCATATACACCTGATGAAGAATATACATAGGAGGCTAAGCATCTACCACTTTGAGATGCAACTAAATTTCGTCTATAATCTGATTTGCTAACTATTTCATTAGAGGCAGATAAATTTCCAATAATATTAGCTCCCATTAATGCAAGATAACTACTAGGTGGAATTGTAACCCAAAGATCTTCACATACTTCAAAAGCAAATTTGAAAAATTTATCAGAAAAAATAAGGTTAGTTCCAAAAGGAATATTTTTTTGGAAAGGTAAATTAATTCTTTCACTTTTTATTTTATACCCTTCTGTGAACCATCTTTTTTCATAGAACTCTGAATAATTAGGTAAATAACTTTTAGGGACAATACCTAGTATTTTTCCTCCAAATATTATAACAGCACAATTATAAAGACTATTTTTATATAATAAAGGTGCTCCTACAGCTATTAAAACATCTTTGTCTATAGAATATTTACATATATTATGTATTCCATCTAAGGCTTTGGATATTAATAGACTTTGTGAAAAAAGTTCTCCACAAGTATAAGAAGTTATAGAGAGTTCTGGAAAAACTATTAATTTTGATTTTTTTTCTATACACATATCTATACATTTTTTTATGTTTTCTATATTAAAATCTATATCTGCTACATTAGTTACAGGACAAGCAGTAGATACTCTTATGTAATATTGTGAATTATTCATATAAAATCCTCCATTAAAAATATTATTACCTTATGATTATATCAAATTAAAGGTAAATAATTAAACTTTAATATAAAATATTAATAAAAAATTATGCAAAGCACATTTTATTATAAAACTATATCATAATAATATAAATAGTTTATTAAGTTAAAAACTATTTATTTATATTATTTATAAGATTATAATGTATAATAATAGTAATAATTCAAGAGGGAGGGAGAGTATGTGGAGCAATTTTAGCATTATTCTTTGGATAATAATTGGGACTGCTGCTTTGCTGTTGGATCTTGCTACTAGTTCTTTTTTATTTGTTTGGTTCACTCTAGGGGCTATAGCTGCACTTATAGTTCAAATATTAGGATATTCTATGTCTACACAAATTATTGCTTTTGTATTAATTAGTATTTTATGTATGATATTAGGTTATCCAATGGTAAAGAAGATTATTAAAAAACAGGAGAATTCTATATTATCTATCGAAAGAAATTATGTTGGAGAAATTTTTATTGCAGATAAAGATATAAAAGATGAGGGGGTGCTAAAATTCCAAGGTGTATATTGGAGAGTCACGAATAGTGGGGATTATATAAAAAAAGGAGATAAGGTAAAAATAATCTCAGTAAAAGGTAACAAAATTTTTGTTGAAAAGGTAGAGGAGGAATAAGTATGGCGATACTTATAATTGTATTATTAGTTATTATATTAGTAACATTTTTACTGTCTATAAAAGTTGTAAATACAGGTTATGTTTCTATTGTGGAAAGATTCGGTAAATATCATAGAACTTTAGAGCCAGGTTGGCATATAATTATGCCTTTTGCGGATTTTGTAAGGAAAAAAATTTCTACAAAGCAGCAAATAATAGATATAGATCCACAGAGTGTTATTACACAAGATAATGTAAAAATATCCATAGATAACGTTATATTTTACAAAATAATGAACTCTAAAGATGCAGTTTATAATATTGAAGACTATAAAGCAGGTATAACATATTCTACTATAACAAATATGAGAAATATAGTAGGTAATATGACTTTAGACGAAGTTTTATCAGGAAGAGATAAAATAAATTCAAAATTACTTGAACAAATAGATGAAATTACAGATGCTTATGGTATTAAAATTTTATCTGTAGAAATAAAAAATATAGATCCACCAAGAGAAATACAAGAAGCAATGGAAAAACAAATGAGAGCAGAAAGAGATAAAAGAGCTGCTATACTTCAAGCAGAAGGGCAAAAACAAGCAGAAATAGCAAGAGCAGAAGGGGATAAACAAGCTAAAATCTTACAATCAGAAGCAGAGAAGGAAGCTAACATAAGAAGAGCAGAAGGACTAAGAGAATCTCAATTATTAGAAGCGGAAGGTAAAGCTAGAGCTATAGAGCAAATAGCTAATGCAGAATCAGAAGCTATAAGAAAGGTTAATGCTTCTATAATAGAATCAGGTACAAATGAAGTAGTTATTGCTTTAAAACAAGTAGATGCACTAAAAGAAATGGCTAAGAATCCAGCTAATAAATTAATATTACCAAATGAAACATTATCTTCATTAGGTAGTATTGCTGCCATAGGTGATTTGCTAAATAAAGATAATAAATAAAGAACATCCATAGATTTGATTTACACAAATCTATGGATGTTTTTTAGAGAAATGTAGGTGATTATTTGGATAAAAATGAAGTAACTGAGAGTAATTTCGAACTGTCTGTGCTAGGTGCTTTGGCAATAGCAATGTTTATTGTTGCAGCATTTTATTTTTTCCCTATTCCTTTTAATAGGATGTTAGAAACTACTTATGTTAATTCGAATAAAGTTTTAGAATTAGCTTTAAATGTGTTAAGAGATTTAATTTCAAAGGGGTTAATTATAATATTTATCTTAAAGATAATAAGAGCAGATATTGAACCTAGTTTTAAGATAAGATATATTGAAAAATTTAATTTTAAAATATTATTATGCACAGCTTTTTTATATTAGGATTTTTTATGTGGTTTCAAAATTCAATTGGCATAATGATAATAAAAGGCCTATTATCTAAAGAGGTTATAGAGGCAGCTGCAAAAGATACACAAAATCTATATCAAATATTTATTTTAGAGGTAATAATAGCACCTATTTTTGAAGAAATAGTTTTCAGAGGAATTATTTTGGAAGGACTTTTAAATAAGTATAAACCAATAACTAGTATAATTATTTCATCAGTTGTATTTGCATTATGCCATATATACATTCCTCAAATTATTAATGCCATAATTTTCGGAATACTTCTTGGGATAATATATTATAAAACAAAATCTGTAGTATTATGTATGGTTTCCCATATGTTAACTAATGGATTCAATTTTATATATATTAATTCTAATATTAGAACTTTTTCTATAGGGGCAGTAATTTTTATAATATCAGGAATTTTGCTTGAAAAATATATTAGAGAGTTGAAATATGATGGTACTAATATAAGTAGTGCAGGTTAAGAAAATTATAATGTGTATAAGTAGAAATCTAAAAAATGAATAAATCAAAAACTATAGGGATATAGCGGTTAAGCATACAATAATCAATTTAAAATGTGTAGTCTATAATATATAAGATTGAAATAAATTACATTTTATGGTATTAGTATAATTATACTCAATTTTTATTCAACTTTAATGAGATATTTAAATAAATTAATTAGGGGGATTTTTGTGAATAAAGAATTTTTTATGAGAAACAGAAAAAACTTAGGAGAAAGTATAGAAGAGGGGATAATTGTTATATTTGCAGGCAAGGCACCTTATAAGTCAGCAGATGAAACCTATCCATTTACACCTAACAGAAACTTTTATTATTTAACTGGAATAGAAGAGGAACAGATAATATTAGTCATAACTAAGAAAAATAAAAAAATAACAGAACATTTATATATACAAAGGCCAGATCCAGTAATGGCAAGATGGGTAGGGGCAACCATTAGCGAAGAAGAAGCTGAAGAGGTAAGTGGGATAGAAAATATAGGGTATGTAGATAAATTTTTTGATGATTTTCCGATCTTTATAAATAGAAGTGGATTTAATAAAGTATACTTAGATTTAGAGAGGAGAGAATGGGAAGAAAATTTTACACCAGCTCAAATTTTTGCTAAAGAATTAAAAGAAAAATATCCTTATGCAAAAATAGAAAACATCTATAAAGGTATAAGTGATTTAAGAACAATAAAAAGTGAAGAGGAAGTAGAATTAATCAAAAAAGCTATAGACATAACTAAAGAAGGCATATACAATATGATGAAAAATATAAAGCCGAATATGATGGAATACGAAGTGGAAGCATATTTTGACTTTTCCTTAAAGAAAAATGGGGTTACAGATTATGCTTTTGAAACTATAGCAGCGGCTGGGAAAAATGCTACAGTACTACATTATAGTGAAAATAATTGTAAAATAGAGAATAACTCTTTAATCCTTTGTGATTTAGGAGCTCAATATAAATATTATAATGGTGATATAACAAGAACTTTTCCTGCTAATGGAAAGTTTACAGAGAGACAAAAGGAAGTGTATAAAGTAGTTTTAGAAGCTAATAAAGCTATAATTGAAAATGCAAAACCAGGAGTTACCTTTAAAGAAATAGAAGAAATAACTAAAAAAACATTAATAGAAGGATGTAAAAAATTAGGAATATTGCAAGATGAAAAAGAATTAAGAAAATATTATTTCCATAGTTTTGGACATTACTTAGGTTTAGATACCCACGATGTAGGAAGTTATGAAATAGAATTAAAACCAGGCATGGTTATAACTAATGAACCAGGTCTTTATATACAAGAAGAAAGTATTGGGATAAGAATAGAAGATGATTTATTAATAACAGAGAACGGGTGTGAAGTTTTAAGTAAGGATATAATTAAAAGCATAGAAGAAATAGAAAACTTTATGAAATAAGGAAATTACGACTTAAAAGGAAGTTTACCTACAGCCTATTTAAAAGGGATATGTGTCTAGAATGGCGTCTCAATTCGCTAAGAGATTTTAATTTGTTTTTTCATAAAATATATTGAAAAAAATGAAACTCGCTGACCGCTCAAACAATCATTTTTTTTCTAATATATTTTCAAAAAACAAATAAGAATATCTAAGCTTTTTCGAATGCCTTTTACGCCACATATCCCTCTTTTTAATAGGCTGAAGCTAGCATAACTCTTTAAAGATAATTTCCTGTAAGAAAGGAGAACTTCAATAAGTAAATTAAAAATTTAAAATTATTTATATTCTTTTCAGTAAGGGCTTCAAAAAAATTTTCGGTAGAAAATTGATGCGTATCATGTCAAAATACTGTAGCTTTTATAATCTTTATATAAATTTAAATTATACTCAAAACTATTTGCGTTAGCAAACAAATTTAATAAAATAAAGCCAATGACTTTCACTAGTTTTATTTTATAGAAAATAAATATAAACTATTTATTAGTAATACAAATTATTGGATTATATAAAATCTTAATTAGCAATAAGAGTATATTCATTATTAGTAAGTGTAAAGTTACCTTTTAAACCATCAGTGATATATATTTTTTTATCCTTGGTTATAAATACAGCATCAATATTTCTAACTTTTCTTACAAGATCCATGCCACCTTTTAATCCAAATTGAAATACACAATTAGACATACCATCTGCATTAGATGATTTATCAGCTATTATTGTTACAGAAAGAAGCTCGTTTTCCACAGGATAGCCTGTCTTACTATCTATTATATGATGGTATCTTTTACCTTTGTATTCAAAAAATCTTTCATATGTTCCAGATGTAACGACAGATTTATTTGAATTATTTTTTATTTTTACGCTTCCTAAAATACTTCCTCGAGTAGCATATGGATCTTGAATATGTATATTCCAGTGGTTGCTACTAGGATTACTTCCCATAGTTAGGATATTTCCACCTAAATTAATAAGAGCATTTTTAACATCATTATTAGCTAATACAATAGCAACCTCATCTGCAATATAACCTTTTGCTAGGCCACCTAAATCTATTTTTGTTCCTTCTTTTTTTAGCATAGCTGTATTACTGGATTCATCAATTTGTAAGGTTCTATAATCTACATGTTTTATAGCATTTTGCAAATCCATTTGATTGGGGATAGCTTCTTTATTAGTGCCTATATTCCATAATTTAGAAATACCTCCAATTGTAATATCAAATTTTCCTTGAGAAAGTTGAGAGTAATAGATACCCTTCTTTAATATTTTTAAAGTATCCTTACTTAGTTTTACAGCATGCTTGCCAGCAGCATTATTTAGTTCAATAATTTCACTAGTATCAGCATTGTTGACTGTTATTTTACTCTCAATTTCGCCAATTTTGTCATAAGCCCTATCTAATACTTTTTCATTAACTTTATCATATACACTAATTTTGCAAAGTGTTCCTAAACAAAATTCATCTTTTGATATTGGCGCATTGTAAGCACGTTTAGAAAATATGTCTAAAGTAACAATGATTATTAAAATAACAACCATTATTATTGTTAAAATTAATCTTTTATGATGTTTCATTTTAACATCTCCCCTACCAAAATAATTTATTTTATTGCTGAATTGTAGAGTTTTTATACATTAAATAGAGTTAAACATCTTCCGTATATATGGCTTCAATAAACTTCTTCTTAAAAATGTATCATATTCTACTAGAATCATATCATTTAATGGCAATAATTCAATCATCAGTTAACAAATAACCTTCCCTACATCCCATAATTTAGAAGCATTTTACAAAAAGAAGATTTAATTTTTTATTTGGAAAGTTAATAACTATATGTAATTAACTATATACATTATTTTTCTAGATATCTATTTTCAATAAAACTTATTTATTGTATTATTTGTAAGGTTAACTTGACATTGAAATAATTTGTTGATATATTTGCAATGTAAGGTTAACATTACAGGAGTGATTATTAATGAAAAATAGAATAAAAGAATTTCGTGAGGTTTTTGGATTAACACAAGAACAATTAGGAAAACTTGTAGGTGTGTCAAGACAAGCAATTAATGCTATTGAAACAGAAAAGTTTGAACCATCTATATGGTTGGCTTATGATATTTGCAAAATATTTCATCGCTCTATAGAAGAGGTTTTTCTCTTTGAGGAAAGTGAAAGAAAATCCAGAGGGCGGCAAAGTAGAGGTGTATTTTAAATGGCATTAAGACAAATTAGGATATTTGATGATGAAATATTAAGAAAAAAGAGCAAAGTAGTTGAAGTAGTAGATGATAAAATAAGACAAATATTAAATGATATGGCAGATACTATGTATAATACAGAAAATGGTGGAGGGCTAGCTGCACCACAAGTTGGTATATTAAAACGATTGGTTGTAATTGATATGGGCCAAGGGCTTATAAAATTAGTTAATCCAAAGATAATTAACAAGGAAGGAACTCAAGAAGTTATAGAGGGTTGTTTAAGTATTCCTAATACATGGGGAAAACTAAAAAGACCTAAAAAGGTAACCATACAAGCATTAAATGAATATGGTAAGAAGATTATACTAACAGGTACAGGAGATTTAGCGAAATGTTTCTGTCATGAAATAGATCATTTAGAAGGTATTCTTTTTACCGATTTAGTTACTGAATATATAAAATAGCATTACTTGTACTTTTTATTTTAATTTTTGGGGAGTTATATAGCCTTCTCTTTTTTTAGCAAAGGTAATATAACTCCTTTTTAAGTGCTGATTCCTTATATTATTAAATATCATAAGAGGTTAAGTAAGTTAATTAAATATCTTCATTTTCTTCAGTTGTATATAAAACCAGTAGTTTATTAAGTAGGGTAGCAAGTAACTAATAAAAGTAAGACCTAAATTCCAACCATTTGAATAGAGTACTTTCCCACTTAATATGCCAAGCCATTCAAGAAATGTTGTAAAAATTGTTACAATCATTATAAGTAGGTAAGGATTAAATTTTGCTTTATTAATATAATGTATTAAATAAACTGAAAGTATTGGGTATATGCCTAAATCATAGGGCATACTAGCGAACTTACCATATTCATGAGGATATATACTCCAAAATTTATAGAAAAATCCAAATGAGTTTACTGTAAATGCTACAACACTTTGAAAAGGTGCTATAGTAAAAAGAACTTTTCTATCTGTAAAATAAAATACTATACCGGATATCCAAGGGATTATAAAAGCAACTATTATATTAAAAATCATTAAATCACCTAATTATTATTTTTGTATTATTTTATCCATTATTTTAATAAATATATATATAAGTTGCTTTGCAATATTTTTTATTACGTATATCATATATAATTAGTTGATTTTAATATTTCTAGGATTAGTTTATTTTAAACTATAGAAGTATAATTTCGATTATAAAGTTTTACTTATCATAATCAAAATTAATCTTCAAATTTAAATAATTCTTCAACGGTAGCATTAGACCTAATTTTTTATATAATGCTCTTGCAACTTTTCCTTTAGCATCATTTTCTCCATATGTAGTTACTGTAATTTCTGTGCCTTTGGGAAATTGATTACACGGCCAGTAGTTATACCTTTTTTATCTTTAACCACACCTTTCATAATAATTTTTGCTATATTTCCCAAATGTATACTAAATTATATTTTAAGTTTATACATTATAAATGTTAATTTTAATATATTATATATGCTAGCATAAAAATATTTTAAATAAATTTTGATATACAAAAATTTTTTGTATATTAGTGTGTATATGCTAATTGTTCAGAAGTAAATAGATAATTTCATACATATTTTATAAAAAAGAATAGATAAAATTTATATAAACACTGTATTCTGTTCATTATAATATAGAGTGTCAATAAGTGATGGATGTCATGCTTGTATTATTATGTACTGGATTTTAATATAAAAATAGTTTATATTATTTATTATTAATAAATAATAAATATTATGTAGGGATAGGAGATAATAATGGATAATAACGTAAATGAACAAATAATGGATAAATTGAAGAAAGTATGTATATGTAAAAATATAAATAGATTAACTATAAAAAATGCGATAAAATCAGGAGCTAAAACAGTGGAAGAAGTTAGAAAAGCTACTGGAGCAGGCACTGGAGCTTGCAGGGGCAACAGATGTACTTATACTATAGAAAAATTATTAGAAGAGTACTCAAAATAAAGTACATTTAACTATAAGGTTTAAAATTAAATATGAGCATTATCGGAATTGTTTATTTTAGTAAATTCTGATAATGCTTTTATTATTTTACAGATAGGAAAAGTTAATTCACCCAAACTATTACAATTATTAAACTAATAATATATATTAAATAATTTAAATGAGATATAATATTAAAAGTATTATGTATTTGATATTTTGGTTTATATGGAATAAAATGTGGGTATATTAAAAATAGCAATTATTAGTTTTGTAGTTAGGGGGATAATATGAAAGTAATATTATTGATTTTATTAATATTATTATTGGTTATAGTTTTTGTTGTATCTTGGAGATTAATAGATGCAGTTATTTATCCAATAGTAAGAAAGGCAGAATTTACTTATCAAAAGGAAATAGAACAGGGTGGATTTGTACAAGAAGAATTTAATAAATTAGAAAGACAAGAAATTACTATAAAATCCCCCTTTGGATATGATTTAAAGGGAATGTATTTCCCAGGAAAAAATTCGAAGAAAACTGTAATAATATGCCATGGGATTAAGTGTAATTTGTATAATTCCGTGAAATATATGAAAATATTCATGGATAAAGGTTTTAATGGAGTAATATATGATCATAGAAATCATGGAAGTAGTGGTGGAGAAAATACTACTTTTGGTTATTATGAAAAACAAGATTTAAAAGCTGTTGCGGATTGGGTGTTTGAAAGAAACGGCCAAGATTCTATAGTTGGCATTCATGGAGAATCTATGGGAGCAGGTACTATACTTCAAAATGCAGCTATTGATGATAGAATAGCATTTTATGTTGCAGATTGCCCATACTCCAGTATGAAAGATATATTACAGTTGAGGCTAAAAGAAGATTATAAATTGCCTAGCTTTCCATTTACAACCGTAGCAAGTTTTATAAGCAAATTAAGGATTGGATTATTTTTTTCACAAGTATCACCTATAAAAGATATAGAAAAAGTAGAAACACCTATACTTTTTATACATGGTATGGAAGATAAATATATACCAAAGGAAATGAGCATAGATATGTACAAAAATAAAAAAATAGGAGTAAAAGATATATATTTAGCTCCCAATGCAGATCATGCAGAGTCTTATATGAAAAATAAAGAAGAGTATAAAGAACGTATATATAAATTTTTAGAAAAAATAAATTTATAATAATAGATTTGATTTTAATTTAGAAAAAATACATTTTATAAACCTATTAATGAGCTTTATTAGTTTTTAAGCAGTAGGGGGATTTAACTCAATTATTTATAGTGTGAAAAGCTATAAGTAATTATAGTGTTTTCATCTGGAAGAAAATTTTTAATAAAGCTATATTTAGAACTTTTTAGAGAAATAAAGTGGTTTATGAAGTGTATTTTTTATTTTAGAAGTGTTAAAATTAAATCTATTTTATTTTTATAATGGCACCCTTTTGTTAAAATTTACATAAAATATTAATATTCCCAGATAATTTTTAATATTGAAAAATATACAGACAAATTTTAACATAAATAAAGATATATGAAGTTTGATTAGTATTTATCAAAGTGTTATGCTTTATTTAAAGTAGGGGGTAGGCAATTTATGGATGGAGAATTATATATTAGTAAGTTGGAAAATTCATACAGATCCCATTTTAAAATAAAGAAAGATACTTATTTTTTAGAAAATCATTTAGATATTTTAGCTCATTGTAAATTAATTAATGTTAGAACAATGATTACAGAAAAAGATATTATTGATAGCTTTGAAACAAATGAATTTTGTTTTGTAAAACGTTTAGATAACATTTCAAAAGAAACATTAGATAACCATATAGATATGCTCATAGAAGCAGAGAAACTATGTGTAACACCTCATAAAGATCATAAAAGTTCCTATTTAACAGGCATATTAATAAGTGAAAATTCCATTGATTATAATATAAAACAATATGTTAAAAAGTTTAAATTTGCAAAGGCTTATAAATTTTATTGGTTTGGATGGTGCGATATAAGATTAATTTTGATAGATTTAAAAAATAAAGAAGTTATAACTAATAAAGCTGGTAAATTTGTTAAAAAGGTGTATCAAAAACACTTTAATAAAAATTAGGAGGGGTTTTTATGAACTCAGTAGTGTTACTTTTAACTGGTATCATTTTATTCTTGATTGCTTATTTAACCTACGGTAGATGGCTTGCTAAACACTGGGGCATAGATATAAGTAAGCAAACACCAGCTCATACTAAATTTGATAATGTGGATTATTGTCCAGCAGATGCTAAAATTTTATTAGGTCACCATTTCTCATCTATAGCAGGGGCAGGGCCTATAGCAGGGCCTATACAAGCAGCTATATTTGGATGGGTTCCTGTAATGTTATGGATTGTTATAGGAAGTATCTTTATAGGTGGTGTTCATGATTTTGGTTCTTTATTTGCATCTATAAGACATGGAGGAAACTCTATAGGAGAGATAATTCGTGTTAATATAGGTGAAAAGGGTAAAAAATTATTTAATGTTTTTGCTTGGGTTACATTAGTTCTAGTTGTAGCAGCCTTTACAGATATTTGTGCTTCTACTTTTGCATATAATCCACAAACACCAGAACTTTTAACAGGAGCACGTTCTGGGACAGCATCAATTCTCTTTATATTTTTAGCTATGGGTTTTGGATTTTTTGTATATAGAAGAAATGCTCCAGTAGGGTTGTCTACAGTAGTGGGCGTTGCTTTATTATTTTTCTGCATATATATAGGATATAGATTTCCAGTATTAAAATTAAGTAAGTTTCAATGGCAAATAATACTTTTAATATATATTACTGCAGCATCTACTATGCCAGTTTGGTTACTTCTTCAACCAAGAGATTATCTTTGCTCATTTTTGTTGTATGCTATGCTTATAGGAGCTTTTATAGGTATATTAGTTCTTCATCCAACTATGCAATTGGCACCAACCACATCATTTACGGTAAAAGGTCAAACTTTATTCCCATTCTTATTTGTAACAGTAGCTTGTGGAGCAGTTTCAGGATTTCACTCTTTAGTAAGTTCAGGAACATCTTCAAAACAATTAAATAGTGAAAAGGATACTCAACTTATAGGATATGGTTCCATGTTAATTGAAGGAGTTGTAGCTATTATAGCTTTAATTGCTGTAGGATATGTTGCTAAAGCTAAAGGTACACCAGCAGAAATTTTTGCTAACAGTTGTGCAGCCTTTATGAATTCCTTTGGAATACCATTAGCTATAGGTAAAGTATTCGTAACATTATCCTTCTCTGCCTTTGCTTTAACAAGTTTGGATACAGCTACAAGAATAGGAAGATATATATTCCAAGAGTTTTTCCAAGGTTCTAATGAAAAAGAGGGGGAAAAGAAATCAGTATTTACTAATATGTATGTGTCAACATTAATAACAGTATTTTGTGCATTAGGACTAATATTATATGGATATGAAAAAATATGGCCAATATTTGGTTCAGCAAATCAATTATTAGCTGCATTAGCATTATTGTCATTAACAGCATGGCTTTCAAGAAGAGGAAAGAAGACAATAATGATAATAATACCAATGATTTTCATGTTTGCAGTAACACTATCTGCACTATTCTTAATAATAAAATCCTATTTATTTGGAGCAAAACCCAATTATATATTAGGAGTAATGGCAGTAATATTACTTGTATTAGCTGTAGTACTTGCAGTAGAGGCTTACAATACTTTAAATAAAAATAAAAAGGCTAACACAAATTTAGGAGCCTAGTAAATATATAACTTCAATAAAATAATAATTAAATTATCCCTATAAAAAATATAAGACTTCAGTAAAATATTAGGTCAAAATTATGACAATTTACCTAAGTTTTGCTGAAGTTTTGTTTTTTATTATATATAAAGTTATAACTTTATTATAAAGCTATGCTAATTAAAACTTAGATAGTAAAGATATTATTTAAAAGTAATACAGACTTAATAAATTTTAGGACTCTTAAAATTTAAAAGCACTTAATGAGGTGAACTACTATTTTTGTTAATATATAATTTTCCTTTACGATATAATAAATAATTACTTTTGTCATAGTGAAAAATTACCTTAGATACTAACATATAATTCATTTTTCTTATATAATAAGATTAATAATAATTAACTGCTTTATTATATTAATATGAGATTGAGGATTTAGTAAATAAAAAAATAATTTTATAAATGGAGGGATAAAAAGTGAAGGGTAAAAGTAGTTTAGGTATTATATTTCTTGTTATAGGCTTAGGAATATTTTTAGAAGCATTAAATTTATGGGATTTTGGAAATATTATAAGTAATTATTGGCCAATTATATTAATAGTTATTGGTGTCAAAAAACTTCTAGAAAAATCAGTTTCATATGTAAATGGAATTGTATTAATATTGTTAGGAGTAATGTTTCAATTAAGGAATTTAAATATATTATATAATGTATCTAAATTCTTTTGGGCAGGAATTTTTCTTTTAATAGGTTTTTATTTATTATCTTATAAGGAAAGCTTTAGAGCGAAAGATAGAACTTTTTTCGGAGGACAAAGTTCAGAGGATTTTGTAAAAACAGGAGCAATATTTTCAGGAGCTAGAACTAAGAATAATTCAAAAGCTTTTAAGGGTGGAAGTATAACAACTATATTTGCAGGAGTAGATTTAGATTTATTAGATGCCCAGTTGGGTTTTGACGGCGCTTATATAGATGTATTCGTAGCTTTTGGAGGAGTAGATATAGTAGTTCCTGAAAATTGGAATGTGGTTATAACTGGTATACCAATATTTGGTGGATGGAGTAATAAAACTAGAAATAGAAATATGAATAATGGAGGACCAACTCTAAAAGTTAATTGTATAGCAGCTTTTGGTGGATTAGATGTAAAACATTATTTTGATTAAAATTTTAAATTATAATATACTATGTTTAATTTTAATATAGTAGAGATAAAAAAATGCACGTAATAAACATATGAATAAGCTCTAGTAGTTCTTAATGAATCCAGATTTAGAACTTATGAGAGAAATTAACTAGTTTATTAAGTGTATTTTTTATATTGGTGGTTTTAAAATTAAATTTATTTTGAGACCTCCTTTTTTTATTGCTTAAAATTTAATTGTGTATAATTACTAATTATTAAAATAAATAATTATAAAGATTACGGGACAAAATATAGAAGAAGGGAATTAATAATTATAGTAAAGTGTTCTTATACTATAGGGATATTAAAAAATTTTTTTAATATTAGAATTTAAATGATTTAATTTTATAATAAAAATATTATTTTAATATCTTTATAAACGGATATCTTTTTAAAGCTATATTAAGTTTTATAGAATACAGCTAAATTAAATTAATAGTTTTAGCATATAGCTTTAAAAAGTTAGATGAAGTTTTGTATATTGAGCTTTAGTGTATTATTAATATCCCTTTTAATTTTATATTTGTGAAAAATTAAAAAAGTTTACATTACTAAAAAATCTCTTTTTATTTTTCTTTTCTTATAAGCTATTCATTAAAGCTGCATGAATTCCTAAAAATATCTATATTTAATTAATATTTTACCCTTAATAGCTTTTAGTTTTTTATAGATTTTATTATAATTAACTTATAATAGGGTTTATTAGAATGCATTACAATATAGTTTAATTAAGGTATATTACAAATAAATTAACAATAGTATTAAAAATTATATTTAACTGTTAATATTTGTAGTATAATATAATATAAATTATCAGAATTTTTTATAAAACGGGGGGCATTTTATGAAAAACAAAAGTATAAAACGTATAATTTCGACTTTACTTATATTTGTAGCTTTAATTCCTATATTAATTGTTGGTATATATACTAATTATTCACAAACTAAAAGTCTAAAAAGTAATTTTGAATCAACAACAAAGAATTCTGTACTTAGTTTCCAAGCTATGATAGCACAAAAAAATAAAAATAATATGGAATCAATTAACACTTTGGCTAATGATGGTAATGCGAAAAATTTACTCAAAAATAAGGATAATGCTAATTGGCTTTTCTATGCATTAGAGGCCTTTAGAAGTTCTCATTCTGAAATTACAAATGTTTATCTAGGAACAGTTAAAGGAAATACTATATTTTCACCTAAAACTGATGTAGTTAATAGCATTGATCCAAGAACAAGGCCTTGGTATAAGAAGGCAGTTGAAATGAAAGGAGACCCTATTATTACAGAACCATACAAAGATACAGCAGGTACCAATAGTTTAATGGTAACTATAGCTAAAGCTGTTATGGATGAGAAGGATTCTTTAGTTGGAGTAATTGGTATGGACATAAAATTAGATGATTTATCTTCCATTGCTAAAAATACTAAGATTGGTAAAGAAGGCTTTGTGGTATTAGTTGATAAAAATGGTTCAATTATAGGGCATAAAGATAAAGAAAAATTAAATAAAAATATAAAAGATTTAAATTGGCCTAAAGAAATACTAAATAAGGGAATTATAGATAAAATAGAAATTAATGGAAAAAAGTATAAAGTCATAACAGAAAAAGATGGAGCAACATCCTGGAGCATTGTAGGATTTTTACCTTATAGTGAGATACAATCTGAACTTAATAAATATTATAGAATGATAGTTACAATATCCCTTTTATCTTTAGCAGGAGCGTTAGCAATAGGCGCAGTATTCTCTAAAAAAATAATAAATCCTATAAGAAAAATAGAGGATGCATTAGCCTGTATGAAGAATGGAGATTTTACCCAGAGCATAGATAAGGGTGAAACTTCAATTTATGAGATGGAATTAATAATGGATGGAATTAATATAGTGAGAGAAGAAACAGTAAAAATTTTAGATAGTCTTAAGAGTGTTTCTTCTGATGTAAAAGAGTCTTCAGATATTTTAAAAGATATAACAGAGCAATCAGAAATGGCAGGAAATGAAATAGTACAAGTAGTACAAAATATAGCAGATGCAACTTCAGATCAAGCTCAGTCTATGGAAGGAAGTTTAAATTCTATAAGTGATTTATCAGATAAAGTAGAAAATTCTATGGAAGATTCTAAGGAAATGGTCAAAGAGTCTGATATAGTTAGAAATATTATAAAAGATAGTGGACAGGCTGTAAAAGGGTTAAAAAATAAATTTGAATTGAATTCTAAATCAAACCAGGAATTAGCTAATAAAATTGATACATTAGCAGAAAGTTCAAATCAAATAAGTATGATAACAGAGACAATACAATCTATAACAGAACAAACATCTTTATTAGCACTTAATGCTAGTATAGAATCTGCAAGGGCAGGAGAAGCAGGAAAAGGATTTGCAGTAGTTGCAGAAGAGGTAAGGAAGCTTGCAGAACAATCTTCAACTTCAGCTTCAGAAATAGAAAGGGTTATTTCTAACATAAATAAAGAAGTAAAAGATATACTAGATAAAATGTATGAAACTATAGAACTTGAAAAGGATACTAAGGACAAAATTAATATTACAGATAATGCCTTTAATACTATAAGGGAATCTATAGATAAATTAGAAGAAAGCATAAGAAATGTTAATGAATCACAAAAAATTATATATAATAATAAAAATGATATATTAAATAAAATAAATGAAGCATCCTCTGTTTCAGAGGAGATAGCAGCAACTACTGAAGAAATAACTGCATCAGCACAGGAACAGGCAGCGGGACTTAAAGAGGTAGTAGGATCTGCAGAAAAATTAAATTCTTATTCAGATACATTAAATTCATTAGTAAAACAATTTAAGATATAAACAGAGTTCTTGGCTTTAGAGGGAGTTTTTACTCCATCTAAAGCTTAGAAATCGTTATCCAGGGACGTAACCGCTCTTTATTCTCACTTTGAAGAAGATGGGAGTATTAGAGCGGGCAGTCATCGGATAGATAAAAAAAGGGTTGTCTCAAAATAAAAATAGATTTAATTTTAATGTAGCAAATAGAAAAAAATATGTGTAATAAACATATGAATAAGCTTTAGTAGTTCTTAATTTGGTGGAATTAAAAATTTGCGTAATTCCTCACAGGACGTGAGGAGCCGGTAGTGAAGCCAAGGATGGCGCCTCTACCGGGTAGAAAATTTTTAGTGTAGCCATATTTAGAACTACTTAGCAAAATGAATGGTTTATGAATATATTTTTTCTATCTGCGGATTAAAATTAAATCTATTTTAATATGCACTTTTTTTATAATAGAAATTTAGTTATTTTTTTATAATTTAATTTGGTTACTTTTTTAATAATTTAATGTCATTTAATAATTTAATATATTTCTCATTTAAATTCTCTTTAACTATCAAATCTTTCTCCAAAGATATTTCTGAAATTATTTTTGAAAGTCTATTTTCTAAGATTAATAATTTTTCCTTCTTTTCACGCTCAATATGGTTTTCATGCTTTTTAGTTTCATAGTTTACCTTTTCTTCAGTGAAATCAGTATAAGTACCTGAAAAACAATTTAGCTTAGTATCTTTTATTTCAATTATATAATCACATATACTAGAAATAAAAGCTCTATCATGAGATATCATTACAATTGTTTTGTCTGTATTAATAAGTGCCTTTTCTAAAGCTTCAATAGATTTTATATCTAAATAATTGGTAGGTTCATCTAAAATCAAAGTATTAGTATCACTTAAAATTATTTTGCAAAGTGCAACTTTAACCCTTTCTCCTCCACTTAATATAGAAACATTTTTGTATATAGTGTCTCCTTTAAACCCAAATCCAGCTAATTGTATTCTCATAAAGCTTTCATCATAAGAACTAGTTGATTTTATATTATCTAATATTGTTTTGTCTTTATCTAAAATGTCTTGATTTTGATCAAAATATCCTATAGAAATATACTTTGATAATCTAATGTTTTCTGTATCTCTTTTTAATATTTTTTTTATTAAAGTTGTTTTACCACAGCCATTTTCACCAATAATAGCTGCTTTTTTACCGTTTTTTATTTTAAAATTTCCATCTTTTATAAGAAGTTTATTACCTATATATAAATCTAAATCTTTTACTTCTATTACTGTTTTGGAAGGTGTTTTATTACCTTCAGTAATTTTTATTTTAATATCTTTGCTAGAAATAGGTTTTTCTTTCACTTCAAGATGATTAATTCTACTTTTTAAAGATTTTATATTTCCATCTAAGTGTTTTTTTGATTTCTGATCTCCCATTTTAAAAAGTCTTGCTTCCGAATTTCCCATTCTTTTAGGTGCTTTTCTAATAGAATCTCGTTGATTTTCTTTTGCCATCATAGCTTTTTCAAGTCTCTTTTTTTCAGTTATATATTCTTCATATTCTCTTTTTTCAACTTCTTTTTCTTCAGCTTTTAGTTTAAGATATTTTGAATAACCATACTTATATAATTTAACTTTTCCATTTTCTATTTCTAATATATTATCACAAAGATTATTTAAAAAATCTCTATCATGAGAAACTAATAAAAGTCCTCCTTTATATTCACTTATAAGTTTTTCAATGCTTTTTATAGTATTAGTGTCAAGATTAGCTGTTGGCTCATCTGCTATAAGAAAGTTGCTATTAGAACTAAGAGCTTGATTAATACCAATTTTCACCTTTTCTCCACCGGATAAAAATTCATTATAATTATCTGGTGCACCTAATATACTCTTGATTCTGCTATCATCGCAGGAGCCAGCATAATTTTCACTTTGGCTTATATATGAATAATTAGCATGAAAAAATACTTTTCCCTCATCAATATCTAGTTCACCTAAAATAACTTTAATAAGAGTTGTTTTACCAGCTCCATTTTCTCCAACAATTCCTATTCTGCTATTTTCTTTTATTTCTAAATTGTCTATATCTAAAATTAACTTATCTTCATAATATTTTTTTACTTTATCTAATTTTATTAATACCATAAAAAAAATCCCTCCTTAAATTTAGGAGAGAGTATATAATAATTCCGTAAAAAGGTATAAGTATCCCCTAGAATAATTTACTCTCTCAAGTTTTAAGTACAACAAAAAAGCCTAATTTCATAGAATCTTTTAAAATTAATTTGATTTGTCATACTTAATAAAATAAAAGTGTAAATTACATTCTCATTGGTGAAACTACCTCGTTCTTTCTTTAGGCACATTTAAATAAATAACAAGTCAGTATGACAGTCTATTTTGAGCTATACTGCGTTAGCAGAACCCGCCGATAGCACTACTAGCGACGGAACCTGCTTCCTTGTCTAACACAAAATATACTGCCATCTTTGATTTGTTATTTATTTTCATGTGCCTTAATTTATTTTATTATAGCATATAATTGCATTTTTGAAAATAAATTCATGTTGTTACTAACATAATAAGTCACATATAGTTAGAAAATTTGCTAAACAAAATAAAATAACTAATTATCTAAAGATAAGGAGCAAACAATGATTTTGAATTTAATGATATAAGTAACAATGCATGAATATTTTACTAGAATAAAATTCTTGAAAATAAATCATCTTTATTATAATATACATAATAGTTTATAGTTAAATATGGAGGTTTTAATTTTGAAAAATATAATTGAAGAATTTAAAGACTTTGCAGTAAAAGGAAATGCTGTGGAATTAGCAGTAGGTGTGGTTATAGGTGGAGCTTTTGGTAAAATAGTAACTTCTTTAGTAGAGGATATTATAATGCCTTTAGTAGGATTGTTAATAGGTGGTATAGATTTTACTAATTTAAAATTTACAATGAGTTTTTCAGAAAAAACAGTAGTTTCTATAAAATACGGTAATTTTATACAGGCAGCAGTAAACTTTTTAATAATTTCCTTTTCTATTTTTTTGTTTATTAAATTAATAAATAAGTTCAAGAAAAAGGAAGAGGAAGTAAAAGAAGAACCTAAAATAAGTAATGAAGAAATCTTATTAACAGAAATAAGGGATTTGTTAAAGGAAAATAAATCCTAATAATTTATTTATGATGTGAAGGTTTTCTTTGTTGACACTTATAATTATTAGTAATAAAATTATTATGTAAATAAAATTAAGTGCTAGGGGTGCCAAAAGTTATGGCTGAGAAATGATAAATTCATTAACCCTCTAACCTGATCTGGTTAATACCAGCGTAGGAAAGCTTGAGTGTTAATAAAATTAAACATTTTTAAACTCAAACTTCCTTATAGCACAATATAGGAGGTTTTTTTATGCAATCATTAGAATGGGGAAAAAGATTTTTTCAAACTTTTTCTGGATTTTCGGGCAAAATGGCAGAAATATTAAAAAGTCCATTATCAATTTTAGCAATAATAGCTTTTTTAGTTATATTTATTTCTGTATTTAAACTGAAAAAAATTAAATTAAACCCAAGAACAATAACTCAAATTGGAATTGCTCTTGCTCTCTCTACTATTCTCAATATTTTTAGAATATATAGGTTTCCACAAGGTGGCAGTGTGACTCTAGGCTCTATGGTTCCTATTCTGTTACTTACATTTGCTTATGGAAAAGAAATTGGATTTTTAACAGGATTTTTATATGGATTGATTTCTCTTATAACAGATCCTTTTATATTACATCCAATCCAAATGTTGTTCGATTATCCATTACCATATTTGGCCATAGGTCTTGCAGGATATTTTAGAAATAATAGAACTTTAAGTATATTATTTGCTTTTTTTGTTAAATTCTTATGTCACTTTATATCTGGAGTAGTATTTTTTGGTTCCTTTGCCCCAGAGGGAATGGGACCTATTATATACTCATTATCAGTGAATATACCTATAATAGGAGCTGAAGCTATAATTTGTATAGTAATATTTAAATTAATTCCAGTTCATAGGCTATTAAAAAGTATAAATCCTAAATATTTATTAGCAGCTCAAGAGTAAAAATTAAAAAATGGGGTATTTCAAGTTTATCTTGAAATACCCCTTCTTATATTTTTATAACTTTTGACAGGCTATATAATCTATTTAGTTTATTTTAGCGGTTGCAGAACAGACCTAATAATACTAAAAGTATTAAAGGATTACTGCAACCACCACCAAAGCTGTTACCGCAACAACCTCCAAATAAATTGCTGAAGCCATTGCATCCACAACCACAGTTGTTATTGCAGCAACCATCGAATAAATTGTTGCATCCGCAGCTAGGTCCGCAACATTCGTACTTTTCGTAACCACAACATTTGTGTTTATGACGTTTGTGTCCCATGTTATCACCTCTACTTATAACGTTAGAGTTGTGTACCAATATATTATCTTTAGTTATAATAGTAATATATGAAAAACATAAAAAAATGTTACTTTATATTATTATGACAGCTTATGATGAGTATTGAAAAAAAGTTATTATTTATATACAATTAAGATTGTGTCATTATAATTTTAAAAAGGGGTACTTCAAAATCACTTTGAAATACCCCTTTTTTATATTTTTAAAAGTCTTTTATAGGCTATATAGTCTATTTAGTTCATCTTAGCGGTTGCACAATAGAAATAATAATATTAAAATTATTAAAATATTATTATCGCCACAACCAAAGCCATTGTATCCATAGCTACGTTCGTAGCATTCATCGTTATGATGTGTGTGTCCCATGTTATCATCACCTCTACTTATAACGTTAGAGTTTGTATATCAAGATATTATCTTTAGTTATAATAGTAGTATATGAAAAATATAAAAAAATGTTACTTTATATTACTATGACAGCCTATGATGAGTATTGAAAAAAAGTTATTATTTATATACAATTAAGATTGTGTCATTATACAAAATAAAATATACAGAATAGGAGAATGGTTGTGAGTTGTAATAACATACCGGAATTAAATGAAAAAAACAATTTAGAAACATTATTAAATAATTTAACTAAAAGTGATTTAACAGATATAAGAAAATCCTTAGATGTAAAAGGAGCAAGTAAATTAAATAAAAAGGAACTAGTTCATGTTTTAGAAAGTGAATTACAAAATAATTTAAATGAAGTAATAAGTAATATTGGTTTCTATGAATATATTTTTTTAGATAGATATTTTGATGAGATAGAATATATAAATAAAAATACAAATAAATTTGATAATGCAATTAATGATTTAAAGAAAAAAGGCATAATATTTCAAATAGATGAGGACAAAAATAAAGTTGTTATACCAGAAGAATTAAAAGATAATATAAGAGAAAACTTTATAGAAGAGGAAGAATTTAACTTAGGATTTTATATATCAAAGGATATACTTAAAGTAGTTCAAGTTTTGCTTCATTATTATGGAGCCCTAAGTTTAGAAGAATTATATGAAATTATACATAGTATGTCTTCCAACTTAAATTATGGAAAAGATAGAAATATAGAAATAGAATTCGATAGAAGCTACTTAACTAATCTATTAAGTGATAATAATAGAAGTTATTATGGAATAAAGAAACAAGATAATACTTATTATGTGGAAGATGTGATTAATTTATCTTATGTGCTACAAGGACATAAAGCAATACAATATTTAGATTACAAAGAGTTAAGTATTAATTATATAAGAAAATTTAATAAAGAAGAATTTTATATAAAGCCACTAGAAAAATTAAAGAAATATATGAAAGAAAATCTAAATATTAAGGAAGAAAAGTTAAATGAACTAATGTATTCTACAAGTTGCCTTATGAAAAATGCTTTTTCTGTAGATTATATATTTGAAGATATAAAAGGAAGAATATATTTGAAGAATGAGGAAATAGAAAGAGACATAAAAGATATTATAACTGAAATAAATAATAATATTGAAAAATGGTGTTTAAGAGGTCACAGTATAACTGAAATAAAATTAAAAGAAGATAAAATATATGAAAAAGTAGAAAAAGTTAATCATAAGGGTAAAATAGGTAGAAATGATCCATGTCCTTGTGGTAGTGGTAAAAAGTACAAAAAATGTTGTTTAAATAAGTAGTAAAATTAAAATAAAGAGTACCATTAGAATTTTTAATAAAGTGTACTGTAGAGTAGATAAATAAGAAAAGATTATATGCTCCCATTAAGGTAGATAGATTAAAAAATAAAGATCTGTATACCGTAAGGGGAGCATTTTTATGTACAATAAAATATTAATTTATATAGAATTAGAAATAAATATTTTTTATATAAGTACTCGCCATAAAACTTTAAACAATATAAAAAGAGAAAAAAATGATTATTTTTAAAATAAATTTTATAATTATATTGACAATACTATAACACTAGTGTACTATTTAAATAGTACAGTAGAACTTTGGAGGTGAAGTTTTGAAAATTAAATTCGATGATAAAATAGCAATATATATTCAGATAATGAATTATGTAAAACAAAATATAGTTAATGGTAGCTTTCATTTGGGAGATAAACTTCCATCTGTTAGAGAATTTTCTAAGGAGCTTACTGTTAATCCAAATACATTACAAAGAGCTTATCAGGAACTAGAACGAGAAGGTATAATTTTTACTCAACGGGGAATGGGATCCTTTATTAGTAAAGATAAAAAAATAATAGAAAGGCTAAAAGAGGAAATGAGTAGAGAAATAGTACAAAATTTTTTAGAAGGTATGAAAAAAATAGGTTTTAAAAAAGAAGAAATATTAAATTTAGTGAGAAAGGAATTAGAAAAGGAGGATATAAATAATGGATAAGATATTGACTTGTTCTAATTTAAAGAAAGGTTATTTTAATAAAAATGCATTAAATGGACTTGCGATGGAAGTAAAGAAGGGAAAAATAGTAGGATTATTAGGACCTAACGGCAGTGGAAAAACCACATTTTTAAAAATAGCAGCAGGAATATTAAGATATAGTTCAGGAGAAATATTAATAGATGGAGAGGCTCCAGGGGTAAGCACAAAGGCTAAAGTTGCATATTTACCAGATAAAAACTTTTTGTATAAATGGATGAAAATAAAAGATGCTGTAGGGTTTTATAAAGATTTTTACAAAGATTTTGATGAGAAAAAATGTAACGAACTTTTAGAATTTATGAATTTAGATAGAGAAAGTAAGGTTACTTCACTATCTAAAGGGATGCTTGAAAAATTACTTCTTACATTAACCTTATCTAGAAAAGCAAAATTATTTTTATTAGATGAACCTTTAGGTGGAGTAGATCCAGTAAGTAGAGATAAAATATTAGATGCCATAGTAAATAATTATAGTGAAGATAGCACTATAATAGTTACTACTCATTTAGTTAATGATATAGAAAGAATTTTTGATGAGGTTTTCTTTATATCTGAGGGAGAGATAGCATTAAGTGGTATAGCAGAAGAACTTAGAATGGAAAAAGGAATGTCTATAGATGAATTATATAAGGAGGTATTTCAATAATGGGGAAGCTTATAAAATATAATTTGAAATGTTATTATAAAGAAATTTTGATATTATTAAGTTTAGTAGTTTTATCTAATTTAGGTCTTTTTTATAAAATAAATAAATGGCCAAGAGAAATAATATTTCTATTATCAATAATGATATTTTCTTTTGCCTGTTTAGTAGTTTTAATATGGAATATAAATATGTTTAGTAAGGATCTTTATTCAGATACTTCTTATTTAATATTTACACTACCAGTGAAGGGAAGAAGTATACTGGGGGCTAAATTAATAACATCAGTTATTCAAATTATATTAGTAAATATAGTAGCAGGAATATTTATATATATGAATTTTATGAATAGTTCTTTAATACATCAACATATTGTATCATATTTAACTTTTAAAAACATTTCCCTTGTAACCATTGTAGGAATATTTGAGTATGTAAGTTTATTATTAACTATATATGTATCCATAGCATTATCTAGAGTTGCTATTAGAAAGAAGAAACTTGGAAAATTAGGATCATTCGGTATATTTGTTGGTATATGCATAATTGTAGGTAAGTTATCCATATGGTTAACAAAAATTTTTCCTCAAACTATACAATTAGCTATAAGACCTAGTATAGTTATATCAAATACAGTTAATAGTGCTAAGGCTTCTTTAGATTTTGTAAATGTTAATATAGCTTCTACAATATTTGATGTAGTGTTTGCAGTGGCATTATTTATTGTAGTATCATATTTGTTACAAGAGAAAGTTGAATTTTGATGAAATAAAAACTTCATTTTAAATTTAAAAGGCTATGAATTTGGAATATTATACTTCTGAATTCATAGCCTTTATATATTTAATTTACGAGTATTGTATATGTGAAAAACTTTAAAGAACTAACCCCATATATTAACGAATTTAAAAAAATATGTATAAAAATATAAAATAAAAAACAAGAAATTATAACATTAAGAAAATAAAGGAAATATATCAATAAATGTCGAATTAATTAATATAAGGAATATTTAATAGAGATAATATTATTCTAAGAGAAATTTACAGAATCTAAAATATATTTAAAAAATTAAAAAAATATTTTTGTAGAGGTGATAAAATGAAAATTTCAAAATTTTTAAAAATCATGGGTGCAATATTTACTGTTATAATTTTAGCTAATATTTTTAGTGTATATTCTCTAAGGCAAAGTTTTAAAAATGAAAGACTAACTATTGAAAGGCAAAAGGAATTTAAACAATTAGGAATAGATCTTAGAAATGCATCAGACTATTTAACAAATCAAGCGAGAAGATATGTACAATTTGGGGAACAAAAGTTTTATGATAATTATTGGAAAGAGGTAAAAGAGACAAAAACAAGGGATCACGTGGTAGAACGATTGAAGGAATTAGGGTCACCACAAGAAGAATTAAATTTAATTGAAGAGTCAAAAAATAATTCGGATGAGTTAGTAAAGATAGAAGATGAAGCCATGAAATCTGTTGAGAAAAAGGATTTTAATAAGGCAAGGCAGCTAATGTTTGATTCGAATTATGATAATAATAAAGCAAAAATAGAGGAACCAATTCTAGAATTTCAAAAAAAAATGAATTCTAGAAATGAATCTGATGTACAAGCAGAAAGAAAAAAATCTAATATGCTATTTAATATTACAATAGGGTTAATTATTATACTTATAGGATTAATTATATTTACTTTTATAGTATTAGTAAAAAAAATATCTAACCTAGCTGAAATATCAGATAAATTAAAAGAACTTTCTAATAATGAGGGGGATTTAACTTCTAGGATACAAAGCAACAGTAAGGACGAAGTAGGGGAAATAGCTTCTTCATTCAATAATCTTCTAGAAAGTTTACAAAATTTAATAATTCAAATAATAAATACAACTTTAGATATCAAGAAACAAAGTGATGAATTTATTAGAATTTCCCAAGGAATAAAAGAAGGAAGCGAGCAAATAACAGTTACAATGGAGGAAATGTCAGAAGGTGTAGAAGAACAAGCGGTATCCGCTAGTGAAGTTGCTAGTTCCTCACAAAATTTAAACAATATCATTGAAGAGGCAAATGAAAGTGAGAAATCTCTTAAAATATCATCAAAGGAAGTGCTACGTATAACTAAAGAGGGAAAAAATGAAATGGAGAGTTCTGTTAGCCAAATTATTTCCATAAATGATATTGTTAAAGAATCAGTACAAAAAGTAAATAGATTAGACTTTCAATCTCAAGAGATATCTAAATTGGTTCAGGTTATCAAAAGTATATCTGAGCAGACTAATCTGTTAGCTTTAAATGCTGCAATTGAAGCTGCAAGAGCAGGGGAATCAGGAAAGGGATTTGCTGTAGTAGCAGATGAAATTAGAAAATTAGCTGAAGAAGTTGGTCATTCAGTTAATGAAATAACCGAATTAGTTATATCTATTCAAAATGAATCTAAAACTGTAGCAAGCTCTTTAGAAAAAGGTTATGAAGAAGTAGAAAAAGGAACAAATCAAATTAAAGGGACAGGAGAAACCTTTAGAATTATAGATGTGAATATTTCAGAAATAGTAGACAAAATTGATTATGTATCTAGTAAGTTCGATAATATACAGCAAAATAGTAAAAAGATAGAAGAAGAAATTCAAAGAGTAGCATCAGTATCGGAAGAGACCTCAGCAGGTATTGAGGAAACTACAGCTTCTGTTCAGGAAGAAAGTAATTCTATAGAAATTGTATTTCAAAATGCACTTAAGGTATCAGAGTTATCCGATAATTTAAGTAATATGGTTAAAAAGTTTAAAGTAAAATAATATTATAAAAAACTGTGTAAATTTTTAAATTGCACAGTTTTTCTTTAATATAGCTCATTATTGTCATAATAGACAGGTTAAGCATAGTATTAATTACTATAAAGGAATTTTTCTCATAATTATTTCAATTTATATGAAATAAATTGTAGAATTTTCTCTATAGCTTTGCTATAATCTAATCTGATAGATTTAAAAAATAATTCATAAATTTATGAATTTAACTTTGTAAATAATAAAAAAATTGTTAAGAGGGATGTTATGATTACGGACAAGTTGCTAAGTAGGAATTTTATATTAGCAAAAAATAAAGAAAAAACAGGGGCGGATGGATAAAAAAATACTTCAGTTTTCATGTATATATGAAAAACTGTATTAAGGAATTATTTATGACTTTTTTAGGACTTAAATTAACTCCAAATCCATATAAAAAGATTGTTTACTTATGCTATAAATTATTATTGCAAAATCTTTACCCCTGTGATTTTTACACAGGGGTTATTTATTTATAAATTTCTATTTGATCAACTTAATTTTATAAAAGTAGTAATAAATTTTACATAATTTGTATTTATAGAATTGAATGTAGCTAAAATAAAGCAATGAATTTAGAAAATAATTAACTTAAATCTATATAAATAAATATTATAAGGTAGAGGTGATTTTCTTGATTGAGGTAATGGTTCAATTAAAAAATGTTAGTAAAAAATTCTTGGAGAATAATTCTTTAGCTGTTGATAAAGTTTCTCTAGATATAAACAAAGGAGAATTTTTAACTATTTTAGGTCCAAGTGGATGTGGTAAAACAACAACATTAAGAATGATAGCAGGTTTTGAAGACCAAAGTGATGGATTAATTTTCATAGATGGTGAAGAAGTTTCAAAGATGCCTGCATATAAGAGATGTGTTAACACTGTATTTCAAAGTTATGCATTATTTCCACATATGAATATTTTTGAAAATGTAGCTTTTGGGTTAAAGGTTAAAAATGTACCAGAAAGTCAAATCAAAGAAAGAGTAACAGAAATGTTAAAGATGGTGCAACTTGAAGGGTATGAGAATAGAATGCCAAGTGAACTTTCCGGTGGGCAAAAGCAAAGAGTGGCTATAGCAAGGGCTGTTATAAATAATCCTAAGGTGCTTTTATTAGATGAGCCTTTAGGAGCATTAGACTTAAAACTTAGAAAACAAATGCAACTAGAGCTAAAACAACTTCAAAGAAAGTTAGGGATAACTTTTATTTATGTAACCCATGATCAAGAGGAGGCATTAACTATGTCAGATAGGATTGTGGTTATGAATAAAGGTGTTATAGAACATGTTGGAACCCCAGCGGATATATATGAAAGACCAAAAACTAAGTTTGTTGCAAACTTTATTGGAGAAACTAACTTATTTGAAGGGAAAATTTTGGAAAAGAATAATAATAAATATCTATTAGATGAAGATGACGGAGAAGAAATTTTAATAACTGGATCTCCTACATCTATGACACAAGAAGTGTGCCTTGCTATTAGACCAGAGAGAATCAAACTTTCCAATAATGTGGATAATGGAATGGTAGGAATAAGAGTAAGTGTTAAAGAAAGAATTTATAATGGATCTGTGATTAAAACCGTTGTTGTTACCCAAAATGGAAGAGAGTTTGTGGTATCAGAGCCTATAAGTGATGTGTATTCTCTAGATAACCACAATGAAAACTATGTATTTGCCACATGGAATCCTAAATATGCTGTGGTGATGCACTAATGTGGGGGAAATTTAGCAATGCTTTTTCAAATATTTTTAAAAAGCAATTGCATAACAAAAATACGGATATTATTTTAGAAAACAAAGAAGGAATAAAAGGTAAAGTAAAAAAATCTACCCCTATATTTAAAACAGTGGGGCCCGTTGCCCTATGGCTCATTACATTTTTTGTTGTTCCCTTACTTCTTGTATTAGTGGTTAGTTTTTTATCAAGAGGTGAATATGGAGACGTAAGATTACCTTTCACACTAAAAAATTATAAAAGGCTTATGGATCCTATGTACGGACAAATTTTAATTAAAACCTTAATAATTTCTATTAGTACTACTTTAGGGTGTTTGCTTATAGGTTATCCCTTTGCATATTTTATTGGAAGAGCAAATAAAAAACATAGAGGACTATTATTATTATTAGTTATATTACCTTTTTGGACTAATTCTTTAGTACGTACTTATGCATGGATAATACTTTTAAAGACAGAGGGAGTAATTAATACATATCTTATGAGATTTGGATTAATTGATGCTCCAATGCAAATGCTTTATACAGATGGTGCTGTATTTATAGGAATGCTTTATATAATGCTACCTTTTATGGTGCTACCTATTTATACTTCCATAGAAAAATTAGATATGAGTTATATAGAAGCTGCCAATGATCTTGGAGCATCGCCTTACAAAACCTTTAAAGAAATAACATTACCTTTAACTCTACCGGGTATTATAGCGGGATGTATGCTTGTATTTATACCAACCTTAGGTTATTTCTTTATATCTGATTTAATGGGTGGAAGTAAAACTATGTTAATTTCAAACCTAATTAAAAATCAATTTTTAACCTCTAGAGACTGGCCCTTTGGTTCAGCTATAGCAGTAATATTAATTATTTTAATGCTTATAGCTATAGGTTTTTATTTTAAAGGAAATAAACCAAAGAAGGGAACAAAGGAGGTTAGCTAATGATGAAAAACAATAAAGGGTTACTAAGTAAAATATATGCAACTTTAGTTTATATTTTTTTATATTTGCCAATCTTTGTTCTAGTAGTATTTTCTTTTAATAAGTCTAAACTAAATGCTACCTTTACAGGCTTTACATTAGATTGGTATAAAAATTTAATAAATAATACTCAGATATTAGAAGCACTAAAAAACAGCTTAATAATAGCTTTTATAAGTACTTTTTTCGCAGTAATTATAGGAACTTTAGCTGCTATAGGTATGTATAGATATAAATTTAAGGGGAAAAGGGCTATGGAGGGACTACTTTATATTCCAGTAGTTATTCCTGAAATAGTTATGGGCATATCTATGCTTGCTTTTTTCTCTTCCCTTAATTTGCCTGCAGGACTTATAACTTTAATACTTGCTCATATAACCTTTTGTATTTCCTACGTTATTATAGTAGTTAGAGCTAGGTTAGATGGATTTGATTCTGCACTAGAAGAAGCAGCTCAAGATTTAGGTGCTACACCTTGGCAAACTTTAACTAAGGTTACACTACCTGTAATATCACCAGGAATTATATCAGGAGCACTGCTTGCCTTTACACTATCTTTAGACGATGTTATTATAAGTTTTTTTGCGGCAGGACCAGATAGTAATACTTTACCACTTAAAATATTTTCTATGGTTAAGTTTGGTGTAACCCCTGAAATAAATGCACTATCTACTGTGATGATGGTATTTACTTTAAGTATGGTAGTTATAGCTGAAGGTATAAGAAGAAATATGCTTAAAAATAAAAAAGTAAAAAAGGCGCTATCCTTTATAGTAATATTATTAATGGTTACTGGTATGGGCTTTACTATTTTCAGTAATACAGCTAAAACAGAAAAGCAAGTGCTAAATATATTTAACTGGTCAGAATTTTTACCGCAGTCTGTTGTTGAACAGTTTGAAAAAGAATACAATGTAAAGGTAAATTATTCGACTTTTTCATCTAATGAAGAAATGCTTGCAAAGTTAATGGGAGGTAATGTGCCTTATGACTTGGTAGTTACCAGTGATTATGCTATTGAAATAATGACTAAACAAAAATTAGTTCAACCAATAGACAAAAATAATATTTCAAACCTAGCTAATATAGATGAAAATGTACTTGATTTAGCCTTTGATCCTAAAAATACTTATAGCTTACCTTATATGTGGGGAGGCAACAATATAGTAATAGATAAGACTAAAATAACTAAAAAAATTACTTCTTTTGATGATCTATGGGATAGTCAGTTTAAAAATTCTATGGTAATTTTAGATGATCCAAGGGTTATGATAGGGCTAGCTCTACAAAAGAATGGATACTCTATAAATTCAAAAAATCCAAAGGAACTTCAAAAGGCTAAAGAGGATTTAATAAAATTAATGCCAAATGTAAAAGCCTTTGATAGTGAATCACCAAAGACTTTACTTATAAATGGGGAGGCTTCTATAGGATATGTATGGGGAACAGAAGCATATCTTGCTAAACTTGAAAATCCTAATTTAGAAGTAGTTTTAACAAAAGAGGGTGTAATTCCTCAATATGATAACTTTGTAATACCTAAAAAGGCTAAAAATAAAAAGTTAGCAGAGGAATTTATAAATTTCATATATAAACCAGAAATAAGTGCCCAAGTGTCTGAAGAATTTCCTTATGCAAATCCAAATAAGGCAGCATATCCTTTGATGGATAAAGATAAATTAAAGGATATAGCTGTTTATCCACCAAGAGAAGCGGTAGAAGGAAATGAGCTTATTAAGGATGTAGGAGAAACTACAAAATTATATGATGACATATGGACTGAAATTAAAAATAGTAAAAAATAAATACAGTTAAATTTTAGGTATAATTTTAAGAAATTTGTTTAAAATAAAATAGATTTAATTTAAAAGCCGTAAATATAAAAGCATTAAAAAGTGGATAGTTAAGAGTTAAGGAAGAAATTTCTAAATTTTGGTTAAGCAAAGTTTAAGTAAAACTTCTATAACTAAAAACTATTCACTTTTAATTTTAAGTTTCAGAGATGCCTTATCACGTTTTATAAAAAATCAGGTTAATTTTAAATTACTCCAGATCAAAAACTGCTAAAGGTTATTCATATTTTTATCTTATCTTACTGCTAATATGGTGAAATTTTAAATTCTAATAGTTCTTAAAGTTCTTGTAATAATCCTTAGGAGAGATTCCGTAGGCTTTTTTAAATGCACGTATAAAGCTTGAGTAGTCCCCAAATCCACACTTTATATATATTTCTGTAATCTTGTGTTCTTTTAATATAAGAGATTTAGAAAAAGCTAATCGTTTTTGCTGTATATATTTATGAAGAGTATAGCCTGTTTGGGATTTAAATTTGTGCATAAGATAATATTTATTTATAAAAAATTTAGAGGATAAAGTATCTATAGATAGATCCTCTTGAAGATTTTCCTTTATATAATTTATAATTTCTTCTATTTGCTTATCATATTCTATATCATTTTTTTCTATGTGGTTTGTATTATTCATAAATAATCTATTTAGGTATACCATTAATTGAATGAATAAAGAATTTTTTAATACAATGTTGCCAAATTCCTTATCTTTTGTAGCAGATTCAAGAGAAAATAAAGTATGTTTTATTAAGGAAATATTATGTTCTTCCATACGGAAGAGATTAATTTTAAGCTTAGAAGATAATTGAAAGCAAGTAAGTAAGTTGTTGTTATTTTTATTATGCATTTCTAAAAATTTTGAATTAACCCATATTATTATCCTTTCATATGGTTCATCATTATTTATTATAACTTTATGTAAATCATTACTGCTTACGAAAAGTATATCCCAAGGTTTCAGTTTATAAGCTTTCCCTTCTATAAGATAACTAACATTACCAGATATAAAAACGATTATTTTGTTAAAGTCATGATAATGAAGTTCAAATTCCATATCTTTTTTATCTTTTAAATGAAAAAATCTAAAATCTTCTTTTAAATATCCTCTCTTTATATTTGATGAGGAGTTTTTTATATCCATTATTATCCCATCCTTAAAATTTATATATATATTATAGCAGTTTTTGCAACATTAATAGCAGTTTTAACAACAAAAATAGTAAAAATTATATATATAATATATTATAGATTTTATTTGTTTAATAGTTTTAAATAATCTATTTTATCTGTTAACTATAATATAGCTAATATTCTTATTTTTAAAGCTGGAGATATTATAATTTTTGAACTTTAGATATTTAGAATTCTTATACTATGTATAAGGTACAATACTTTTCTACATAAGCAATTTATAACCTTAAATTGAAGTTAAAATTTAACATGAATCTAAGAATTTGTTTATATGACTTAAAATATGAAAGTAAAAATAGATTTTATAAAGTTATGTATAAATTTGGAGGAGATAAAATGAAACTATGGGAAAATTATAAATGGTCTATAATATTACTGATTTCTGTAATTATAGGAGGGATAGTTGGATTAATTATAGGACCAAGAGCTGAAGTAGTGGAACCTTTAGGTAATTTATTTTTAAATTTAATGTTTACTGCAATTGTACCCTTAGTATTTTTTAGTGTGGCTTCAGCCATTGCTAATATGGCTAATATGAAAAGATTAGGAAAGATTTTATTAAGTGTATTTATAGTATTTACTTTTACCGCATTAATTGCAGCTGTAATTGGTGTTATAGGAACTTTAATAATAAACCCTACAAAGGGAGTAGATCCTTCTACTATGCAAAAAATAATGGCAAATACAGTTAACGAAGTTCAAAATAAAGAAAAGGTAAGTATGTTACAACAGATTGTAAATACAGTTACAGTATCGGATTTTGCATTATTATTTTCTAGAAAAAATATGCTACAAATTATTATATTTTCAATAATCTTTGGTATTTCTACAGCTATGGTTGGAGAAAAGGGCAAACCCGTTGCAAAGTTTTTAGAAGCTGGTTCAACTGTAATGATAAAAATGATAGATATAATAATGTATACAGCACCAATAGGACTTGGTTGTTATTTTGCTTCAGTAATAGGACAGCTTGGACCACAAATAATTGAAGGATATGTGAGAGTATTTATATTATATTTGGTACTTACTTTGGTATATTATTTTATTATGTTTACTATATATGCATATATGGCAGCAGGAAAAACAGGGATACAAGTATTTTGGAAAAATGCATTAGCACCCTCAATAACATCCCTTGCTACGTGCTCTAGTGCAGCATCTATTCCTGTTAATTTAGAAAGCACAAAAAATATGGGGGTGCCAAAGGATATTAGAGAGACAGTTATACCCTTAGGAGCAAACACTCATAAAGATGGATCTGTTATAGGGGGAGTTTTAAAAATAACTTTCTTACTTGGATTATTTGGTCATGATATGACTAGTTTCAAAGCAATAATTACAATAATTGTAGTGTCTTATTTAATAGGAGCTGTTATGGGAGCTATTCCTGGCGGAGGATTAATAGGTGCAATGCTTATCATAAGTATATATGGCTTTGCCCCTGAAGTTTTAGGAATAGTGGCAGTTATAAGCACTATAATAGATGCTCCAGCAACTTTGTTAAATTCCACAGGAAATACAGTATGTGCTATGATGATAACAAGACTTGTAGAAGGAAAAGATTGGGTTAAGAAAATTACAGCTTAAAAAGTCTTTAAAGGTTGATAATTAAAACAATAAATACTTTTAGTCAATAGATAGCTATAAAAATAAAGAATACTAATATTTGTTCCTTAATATTTAAGCTAACGCTCTAATGCCACGTCCTGTGGCAGCAGAGCTAAGTAAACGTTCTGTTTACTTATTAATCCACAAATAAAGTATTCTTATTATTTTTATAGATATCTATACTCTCTAAAAGTATTTCTTGTTTTAATACCTTTAAAAGCTCTTGTGGTAATTTTAAATAGGGAGAAGGAAGGATGAGAATTGGAATGTCTGTTTTTTCTTAAAATATATTTTAGTGCTTTTTTATAATAAGTAAAAATATATATTATATTTAAAATAATGTTTATAATGGATATAATTAAACTATTGTTAAGTAGAGAATGGCAGAAAATATTGAATAAAAAAATGTAATTTATAAGTAAATATATGTTTAAATAAAACATATAAGGAGGACTAGTTGTGAATTTTAAAGAGATGACAGTATCAGATATAAAAGAGGTTGTAGATATATATGTGCATACATTTAACTCTCCACCTTGGAATGACAAGTGGACAATTGAAACTGCTTCAAAACGTTTATATCAAATGATAAATTGTGAATCTTCATATGGGCTTGTAGCATATGAGGATGAGTTAATTTGCGGCATGATTTTAGGAAGTGAAGAGCAGTTCTATGATGGTGTTGTTTTTAATATTAAAGAATTCTGTGTTAGGAATGATATACGGAATAAAGGGCTTGGTACAAAAATTTTTGAAGAATTTGAAAATCGCTTAAAAGGTAAAGGTATAACTGAGATTACATTAGTTACTACAAAGGATTATAGGACAGAAGGATTTTATAAAAAAAGAGGATTACAATCAAATAATGAAATGGTTGTTATGGGGAAAGAACTTTAATTACATTCTTATATATTTTATGAGGGGGTAAAAAATGTCTGAGCACAGTGTTTCAAAGAAAGATCTTATTTTATTTTTGGTAGTAACCTTTGGCTTTACTGCAGTTATGGGAATTGCTATGGCATTTGCATATTCTAAATATAAAATAGATGCTTTTCCGCTGGTACAAATGTGCTATCCAGCTACGGGTGTTATGATAGCTTTATTGCTAAACAAGAACAGACGTAAAGAGTTACCAATAAAATTTTATGGAGTCTATTTGTTTTTTACTATTACTTTAGTTTTGTATATTTTGGTACAGATATTTATATTTCATAAAAATCCAGGCTGGTATGTGGAATGCTATACCATTATAGGAAGCTTTGCTTTAATAACTATGTATTTTTCAGATGAAAAAGACAAGATAGATGCTTTCGGATTGAAGATTGGTAAAAATTCTGGAGAATCTATCAGGTATACTTTGTTATTTGTTATTTTGTATCTATGTGCAATTCTTTTAGGAGAACTTATTTTTGGTGACGTTAAAGATTTCATTGCTCCTTTCAAAGATCCAAAGAGATTGTTAGGAATGTTTTTATTACCACTTTTATTTCCTCTTACCTTTATTATATTTTTTGGAGAGGAATATGGATGGAGATATTTTCTTCAAACAGCCCTTCAGGAGAGATTAGGGAAACGAAAAGGAATAATTCTTTTAGGAGTTATTTGGGGGATATGGCATTTGCCATTGAACTTATTTTATTATAGTCCAAAAACTTCTTTTTATTCTGTTATAAATCAGCTTATTATTTGCATTGGTTATAGTGTATTCTTTGGATTTGTATATATGAAGACGAAAAACATATGGGCTGTTTCTATGATCCATTTTATCAATAATAATCTTGGTGCTATTCTTTATGGTGGCACAGGAGCAGATGTTGTTCTTAGCGGGAAAGCAGTCTTAATAAATTTGTTTTGTATTTTTGTAGTCTATTTACCTTTCTTATTTACTAAAGAATATAGTAAAAAAGAAGCTGAAGTTTCTAATTATAGTGCTTAGGTAGAAATCTTTAGCTACTTTAAGAAAGTAAGGGGACTGTATATAATTAAACTAGAAACAATCATTCAGTAGACATTTGTAAAATCATAGGGATTAAAGACTATTTAAATTGATTTTATTATTTAATATTTTGAAATGGTAAGTAAAAACACCGTAAAATTTAGGTTTGATATGCTACCTTTTTCAGTAACAGATTTTTATTTTTAAATCCGTCCACTTTAAGGAGAGCATATCAGAACTTAATAATACGGTGTTTTTGTAAATCATTCGTTTTTCAGTTATGATATTAAATAAGAATATTATTTATAAATATTTAATCACACCAATGTTCTGGACGACTTAATGATATTGGTAATTGTGTGTTTGTATCACCTTTGGCAGAGTTTAGTTGAAGTTGTGTAAGATAAATACTTCTTGATAAATCTGCACCTCTTAAGTCAGTATCTCTTAAATCAGCGCCTAAGAAATCTACTCCACTTAAGTTTATTCCTTTAAGGTCTGCTGCAATTAAAAGTGCACCACTTAAATTCTCTCCTACTAATCTTTTCTTTTTTAAATCTGCCCCAATTAAATTTAATCGTCCTGCTATTAATTTCTTATGATTTATATTAGAACTTTTACCTTTTTTATATTTATTTCTTATAAATTTACTTGTTTCTAAAAGTAGTGCATTTACTTTACTTCTATATACAACTAAATCTAACTTTATTAATGAAACTCCATCTAAATTAGAGACTTTAACTATTTCCATAATCATATTATTTATTTTATATTTAATATTTAAATCATCTTGCATTCTTGAAGCCTCTGATAAATACCATAACATTTCATGAATTTGCCTCATAACTAAAAATACATCAAACATCTGCTGAGAAATTCCAGGATTCTCTCTCCAATTTTCACCTTTGTAAGTAACTTTAGCAACTTTTTGTCCTGCTCCAAAACAATCATATGCAGTACATCCTTTTAACCCTTTTTTTCTAAGCTCTTTATGGACTTTACACTTAAATTCTTCATCTAAATTTATACAGGGATTCCCTGCTTCTTTATCATTTGGAAATCCATCTGACTTAGAAAAATATAATGCAGTACAACAAAACCCAAAACAATTTTTACAATCAATTTTTAAACTCTCTTGTAGTTCTCTATCTTTATCTTTATGTATCATAATTATTATCACTCCATTTATATCAGCCTTTATTTTCTTAATTAATTTGTGATATGATTCATTAGTATTTATTTAGATAATTTAGTTTACAATTACGACTTAACGAATATTAAAATTATATCATGTTTTCTATAAATCTTATAGTTAAGTAGAAAACATGCAAATTTAAAACACTGTATTATTGAATTTTCAAGTTTAATCAGAAGCTATTTAAATTTAAGATAACAGAAAACAAATTATAATGAATAGAGAAAAAATAAATTTAATAAAATAGAGAAGAGTTTATATTATGGTATAATTAGTTAAAATAGGATGTAAAGGAGGAAACAATATGGTTGCGCCAGTTAAAGCAAATATCAATATGGATGTACTTGACAAGATTGATATTAGAGTGGGAACAATTAAATTAGTTGAAGATGTTGAGAAATCAGATAAATTAGTTAAGTTATCTGTTGATTTCGGTGAATTCAACAGAACTATATTAGTAGGAATGAAGGGGGAAAGAGATAACCCTAAAGAAATTGAAGGTAAACAGGCATTATTTGTAGTTAATTTGGCTCCAAAGAAAATGGCAGGTGAAGTTTCTGAAGGGATGCTTTTTGATATAGGATATGCTGATGGTATTATACCTGTTTTAGCACAACCTGAAAAACCAATACCTAATGGCACAAGAGTGGGATAGATACTTAATAGTACGTAACATTCTCAAAGTGCAAAGTAAATTTTATTAGTTAATAATTGACAATATATCTATACAATGATAATATGAAGTAAACTTCACATGAAGTTGGCTTCATATTTTTTATTTTGGGGAGGTGTATAGGTGAAAAATAAAGTAAAAGAATTACGAACAGCATCGAATATGACGCAACGGCAACTTGCCGATTTAGTTTCAGTTTCTTCCAGAACCATTATTTCACTTGAAAAAGGACAATACAATCCCTCAATTATGTTGGCATATAAAATAGCCCGCCTTTTTAACACCACTATTGAAGAGTTATATTGTTTAAAGGAGAATTTGGAAAATGAATATTAAAATATATAATAAAAAGAAATTTTTAAGTGGTATGACATTTTTATTATTAGCAGCAATTAGTATTCCATTTATAATTACACGCTTTAGCAATCTAGACACCTTAAGAATTGTCAAATCTATTATAATAGATACATTTTGTATCTTATTTGGAGTAACAGAAGTATATAGAAGCTTAAATAGCAAATGCACAAAAGAAGACGAGCAAAATGATGATGAACGAGAAAAGTTTATTACTATTAAATCCAAAAGTAGGGCTTTTGATATTACATTTTTAATTTGTGCTATTATTGCAATACTATCTGGAATTGCATTTAAAGTGACAAAAAATAATATTTTCATTGGTATTTTTATTGGTGTAGGCATTGTTCCTACCATTATGATAATTATTGAAATGTTTAGTTATTTTTATTATGATAAGAGAAATTAATTACTATCATAGCATTGTGATTTAATTTTTGAATTAGAGGGGGAAAAACATTATGGATAAGAGAAAAGTTAAAAAAGAGATTGAAAGTTGGATTTTCTCTATTTTAGGGGCTATTCTTATTGCAGGTTTAGTTAATAGTAAGGTTTTTGCAAAGGTTCGAGTACAACAAAATTCTATGGAGAACACCTTGCTTACTAATGAACAATTAGTAGTAGATAAATTAAGTTATAATTTTGCAGAACCTAAAAAAGGAGATATAATTATTTTTCATGAAAATAAAGAAAAGGGAACTATAGCCGAGGACACTTTAGAAATGGTAGATAATATAATATCCATATTTAATAATAACAATGATTCTATAGAAAAAGATGATAGATTAATTAAAAGAGTAATTGGTATTCCGGGGGATGAAATTGATATTAAAGATGGACATTTATATTTAAATGGCAAAAAACTTGAAGAATCTTATGTAAAAGGGGAAACTATTGAAAGAGAATTTAAACTTCCTATTAAGGTTCCAGAAAACAAATTGTTTGTTTTGGGTGATAACAGAATTATAAGTAAAGATAGTAGAATGTTTGGACTTATTGATTATAAACAAGTAGAAGGTAAGGCAATATATAGGGTATATCCTTTCAATCACGTGGGAAAGGTAAAGTAGAATTTTCTATAAATATTATGTTGCTGTAATATAATTTTCTTAGATTTTATTATAACAATAATAATTTAAGTTTCGTTTTAAAAGAATATTTTTATATAATAATTAATAATTTTTAAGGGAAGTTAAATAGCTTCCCTTATTCTCATTTTAAGAATACCACAAATTTAAATTAATTCTTTTAATTGCTTGTTAATATTTTAAAAATTTCTGTTTCTGGACCTTGTTGGATTTATAAAAAATTAAAGCTTTTACTAATGAATTCTATATTTGTACATTTTCTATATTTGTAGGTTAATTGTGTAATAATTGTTAACATAAAATTATTTTTGTTTTAAAATTACTTATCATATAAAAATTAAACCTAATTTTTATGATATAATAAAACCTAAATTAATATGGATATGATTTTGTGCTTAGGTTAGAGTTTTTAATTTATCTAAAACTTAAAGTAACTATTCAGAGATATAGTCGTGATTTAACACCACTTTGAATAAGGGTGAAGTATTATAGGTATGCATTGTATAAAAGGCTAGAAATTTAATTCTTTTTATGGATTAAATTATAATGTGTTTTGTTAAATAAAATTATAATGATAGTGGTTATTATTAATTCGTATATTTAAATATTTAATTAAATATTTTTTAGTTCTTCTTAAAAGGTTTACATTATGTGGTATATATAGTAATAAATAACAGATTCTAAAAATATAACAGATTTAATTTATTAATCCTAGAAAGTTTTAAAAATAAATTTTGTTTCAAAATTTATTTTTATTTATGTACTTTTTTAGGCTTATATTCAAGAAAAATACAAATGATGAAAATTTTTTTGATTGTTTTTATATTAAATACTGTCATCACCTTTTTTATTAGCTTCTAGAATTTGCTTGCCCATGAATACTAAAAAACTAATAAAAGGGAGGACATTATATATGCGCATAGGAATCTGTGGAAACGATGTTGAACAAAGAAATTATTTGAAAGATCATCTAATAAAAATTATTAAAGAAACGGAATTAGAATGTGAATTATTAGAATTTGATTGTGGAGAAGAGCTTCTACAAAATTATAAAAAAATGAACATTATATTTTTAGATATAAATATGGGAAAAATAAATGGAATAGAAATAGCTAAAAAAATAAGAGAGTTTGATTCAGTAGTAGAAATAATATTTGTAACAAAGCTTGTCAATTATATTCATCAAGCGTATGAAGTAAGAGCGTATAGGTATTTGCTGAGACCTATAAATTATGAAATTATAAAATATGTTACGTTGAACTGTATTAAGAGTATTGAAGCACAAAAGAATTTAGTTATTAAATATAAAGGTGAAATTATAATTTTGAATATAGATGAAATTACATATATAGAGGTTATGCAAAAGATGTTAACTATACATACTAAAGAGAAAGAATATATATTTAAAATGACCTTATCAAAATTTGAAAAAAAATTATCTCAACATGATTTCTTTAGATGCCACAAAAGTTTTTTAGTTAATCTTAATAAAGTAAAAGAATTTAAGGACAACATAATCAATGTTAATGATACCTATATACCAATAAGTAAATATAGGTCTAAAGAATTTAGACATAAATTAACAAAAATATTAAAAAATTCAATATGGCTTTGAAGAAAAAATCTATTTATTCTAGTACAGGTGTTATTCATGCCAATCATATTGAAAAAAGAATCAAAGGATAGTAGAATTTCTTTAAAGTTAAATTAAAACACATGGGACAAGCCGATTAGAATACATTAAAATCTATTATTAAAAATAAGAAGTTTATTTTAGGTGATGGATTGTTAATATTTTCTCATACTTTAATGATATTAAATTTAGAATGTATATTACTATATTTTAAACTTAATATTGATTAATAGAATCTGTTAAACCACTATAATTATATTTATTCTTTTAATTATATTATCTTTGAAAACTATATAACTTTGGAATTTTTTTAGATTTTAATTAAGCCCCTATAAAATAGGGCATCTATTTTATCTAGGATATAAAAATAAAAAACTTATACTAAATGCATCCATTAAATAATTTATAAGATTTAATAAGACTATATTAAAAAGATAAAAAATTTAATCAACTCTATAAAAACTAACCAAATCAAATCTATAATATAATTTAGTTTTGTACATTATTCTCTTTTTCTTTAGAAATTTATTTGTTTTTTAAAGAAAATAAGAGTTAATGTTCATATAATTTAGAAGTTAAAGGAGGGGGAAATTATGAGATTTATAAAAAATCCATCTAAAAAATTTCAATTAGGATTCTGTGTAGCTTGTTCTACAAACTGTGATAACAGATGCGCAGATCAATGCGTAGTTGTACAACCTAATAGTAACTAATAGAGAATTTAGAAGAATAATTAATGGGGGGTGGATCAAATGAGATTTATAAAAAAACCATCATCAAAATATGTATTAGGATTTTGTAATGCGTGTTCAGAAAATTGTCACAATGATTGTTCTAAGCAATCAGGATGTGGATATTGCGCATCATATGGTGTTTAAAAATAGGAAATGAAGAATAGAATACTCCTAGTCTATCTATACTAAGAGTCTTAATTATCTTAATTTAAAAATAATAGGTAGTTATATTTAAGAAGAATAGTTATATGTATTAAGATGAGAATTAATTTAAATTCTATTACAGCTTTGTAAATTCCTCGAAATTATCATTCATATATATAACATCAATTATCTTTAATATATTTAACAATTCAATATTAGTATAGGTAGACTAGGACCAAAATTATAATAATTTGGGGTATTAATATTATGAAATTTATAGTAAAACCTAAAAGTTTTAGAATAGGCTTATGTTATTGTGATCAGTGTGACTATTGTTCTTTAAAATGTAATAGCAGATGTGGCATTTATACGTAATATAAAAAAGTTTATTAAGATACTATTTAATATTAACATAATACGGTTAATTTAGGGAGAGAGGAGGAAAGTCATGAAATATATAAAAGAGCCTGCTAAAAAATTTTCACAAGGATATTGTGTTGTATGCTCTGGAAATTGCGTAAATAACTGTGTAGGCCAAAGTGTGTGGGGATAGAAACTTACTAAAGTTAGATATTAAAAATTTAAAATAATTGTTCAGAAAATTCGAACTATATTTTGAGAAATAGTCAAATTTTAGTATGGTTAATATAATATACCTTACAATTTAAGGGGAAATGGGAAGGAGGGATTAGATGAGATATATTATTAAAAGAGTAAATTTTAAAGATGGATATTGTGTTGTAGGCTGTGGAGAAAACGGGTGTAGTAGTGTTTGTGTAAATAATTGTTTAAGGGTATGTGTAGTAGATTGTGCACTTAATGGAGGAGAAGCATCATAAAAATAATTTTAAATGAATTAAATTTTAGATTGGAGTTTTATCATGAAATATATAATTTATAGAAAGAAAGAATGGGAATATGTTTCTGGATATTGTCACTGTAGTAATTGCGATAATTGTCATGAAAATTGTGGAACTCAATGTAAGACCTATTACCATTAATATCATATTTACTTTCATAATACTTAGTTCATAACTATAAATTCCCAAAATGATTTTAAAATTATTAATTTGATTTCTCTTTTCTTCTAAGAAAAATGTTTTAAAATCAAATCATTATAATTGGGAGAAAAGAGAAATCAATTTTAATATAACTTTACAGAACGTTGAGAATAAATAGGGGGAATAATATGAAATATATAATCAAGCCATCATCAAATAAAAATTGGTATTGTTATTGTTCTGATTGCAACGTATGTGTGAATTGTAATAACTGTGAAGTATATCACTCAAGGATATAAACAGAGTTCTTGTCTTCAAAGGGAGTTTTTACTCCAACTAAAGCTTATTAACAGAATTCTTAGGAGTTTTACTCCTTAGAAGTCGTTATCCTTTAGGGGAAATCGTTATCCAGGGACGTAACTGATCTTTACTCCCACTTTGAAGAAGAGGGAAGTATTAGAGCGGGTAGTCATCGGATAAATATTTCAATGAATATAGAAATGTGAGAGAAAGACAGTCAAGGGAATAACTAAATGATATGGGAACAAATAATGTAATTAATAAAATAAATTTAGACTGTTATACATTGGATTATTAAAAATTTAACAAAGTAGGGGGCAAAAATTATGAAAAAATCTAAATACAATAAAATAATTAAACTAGAAGATGGAAAAACTATAGCTTTTAATAGTGTTACTTGTGCGCTCGCAGAAGTAGATAAGGACTTTTTAGATGTATTAGAAAACATAGAAAATTTAGATATAGAAAATTTAGATAAAAAAAAGAGAGAGTTAGTTGAAAACATGTCAGAGGGTAATTATATAGTTCATGATGATATGGATGAATTAAAGTTATTAAAATATAGAAATTACAATGGAAAGTTTTCAAGTGGCGCACTAGGACTAGTTATTGCTCCTACACTAGCTTGTAATTTTGCTTGTCCTTATTGTTATGAAACTCCAAAAGCAGGCCTTATGGACAAAAAAGTTCAAGATAGTTTAATAGAAATGATAGAAGAAAATGCTAAAAATAAAAATAATATAAGTATAACCTGGTATGGTGGAGAACCATTATTAGCAAAGGAGATGATATTTGACTTTTCTCAAAGGGCTATAGAAATATGTGAAAGAGAAAATGTTAAATATAGTGCATATATTGTAACCAATGGATACTTGATAGATGAAGAAACTATAGAAAATATGAAAAAAGCTAAAATAACAGGGGCGCAAATTACAGTGGATGGCCCTCCAAGTATTCATAATAAAAGAAGAATATTAAAGAATTCAGATAAGGAAACTTTTACTACAATAATGGCTAATGTAAAAAAACTTATAGATGGTGGAATTAAAAATATAGCTATTAGAATAAATGTAGATAAAACAAATGTTGATCATGTGGAGGAATTATTAGATATATTAGAAGAAAATGGATTGAAAGATGTTGTTGTTAATCTAGGACATGTTACTGCATATACAGATAGCTGTAATGGAATTGCAAATAATTGTTTAAACACAAAAGAATATGCAAAAAGTGATACTAAATATCAGAAAGTACTTTTTGAAAGAGGATATAAGGTGGCAGGAGCATATCCTTTCTATCCAAGCGTAAAAGCAAATTATTGTTGTGCTGATAATGTTGGAGCTTATGTAATTGATTCTGAAGGATATATGTATAAATGTTGGAATGATGTTGGAAATGTTGATAGGGCGGTTGGAAATGTTACTACAATTAAAGACAAAGTAGATGAAAAAATGTATGCAAGAAATATGGAATATATATTATGGTCTCCATTTGAATATGAAGAGTGTAAGGAGTGTACCATATTACCAATATGCATGGGAGGATGTCCATATAAAGGAACAATGAATGAGAAGCCTGAATGTGAAAAATGGATATATAACCTTGAAGAAACAATAATAGCAACATATAACCAAAAAAATGAGGCTGAATGTAGTCAGCAGGGATGTTGCTGTGAATAATCTTAATTTCCATATTAAAGATTTAAGAGTATTAAGAGACATTGAAAGCTATTTGGATTTTTATAATAGAGCAATGAATATAAAAAATCTATTTAATTTTAATGATAAAGTCATTGTAGATGTAATAGATAGTTTAGAAGAATTATCAGAAATACTAGAAGTTAAAGTCCCCAAATGGGTTATCGGGACAAGCTTTGAAGATGTAATTCTAATATTAGATCATGATAAATGGAAAAAATCAAATAATGAGAGTGTTGAAAATTTAATATTACATGAATTTGTTCATGTAGTATTAAATTTAAAGACACAATCACCATTGCCTATATGGTTAAATGAAGGGCTAGCTGTTTATCTTTCAGATCAGTATGGTAATTATAAGGGGAAAAAACCTAATATAAACGAAGATTTTGATTTTTATAATGTCAATTATAATAATGAAAAACTTTATGATATATCCATTTATATTATTATGAAATTGATTGATAAGTACAGCATAAATAAAGTTATTGATGAAACATTAAAAACTAAAAATTTTAAACAAAGCAAAATGTTTAGCAATGAAAGCTTGTTAGAATTGTTATGATTTATACATTTTTAATGATTTAAAGGAGAGGTGATTATGAGAGAAGACATAGAAATATATAGAGCAGGAATGAGTGATATGAAAAAGATAGCCGATCTCATAGTATCTATAAATGAAGAAAAGACGAAAATTACAAAATATGATGATTTTAATTTTTATCATTCTAAAAATTCTTTAAAGGAAGTTTTAAATGGTAAGAATAAAAATGAAATGATATTCATAGCTAGAAACAAAGAAAATTTTATAGGTATGATAAATCTGTCATTTAGAGATTCAGATTATCTGTTTTTTATTGATAAGTTTTTATATATAAAGTATTTATATGTGGATAAAGATAAATTCATAGATACACAAGAGTATAAAGATATTGCTAAAAAATTATTTGAAGCATCAATAAGTGAAGCTAAGAAGCATGGATTTAAGTATATATGTGGAGATGTACTAAGTGAAGAAGATGAAATAAGAGAATTATTTGAAATAAATGATATGAAAAACTATAAAAATAGATTGTACAAAAAAATAAATACTATGTAGATCTTTTATTCATAGTTTAATTTAGGGAGAAATTATGAAGAAAATATTAAACAATGTATGGGAAGTAGCAAAAAAATATAAAGGCAAAGAATTAATTGGGTTAATTTTTACTATTTTATATACAGTTGCTATATTTATATCTCCAATGGTGTCTAGGTATTTAATTGATAGTGTTATTCCAAGTAATTCAATTTATAAGCTAAAAATAGGCATATTAATATTTTTTGGTGGATGCATATGCCAACCTATATTTGGATATCTAAAAAATAGGGTTTTCATGGGAATAAGTGAAAATATAACAATAATGTTTAGAGAAAAAATGTTTAATAAAGTAATAGACGCACCTATGGAATTTTTCGATGGATGTAGTAATGGAGCTATTGTATCTAGAATAAGTAATGATGGAAGAAGTGTAAGTGAATTTATTACCAACTTTTTTGTTGTTGTTGTGAAAAATATAGTGTTAATAATCATGATTATCATTGGAATGCTAATGTTATCTAAAGAAATTACACTAATGGTTATTTTTTTATATGTAATATATTTTTTTATTAACTGGAAAATATCACGTAAATTTAATCCTATGTCTAAGAGTATTCAAGAAAGTTATGACCAAATATGTATAAAAATTAATCGAAGTGTTGGATCAATTAATACTATCAAAGCGTTTAATCAAGAGGAGAAAGTAAAGAGAGAATTTAAAGAAATAATAGAAAAAAATTATACAAATAATTTAAAGTTTAGAAAATTGAGCATGTTAATGAATAGCATTAGTAATGGAATAATGATAGCATCATTATCTATTGTATATGGAATGGGAAGTTTACTTGTTATGGATGGAAAAATAACAATAGGAACAGTTGTGGCCATGGGGCTGTATTTTCAACTATTAGTACAACCAATATATGAGCTACTAAATAGTAATATAGATATACACACAATAGTTCCCATATTTAATAGAATTAATGAGTATATTAATTTAAAAACTGAAAGAGTTAATAAAGAAAATAATGAACTTAGTTTTCTTAAAGAAATAGAATTTAAGGATGTTAGTTTTAAATATAATAATGGAAGTCAGGCTATAAATAATATTAACTTTAAGCTACCATCAAAAGGAATCTTCGCAATAGTTGGGGATTCTGGAGCAGGGAAAAGTTCTTTAATAAAATTATTGAGTGCTTTTTACGACTCATACCAAGGAGAAATAAAAATTAATGAAAAAGAGTTAAAAGAATATGGAGCAAAAGATATAAGAAAAGTTATAAGCTTAGTATCACAGGATATAGAGCTTGTGAATGAATCCATTAAAAATAATATAAAGATGGGTAGAGATATAAAAGATTCAAAAATAAAAGAAGTTGTAAAGTCACTAAGCCTAGAAAAAACTATAGAAAAATTAGAATTAGGCTATGACACTATAGTTAATGAAAGAGCAAATTTATCAGGTGGCGAAAAACAAAGATTATCCATTGCTAGAGCTTTAGTAAAAGAATCATTAATTTATATTTTTGATGAGCCTACAGCAGCTCTTGATACTATAAATGAAAAGAGAGTAAAAGATATACTAGAAGAGTTATCAAAAGAAAGACTGGTAATTATAATAACCCATAATTTGAGTTTATTAAATAAGGCTCAGTGTATTTATACAATTAAGCAAGGAGAAATAGTTGAAGAAGGAGATTATGAATATTTAACAAAAAAAGACTCATATTTTTCTAAGCTTATGAAAGAACTGTCTAAGAAATAGTATCTGGAATGAAGAGGTATTTCTAAATGGATTAATAAACTCATGAAGAATTGTCTAAAAATAGTACAAGCAGTTAGGTTATGGAAAGGAGGAAGAAATGAATAAAATCATTATAGGATTTGCTCTGATTATTATAGCCACTTTAACATTAACCTCATGTTCTAAGAAGAATAAGATAAAATTTGACGATGAAATAGCCCCCTATACAAAAAAGGAAACTAATGAGTTTAGTTATAAAATCATTAGTGACACAGTAAGAATAAAAAGCAATTGTGGAAATCTAAAGATTAAAAAAGGTAATGTTGATGAAGTTAAAGTTACCATAGAAAAACTTGTTGGTGGAAAAAGTGAGGATAAATTACAAGAAGCATTAAATTCTATTAGTTGCACTTTAGAGGATGAGACTATTAAGATAAATTTATCCAGTAAAGACAAGTCTAGCATCAGTTCTGTAAACATAGAGACCACTATAGTTATCCCTAAAAAGATTAGTTCATTAAATATAGAAAATAATATTGGAAATATTGAGTTAGAAGGTAATTATAAAGATTTGAAAGTTCAAATGGAAAATGGAAATATATCATACAAAGGAGAGTTAGAGAAATCTAATATAAGTTCTAAAGTAGGAAATATTAATTTGAATTTGCAACAATTAGAAAGTAATTATCAGTACAAGATTAATGGAGAAGTTGTAAATGTAAATATTAAAGTACCAAATAAAAGTAAAATTAACCTGATAGGATCTATGGCTAATAAAGTTAAAGTTAAAGATGTAGGAAATATTAGTGAAGATGGTGCGGTATTTTATATAAGTGTAAAAACAGGCAATGTAAAGATAGAAAACTAAAAGAAGATAAGGGGGAGCGCTTATGGACTTTATAGTTAGAGAAGCAAAATTATCTGATTTAGATAATATATTAGAACTATGGAGAGAGCTATCTGTAGATCAATTAGGAAAGGATAACTATTACAAAGGAAGTTTAGAATTTAATTGTGGAGATGGTCAAATTAAAGAGTCTATAATAAATGATAATTGTGGAATATTTGTTGTAGAGTATAATGAAGAAATTCATGGATTTGTAGAAGTATGGATAAATAGAAAGGATTTTTCCTTTGAACATAATGATTATGCTTATATATTACATTACTATATAAATGAAAAAGGTAGAAATGTAAGAAATATTTTCTCTATTATATATCATCTTTATAAAATTGCGGAAGAGTGGGCCATAGGCAAAGGAAAGTCTTATGTAATTTCGGATGCTTTTGAACATAATGAGAGAATAGTTAAATTTTTAAAGAGAGTAGGAGTATCTAAATATAAAACACGAATGGTGAGAAAAATATGAAGTTGTTTTTTAAAATTGCATTTAACAGTATAAGGAAAAATAAAATTAGATATATACTATTAACTTGTACCTTAGTTTTGTCTACAATTATTATGTTATCTACATCTATAATAAAAGATTCTGCAATTAAAATCAGAGAAGATCAGCTAAGAAAGACAACTTTAAATAGCCAACTGGTGATAACAACTGCAGATGAAAAAAACCCTTTTTTCAATCCTAAAGATATTATAAATTCTATCAAGAATATAGATGGAATAAGTCATATTGTACCTAGAATAGGAGGTATGGCAAAGGATTATAAAACTTTAAAAGATGTAAATATTATTGGGGTTGATCTTAATAAACAGAAAGCAGCATTCCCAATAGAATTGATAGATAAATATAAGGTTAAAGATAAAGAAAATGAGATTATAATTAATGAAAAGTATGCAAAGGAAAATTATTTAAAAGTAGGATCTAAGATAAAACTAGTAATCGGAAATAAGAATAAAGAATTTATTATAAGCGGAATATCAAAAAATACAGGGGTATTTGATCCTAGTATGAATACTGCAATGATTAGTATTGATAATGCCCAGTACCTTTTAGACCAAAAGGATAATGCTTATTCAATTGGAATAACAATAAAAAATTTAGATGATATAAATAATATGATTGAGAAAATAAAGCCTAAAGTATCATCAAAATTTATAATCCAACAACGATATGATATGGATTATTTTAAATCCTATGTAGGAACTATAGATATGGCATTAAAGATAATTGGTGTGTTGTCTATATTTATAACATTGTTTCTAACCTATTCAACATTTTCACTTATAATTTATGAAAGGTTGCATCAAATTGGTATATTGAGAAGTTTAGGTATATCAAAGAAGGATATTAAAGTAAGTGTTATAGTAGAAAACTTACTTATAGTATTAAGTTCAATAGTTATAGGGAGTATATTAACTGTTCCTTTCGTAAAGCTAATTTTAAACTATATAGTGCGGGATGGATATTTTACTTTAGATTTGAGAAAATTTTTATTCATTGATTTAATAATTATGATTTTTAGTGTACTAGTAATATTAGTTTCTTTAAGGAAGATATTAAATATGTCTGTTATAAATCTTTTAAAAGGTATTGGGAAAAAATATTATATAAATAAAATAGGGAAAATATTTAAATCTTCTTTTGGAGTTGTGTTATTAATTGTATCCATAGTTATTTTAATTAGTGAATATAAAAGAGAAAATGGAACATTAGCATTAATTTTAGGGGCTCTTTTCTTTATTATTTCTTTTGTATTTTTAGCAAAACTGCTACTTATAATGTTTAATTGGATTTACAAAAAAATATTTTCTACATTTAAAGGTTCGGTTAGCATTTTGTTTAAAGAGCTTGTAATGCAATTTTCTAATATAGTAGATATAGTAATAATTACATCAATAATTATTTGTTCAATTTATGTAAGTGTTACACTTAAAAATATGATAAACAATGGAGTAATGAATGTATACGGTAATGCAGATTTAATGCTAAGTATTGATGGGACAGTAGAGGAAGATTTTACAGATAAAATAAAGAATATAAAATATATTAAGAACTCTCTACTACAATCAAGAACAACAGAGGTCATAAAAGATACAAAGGTAGATATTGCAGGAATAGATGGATCTCAGTATAAGAAAGATTTTTCAACAGAAATTATTAAAAAAGGTGGAAATAATATATTTGATAAACTTGATGATGGAAAAAACATTATAATAACAACAACATTTAGTAAGAATACTGGCATTAATTTAAATGATTCATTAAAAATCAATGAAGTTAATTATAAGGTAATTGGAGTTGTTAGTAGTTTTGAAAATATGGGAAAAGTATTATTCCTATCCAAAGATAATTTCAATAAGGACATAAAGGTAAAGGATAAGGATTTATGTCTTATAAAAGTTAATAGTAAACAAATAAAGTCTACAACAAATGAAATAGAAAAATTATTTAAAGACAAATATGAAAATAAATATTCTATACAAGAATTAACTGTTCTTAATGAAGAAAACAATAATAATAACAAAAAAACATTTACCATAGTAAATGTCTTAATATGTATCTCAACAATTATATGCATAATTAGCATGAGCAACAATGTTACTATAAATCTTTTATCTAGAAAAAAAGTATATGCAACTAAAGGAGCTTTAGGCATATCTAAAGGTTATTTGAGTAAATGTATTTTATTCGAAGCTATAATCTTAGGTTCTTATAGTGGAATATTTGGATTAGGTTTAGGAGTTACATTAAGTAATTATATTAATAAAATCTTATCTTATTACATTGGAGATATGATGTTTATTAAGGATTACAAAATAATGGTGATTTTAGTTCTGATTTCTATAGGTATTACTGTTATTAGCTATATTTATCCTATGAGAAAAATATATAGAATAAATATAATAGATGAAATAAAGTCAGATGAATAATAGGGTGATTGATTATGAGTATATTAAAAGGTATTAATATTAAAAAGAAAATTAATATAGGAGATAATTCCTATGATATATTAAAGGGTATTAACTTAGGAATTAATGAGGGAGAATTTTTAAGTATAATGGGACAATCTGGAGCTGGCAAAAGTACATTATTATATATTCTTAGTGGCTTAGACAAACCAAGCGAAGGTAGCGTATTGTTTGAAAATGATTATATTTTCAATATGAAGGATAGCAGGCTTAGTAAGTTAAGAAGAGAAAATTTTGGGTTTATTTTTCAGTTTTATAATCTAATAGAAGGTTTAAATGTTGAGGATAATATATCAATTATATTTGAATATGAAGGAGTTCCTAAAAAAAAGTATAAGGAAAAATTAGATTTTTTACTTAATAAAGTTGGACTATATGAAAAAAGAAAATGCTATCCATATCAATTATCAGGAGGGCAGCAACAAAGGGTAGCTATAGCTAGAGCATTAATTACAGATCCTAAAATAATATTTGCAGATGAACCCACAGGAAGTTTGGATTCCAACTCTGGTAACAATGTGTTGGAAATATTAAAATCTTTGAATGTAAATGATAAGAAAACTATAGTGATGGTTACTCACGATAAGCATGCAGCTTCATTTAGTAACAGAATTATAGAAATAAAAGATGGAAAGATTGATATTAGTAATAAATAAAGAGTAAGAATTAAAACAAGAAATACTTTTAGTCAATAGATAGCTATAAAAATAAAGTATTCTAATTATTTTTCTAGATATCTATTTTCTCTAAAAGTATTTCTTGTTTTAATAACTTTAAAAGCTGTTATAATAATTTCTAACTAAAAGGGAACCCTGCAAAAGGATGATTTTGATCTTCTTTCTCACAGGAAATTATATTTTATGAAAAAACAAATTAGAATGTCTTAGCTTCTGGGTACATATCCCTTTTTAATAGGATATGGTATAACTTCTCTTACGGGGCAGTTTTCTAGGTGAGTTGTTGAAATTAATATTTATAATGGATACAATTGAATTATTAAATATTGTACATTTGTACAATATTTAGAAATAAAAATTATTTATATTTTATCTGATGACTACCCGCTCTGATACTCCCATATTCTTCAAAGTGAGAGTGATGAGCCTACGTATTCGGATAACGATTTCTGAACTTTAGCCGGGGTAAAAACTCCCTCTGAAGCTAAGAAATCTGTTTATAAAGAATGGGGGATGCAAAAATGGAAATTAGAGTTGCTACAAAAAATAATATAGAAGATATTCGTAAGTTGTATGAAGAATTATTTTGAGATATGAGAAATTTACAGCCAACCTACTTTCAGAGTGCAAAGCAGGATAAAGAATTTTTAGAAGGTATTATTGCTAGTGAAAAATCTGATATTTTAATGGCCATTGATAATGATGAAGTTATTTTAGGGTTCGCTCTTATTCAGGAACAGGAAACACCGCCTTTTAATTGCTTAGTAAAACATCAGTATACCTATTTAATGGATCTGATTGTAAAAAGGTCCTACCGTGGCAGTGGTATTGGCACAATTTTAATAAATGAAGTGAAGAAATGGTCTAAAAATCGTAATTTAGAATATGTAGAATTAAACGTCCTACCAGAAAATATTAATGCAATAAAGCTATATGAAAAACAGGAATTTAAAAATGCAATGCAGACTATGAGATGTGTGCTATAAACATAAGTCCAAAGTTTTTAATTAACTAATATATATAGTGGTGTGAGTTAATTTTAAAGATATAGGAACAAATATGATGTATAAGAAAAGAGTATCAAATAGGGAAGTTACTATTTGATACTTTTATCTAACTTTAAATTTAAGCATAAAATATGCTTATAACTTTTTTAAAATTTCATGAATATATATTTCTCCTTTTTCCACAATGTCAAATTCTCCGTTGGAAAAACACCATGAAGCCATAAGTCCTCTTACAAAACTTTCTAAATATAAAAATATGCCATCTGCTGTTTGTTTTGTTTCAAATACCTTTTGGTTAATACCTTCTAAAATTAATAGTTTTAAGTCTTTTGTAAATCCTCTTCTTTCAAAATGTTTGCTATCTTCTGATATACTTTCTGTTAAATTAGTTACATAAGCCCGACATGTCATTTCATGTCCAGCATAATTAGTAAATATAAGTTCTGATATAAGAAATTTTTCTATTTTATCCTTAATATTCATATTTTTATCTTTTGAAATTAACTTTTCATATTGTTCTAGAACGAATTGCCCCATATCGGAATAGTAACTTTCTTTTATAATATCTTCTTTGGATTTATAGTGAACATAAAAAGTACCCTTTGCAACTCCAGCTTTCTGGCATATTTGGCTTATGGTAACATTGTTATATCCTTTTTCTTTAATTAGTTCAATAGCGGTTTCAAAAACCTTGTTTTTAGTAAGAATAGCTTTTTCTTTTCTTAACATATTTATTCCTTTCTTGACGGTTTTTCATTGTAAGTGTATAATAATGACTGTAGTCACTGACCATAGTCATTATTATAATAAACTATTTAAAGGAGAAAATCAACATGTTTATAGTAAATATTACATACATAAAACCTATTACGGAAGTGGAAAAATATTTGCCTAATCATATATTATTTCTAGACAAGTATTATAATGCAGAAAAATTTATTTGTTCTGGAAGAAAAAATCCACGTACAGGTGGAATTATTCTTTGTAATGCTGAAGACATTAATGAAGTTAATTCTATACTAAGTGAAGACCCCTTTTACAAAGAAAAAATCGCTAGTTATGAAATTATAGAATTTATTCCCACCAAATATGCAACTAATTTCAAATATTTTATTTAAGGGCAATGAAAAATTCACAGCTTGTTTGACAACTTCATAAATAATCTTTAGGTTATAAAATAAGGAAAGTGCGACGCACTTTCCTTATTTTATGCACTTGGTAGCATTATGAATCTTATTATAAACAATACAGCTAATATATAAACTATAGGATGTACTTCTTTGTGTCTTCCAGTAGCTTCATTATTGGATAGAATATTATACCTGCGGCGATTCCGTTAGCTATACTATAACTAAAAGGCATAATTGCTATGGTAAAGAAGGCTGGAAGAGCTTCTGTAAAATCATCAAAGTTTACATTTTTAATGGAGCTTACCATTAACACCCCTACTATTACTAATGCTGGGGCAGTAGCTTCAGCAGGGGTTATCCCTACTAATCCGCTAAAGAATAGGGATAGTAAAAATAATATTCCTACTACTAAAGAAGTTAATCCTGTTCTTCCACCTTCTGCAATTCCTGCTGTAGATTCTACATAGGTTGCTGTAGTTGTAGTTCCAAACATAGAACTTACAGTCGTAGCAATAGCATCTGATAAAAGGGCTTCATTCATATTTTTAATTTTTCCATTTGGTAAAATCATATCTGCCTTTTGGGCTGTTCCTACTAAAGTTCCTATAGTATCAAATAAATCTACTAAACTAAAAGTTAATATAACCATTATTATACTGGTTAAGGCTCCTATAAATCCAGTACCATTATGACTTATAAGTCCATTAAAATCAAAGGCTAAAAATGTTGGTGCTACAGAAGCAGGAGTGCTTAATATTTTTAGTCCAGAAAGATTAGTTATTCCCATAGGTATTCCTATAATAGTAGTTATAATTATAGATATAAGCATACCACCTTTAACCTGTCTTGCTACTAATATTCCCATTAAACATATTCCAATAAGAGTTAATATAGCTTTAGAATCAGAAAAGCTTCCAAAGCTAATAAGGGTTCCTGGATTGGAAATAATAATATGACCACTTTTTAGCCCTATTAAAGCAATAAAAAGACCAATACCCCCTGTTATGGCTATTTTCAAATTTTCAGGTAAAGCTTCTACTATTTTTTCTCTTATGGAGGTAACAGTAATAATTATAAATATAATTCCAGAGATGAATACGGCTGCTAAAGCTTGTTGCCAAGTATATCCTAATGTTAAACATACACTATAAGTAAAGAATGCAGTAAGTCCAATACCAGGAGCTACAGCAAAGGGCAAGTTACCATAAAAGGCCATTATTATAGTTCCTATAGCTGATGTAATACACATACTTGTAAATATAGCAGCTACTACAGGATCATTTAAAGTAGAAAGTTTAGCTGCTTCATCTCCTTTTAATCCTAAAGAATTCATTCCAGAAAATTTTAGGATGTTAGGAATAACAAGTAAAGCATAGGCCATAGTAATAAAAGTTGTAAAGCCAGCAATAATTTCTGTCTTTACATTGGTTTTGTTTTTTGAAAGTTTAAAAATTTTTTCAAATAAAGAATTTGTCTTTTGTTTTGATTCCATTTTTGTCCTCCTAAATAATAAACATAAAAAAACTATCCAGGATATAAGTAAATCCTTGATAGTTTTATGCATATAAATATGTATATATAAATATAATATATAAAGGATTCACCCATAGAAAAGGTATTTGTGGTACCTAAGTAGAGACTTCTGAACCTTATTATCAGAATTATATGGATGATATCTATACAATTTTAGTAGAAATAATAACATTTAATAATAAATAAGTCAATATTTATTTAAAGAAAAATTTAATAAATGCTAACAAATAAAAGTAAAAAAGTAATTTTTATAATTATTAATTCCTATAWTATTAATGTACATAATTCTAAAAAAAGTACGAATTTTTTACATTATTAAAATAAAATATTTAAAAATAGATAAAAAAAGTTGACTATTAAACATATGTTCGATACAATAGGATTGTAATAAAAATTATTATGAAATTAGGGGTTGAAAAAATGAATATTTGTGAAGTGAAAGATAATTATAATTTATTCGTTAAAATTAATTATAAATCTGGTGATGACAAAATATTAAGCAAAATAAAAACTCATTTAAACAATAAGGTATTAGGTGAAAGATATCTTATTGGAGGTGGAATTTTAAATAGAAACGGATCAACACTAATTTTAAAAATAAATAGTATAGAGGACATAAAGGAAATAAGTAGTGAAAAAGATGTTAGCTACAAGTTGTTAGCAGTACCTAAAATATTAAATTAAGCTATAATAAAAATTTAATTTATATAAATGATTTAGTAGCCATAAAGAGGCCTTTAAGCATAAGTAAAATGCATTTAAAAGAGCAATGAGAAAACTTAGTTTAAGCCTAGTTAATAATTGATTAATATAGTGAGTGGTTAATATAGTTTATGTTAATTATTTTTGTAATAATAAAATTAATTAAATTTTTACATAGGCTATATTTTTTATAATAAATAATAAAATAAAGAAATTAAGGTATAATAAAGATATAAAATTTATTATATCTTATTTTTTTTGAATCTATTGTCATATAATATTAAAGTGTTATAATTAACCTATATTCATATATGGTTATTTAGGAGGAATTTCAATTGGAAAAAATTGCATTGATTACTGATACAACTAGTGATTTACCAGAAGATATACTAGAAAAATATAACATAAAGCAGCTAGCTTTTAGAATAATATATAAAGATAGGGAACTTAAAGATAGATTTGATATAAGCTCCAAAGAGGTTTATGAAAATTTAGAAGTAGAAGTTCCTACATCCTCACTACCATCTATGGAGGATATGGATAATCTTTTTACACAGTTAGAGGGAGAAGGATATACCCATGTAATAGCTGTAGTTTTATCCAGTGGATTATCAGGAATATATAATGGAATGAAAATAGTAAGTGAAAACCATCCAAAACTTACAACATATATATGTGATTCTAAATCTATATCCTTAGGTGAAGGCGTATTACTAATGGAATCTGCAAGAATGCTAGAAGAGGGTAAAAGTTTTAATGAAATAGTTGAAGCTATCCCTAAAATAAGAGAAAGTGTTAAAACATTTTTTGTAGTTGGAACCCTTGAATATCTAAAAAAAGGTGGAAGAATAGGAAAAGTTGCTGGAACTATAGCAGAGCTTTTAAATATTAAACCTATAATTTCTATAGACAATGAAGACGGTAAATATTATACATATACAAAAGTAAGAGGAAGAAAACAATCTCTAGCTAAACTTATAGATATAGCTAAAGAATTTTTGGAAAAGGGTAAATGTAAAATTTATGTTATGCATGGAAATGCAGAAGAAGAAGCTAAGACAGTTTTTGAAGTTCTTAAAAATTTACCTAATGTTACTTTTGCTATGCTTGGAGGATGTATAAGCCCAGTTTCAGGTGCCCATAGTGGTCCAGGTTTAGTGGGTGTTGCATGTCTTAGAGATATGGATTATTGTGGAAATTAATTTAGATTTACAAATAAAAATATTAGTAAATTATCTAAGTAAATATAATGAAAAACTAAATAAATTAGGAGCCTTAATCATAAAGTGAATTTTTTAAAAAAAGTACTTTATATTAAGGTTTTTTTGTGTTATAGTATAGCAGTTGGTTGGAAATATGGATTAAATTTGACCTAAAACTTGCGTTTATACACTTGTTTTAATGGTATGTTTGAAGCTTTTAATTCATATTTAAAATTTATATAAATTTAGTGTTGATAGTAATTTTTTATTTTAAATAATTAACATATATTTTTAAAAAATACTATTAACAATTAATCATTTTCCATATATAATATGTTATGGTTGATGACTAGGAATTATATTTTGTATTAAAAATAAGGAGATAGGGGGGGCTGGTTAAATGTTATCATATTATGCATTTATATTTTTTGCTAAAATTATGGAAGTGGCACTAATGACGGTTAGAACCGTTTTAATTACTCGTGGTGAAAAATTATATGGGTCAATTATAGGTTTTATAGAAGTAACTATATGGCTTTATGTAACTAGTTCTGTTTTAAGTGGAATTAAAGATGACCCTATAAGAATGGTAGTTTACGCTTTAGGTTTTACTTGTGGTAATTATATGGGCTGTGTTATAGAAGAAAAATTAGCTATAGGCCTATTAACTATAAATGTTATAACTTCAGAATCAGATGGTAAAAGATTGGCAGAAATATTAAGAGATGAAAATGTAGGAGTAACCATGGTAGATGCAGAAGGGAAAATAGAACAAAAGAAAATGCTTATAATACACGCTAAGAGGAAGAGAAGAGAGGAAATCATAAGAACCATAGAAGGTAGCGATATAAATGCAATGATATCTATAAATGATATAAAGACCGTTTATGGGGGATATGGTATAAGAAAATAAAATATATTTAGTTTTAACACTGCAAATAAAAAATACACTAATAAACTCATATGTTTATTAGTGTATTTTTTATTTGCTATATTAAAATTAAATATATTTTTAGGTAGTTTTTTCATAAAAAACCTTATGTTTATGTATAAGGTTTTATTTATAGTTTGCATAATCCATATATAAACATATATAATAATCAAGGGAGAAATATTAAAGAAATTTTAATATTTTATTTAAACCATATACATAGGGAAATTTTATGCT